>DAOTGT010000089.1:0-13560 GCA_035447285.1 Candidatus Competibacter sp.
GCGCCGCCTTCTCGCTCAACCTGACCGCCATGAGCCTGCTGGCGCTGGTGGTGGGCATGTTCCTGATCTATAACGCCATGACCTTTTCGGTGGTGCAGCGCCGCGCCTTGCTGGGCCTGTTGCGAGCCTTGGGCGTCAGCCGCCGGGAACTGTTCGCCGGCGTACTGGGCGAGGCGCTGCTGCTGGGCCTGGCAGGCACGCTGCTCGGCGGGGTGCTGGGGGTGTGGCTAGGATCGGGACTGGTGCATCTGGTAACCCGCAGCATCAACGACTTGTATTTCACGCTCAGCGTCCGCGAGCTGGTGATCGAGCCGTGGTCGCTGATCAAAGGAGCGGCATTCGGTCTGCTGGCGACACTGGCGGCGGCGTGGTTGCCGGCGCGGGAAGCCGCCGACGCGCCACCGGGCGCGGTGCTGAGCCGTGCTCACCTCGAAACCCGCTGGCGCGCCGCCCTGCCCCGGCTGCTGCTGGTCGGCCTGGGGTTGATGGCCGGCGGTGGCCTGGTACTGATAGTTTCCCATTCACTGACGGCGGGTTTCGCCGGACTGTTCCTGTTGATTCTTGGCTGCGCGCTGCTGACGCCGCCGGCCATGGTCGGGCTGGTCCGGCTGAGCCGGCCGCTGACCACCCGACTGGGGTTGCTGGCGCGGATGGCCAACCGCGACGTCGCCCGCCATCTGAGCCGCACCGGCATCGCGGTTGCGGCGCTGATGGTCGCTTTCTCCACCACGGTCGGGGTCGGAGTGATGGTGGATAGCTTTCGCGGCGGCGTGGCGATCTGGATCGACGACCTGCTGAACGCCGATCTCTATGTGGCCTCGCCTGCCGTCGAAGACGGTGGCGACCGCTCGGATGTGCTGACTTCCGCCGCGCTGGCGGTGCTGCGGGATACGCCGGGTGTGGCGGCCATCTCCACCTATCGCGCCCTCAAAATCGAACTGGAGCGCCGCCCCGTAACTCTGCTTACGGTGGAACTGGCCCCCGCCTCCCAAACTGGCTACCACCTGATCGCTGGCGACGCGGACACCGCCTGGCGACTATTCCAAACCGGCGAGGCGGTGTTGATTTCCGAACCGCTGGCCTACCGCCGCCAGATCTCGGCCGGCGATCGGATAACGCTATCGACCGGACAGGGACCACACTCGTTCGCCATCGCCGGGGTATTTCTGGACTACGGTTCGGAGCACGGCCGGATTTTGCTGCACCGCTCCGGCTATGAACGCTATTGGCACGATCCGGCGGTCGGTTCGGCGGCGGTATTCGCGGCGGCGAACACGGATCTGACAACCCTGCGGACACGCCTGCGGGAACGGCTGGGACCGATTCAGCCTTTGCTGATCCGCTCCAACCGCGACATCCAAGGCATCACGATGGACATCTTCGACCGCACCTTCACCATCACCAACGTGCTGCGGCTGCTGGCAATCCTGGTGGCGGTGGTCGGCGTGTTGAGCGCGCTGCTGGCCCTGCAACTGGAGCGGGCGCGGGAATTCGCGGTGCTACGCGCCACCGGGATGACGGCGGGAGAAATCGGCGGGCTGGTCTCGTTACAGACGGGGTTCATGGGCGCCACCGCCGGCTTGCTGGCGCTACCGACCGGACTGCTGCTGGCGGCGGTGCTGATCTTCGTGATCAATCGCCGAGCCTTCGGCTGGAGCCTGCCGTTTCAAGTGAACCCGCTGTTATTGCTGGAAACGCTGGCGCTGGCGATCGGCGCCGCGTTGCTGGCCGGATTGTATCCGATCTGGCGGATGGCCCGCGCCCGTCCAGCCGACGCGTTGCGCAGCGAGTAACGGATGTTCGGGTTCATGAATCGGCGATTTTGGCGAGTTGGATTAGCGATCCTGTTCGCCGCTCTGGCCCTGACGGCGACCGGCTATTACTTCTGGCCTCACACCCAGCCGCAGAACAACGTGAGCGGCGACGTCAGCGTTGGCTCCGCTCTGGGTGGCGATGACAGCGCTGGCTACCAGCGAGCTTACCAGCCGCGACCGTTCGTCTTCCCCACCGACCACGGCCCACACCCGGAATTTCGTAATGAATGGTGGTACGTGACCGGCAATCTGACCGATGCCAGCGGCCGGGAATTCGGTTACCAATTGACTCTATTCCGCATCGCGCTGGCCCCGACCGCGCCGGTTGCGGATTCGGCTTGGCGCACCAATCAGGTCTACATGGGTCATTTCGCGCTGACCGACGTAACCGATAACAGGCATTGGGCTTTCGAGCGCTTCAGCCGGGGCGCAATGGGGCTGGCCGGCGCGCAAGCAGCGCCGCTGCGCGTCTGGCTGGAAGATTGGGAGCTGGCGAGCACCGGACCCGAGCCGTTTCCACTGCGGGTGCGGGCGCACCAAGACGACATCGCCGTCGATCTGCTGCTGGACACCGCCAAGCCGCTGGTCTTGCAAGGAGAACAGGGCTTGAGTCAGAAAAGCGCCGAACCCGGCAATGCCTCTTACTACTACTCCCTGACCCGCCTGCCGACCCGAGGCACGATCAGTCTCAACGGACAGATGTTCACTGTCAGCGGTGCGAGCTGGCTAGACCGGGAATGGAGTACCAGCGCGCTGGGGCCGGAGCAAAGCGGCTGGGATTGGTTCGCGCTGCAACTCGACGATGGACGGGACGTCATGTTTTATCGGCTGCGCCGCAAGAATGGCGGCGTCGATCCGTTCAGCAAAGGCATGCTGGTCGCGGCCGATGGCTCGGCGCGCATGCTGCGCTGGAACGAGGTGGACTTGCAACCGCTCGGTGCGTGGACCAGCCCGCGCACCGGCGACCGCTATCCCGCCGGCTGGCGGCTGCGCGTGCCGACCGAGAAACTGGATCTGACCGTCACCCCCAAAATCGCCGACCAGGAAATGCGGCTGACGGTACGGTATTGGGAAGGGGCAGTAGCGGTACATGACCACGCTAGCGATCGAGAACTTCAGGGTCAGGGATATTTGGAAATGACGCGCTTTGAACCACCCGTCGCGGTACCCTGACGCTCTTGCAATCCGCCAAAGTCTTTTTTAATTCCATAACCCCTGATCCCAACCAGTTATTTAATTGCTGATAATCACTGGTTTCAGCAATACTTGTGGATAGTACAGAATCTCTCGCTTATAAAAACCATCCCCTTCACCGGCAAGTACAGCCGCCGCATTTTGGAACAGGCGCTTGTTGGCCCTATTACGTGGAATGACACCGGGATTGCCAGCTTCGCTCATCTTACAATTCTCCGCCGCCGCATCGAAATCCATTTTCTCGCAGGCCGCGCTGAATTTCGGCCAGCTTGCCGAAAAACCCGGTCCCATCGCCCAAGCCATGCTCAATAGTCCCAGTTGCGCATCGGCTGGCCACTGATCGAAGTCCTTGAATGCCTTTTGACGCTTAAGAAAACTTTCGTTTTGCATAAGGCGTTGATCAATTAGGGTATTGATGGCTGTATCATCAAGCTCCAGTTTGGTCAGGGGTTCGCACGCACGGTGTCCTTTTTGCGCGAGTTCTTGTTTACCTTTGATCAGTTTCCACTCAGCTTCGATATCGGCCCTACTCGCTGGCTGGCCGGCATTCGTGACGCCCGGTTTGTTTTTATAACGAAATGGTAGATTCAATGCCGCATTGATCGGATCGATGAGATTGCCGACTCCAATGGTAACCAAGCCTTTAATATCCAGATACATGTACTTCACGACCCCTTCCAAGGGTGCATTGAACGTTCTGAATTGACTTTTAACACTGGCACGCATGATGTTCTTCTCCCGGCAAAGTCATTGCTTCCAAACCATGATCGATTGCGAACAAACCTCCGTTACAAGAGTGCTATGGTCGCTTTTTGAAACGCGCGCCTTCGAAGGTTCCACGCGCCCCGCAATAGACTTCGCGACAAAGCCCTCCCGCATCCTCCAGTGTCAGTTCGGAACCCTTAATTTGCAACAGCAGTTGACAAGGTTTCTCAGGGTCGAGGCCATCCGCATGAAGCATAAAAGAACCCTCTGACCACACGGCTCCGCCTTCCAGGGCGCAAATATGACCTTTATCGAAGACAATCTTTACATTGATCTTGGCCTCTGTTTCCTGGTCATGCAGAATGCTGACATGATCGCTCGCCTTGGTGGGCAAACAGGTATTCGCCTTGGCTTTGGAGGGACAACCGCTACCGGCGTACTCACCAAAAGCGGTCGCGGGAGCCTCCGCCATGCTGGAATGGGACCAAAGGCCAAGCCCGATCACGCCCATCGCCAATGTCAATACCCTGCATTTTTGAACTGCACGCGCATTCTTGAAACTCATTGTTCCACCTCAACCTCAAGCTGTACCGGACACAGCTTTAAATATATCCATTATTTTTCACGCCGCGCTGCCGCCGCGCCTCGAACAGAAAAATCCCCGCCGCCACCGATACGTTCAAACTTTCGACCCCGTTCTCGACCATCGGGATTCGCGCCAGCCGGTCGCAAACCTCGCGGGTCAACCGCCGCAACCCCTTTTCCTCCGCGCCCAACACGATAGCCGTCGGCAGGGTGAAATCCACCTCATACAGGCTGGCATCCGCCTCGCCGGCCGCGCCGACGATCCAAAGCCCCTGTTGCCGCAACTCGCGCAGCGTCCGCGCCAGATTGGTCACCGCAACGAACGGTATGATCTCCGCCGCGCCGCAGGCTACCTTGCGCACCGTCGCATTCAAACCGGCGGCGCGGTCAGCGGGCGCGATCACGGCATGCGCGCCCGCCGCCGCCGCGCCACGCAGGCAAGCGCCGAGGTTGTGCGGATCCTGCACCCCGTCCAGCACCAGCAGCAACGCCGGTCCAGCCGCCGCTAGCAAGGTCGGCAAATCCGCCTCGTCGTGAGTTCGTTGCTGAACCGCTAACCGCGCAACGATACCCTGATGGCGCGCACCGCCGCTCATTCGATCCAATTCAGCCCGATTGACCGGTCGAATCGGCACCCCTCGATCGGCGGCCTCGTCCAGCAGCGCCTGTATCCGCGCATCCCGCCGCTGTACCTCCACCCACAAGCCACGCAACTGCTCCGGCTCGTATTTCAGCACCGCCGCCACCGCGTGCACGCCATGAATCAGTTCCTCGGCCATGGGCTTCATTCCTTGCGCCGGCGACGGCTCCGCTGGCTTCGGCGTTCAGCCTTCTCGCCGCGCTCGCTTTCGAGTGGCTCGAAATCGATCTTGCGCTCGTCCAGATCGACCCGCGCCACCCGCACCCGCAGGCCATCGCCCAAACGATAGACCTGCCCGGACCGCTCACCGTGCAGACGGTGGCCCACCGGATCGAACTGGTAATAATCATTGCGCAGGGAAGTCACATGCACCAAGCCTTCCACGAATACCTCGCGCAATTCCACGAACAGGCCGAAACCCGTGACCCCGGTGATAATGCCGTCGAATACTTGCCCGATCTTGTCCAGCATGAACTCGCACTTCAACCACTCCACCGCATCGCGTACCGCCTCGTCGGCCCGCCGCTCGGTCATCGAGCAATGCTCGCCCAAGCCGATCAGATCGGCATGGGTAAAAGGGAAATCGGCCGGCTTGCCGCCGTTGAGCACATGGCGGATGGCGCGATGCACCTGCAAGTCGGGATAGCGGCGGATCGGCGACGTGAAATGGGCGTAGGCTTCCAACGCCAACCCGAAATGACCGGCATTGCCTGGGTTGTAGATCGCCTGAGCCAAGGAACGCAGCATCACCGTCTGGATCAGATGGGCGTCGGCCCGGTCGCGAACCTGAATCAGCAGCCGGGTATAGTCCAGCGGCGAAGGTTTGTCGCCGCCACCCAGACCCAGCCCCATCTCACCCAAAAAGGCCCGCAACTTGTTCAGGCGATCCGTGCTCGGCCCCTCGTGAATCCGGTACAAGCCCAGCATCTTGTGGCGTTGCAGGAAACGCGCCGCCGCCACGTTGGCAGAGATCATGCATTCCTCGATCAAACGATGCGCGTCGTTGCGCTCGGTCGGCAAAATCCGTTCGATCTTGCGATCTGCTCCGTATTCGATCACGGTTTCCTGGGTATCGAAGTCCATGGCCCCGCGTTGCTCTCGACCCGTCCGTAACACTTGATGCAAGTCGTGCAATCGATCCAGGTGCGGTACCACCTTGGCAAATTCGGCGCGGACTCGCGGATCGCGGTCGACGACGATGGTTGCCACGGTGTCGTAGGTCAGCCGGGCGTGGGAGCGCATCACCGCCTCGGCGAAACGTGAACGGACAATGCGGCCCTCGGTATTGAAGGTCATCTCGCAGACCATGCACAACCGATCCACCTCGGGATTCAGCGAACACAAGCCGTTGGATAGCGCCTCAGGTAACATCGGAATGGCCCGGTCCGGAAAATACACCGAATTGCCGCGCTTGCGTGCTTCCTGATCCAGTGCCGTGCCCGGCCGCACATACCAGGACACATCGGCGATGGCCACCAGCAGTCGCCAGTTGGCGCCTCGCCGCTCGCAGTACACCGCATCGTCGAAATCGCGGGCGGTGACACCGTCGATGGTTACCAGCGGCGTCGCCCGTAAATCCCAGCGGCCCTGCTTGGCCGCTTCCGGCACCGCCTCGCCAAAATCGCGCGCTTCGACCAATGCCGTCTCCGGCCATTCCACCGGGATGCCATGGCTGGCGATGGCGATCCGTACTTCCATCCCCGGCGCCATGTGTTCGCCCAGCACCTCCTTGATCCGGCCCAGCGGCCGGGTTCGCCCACTGGGCTGTTCGATCAGTTCGACGATGACGATCTGCCCGGCTTGAGCATCGCCGCGACCGTCGGGCGGCACGATGATGTCCTGATTGATGCGCTTGTTGTCAGGAATGACGAAGCAGGCGCCGCGCTCCTCGCAAAACCGACCCACCACGGTCTCGGTATTGCGCTCCAGCACCTCGACCACCGCGCCTTCGCGCCGGCCCCGATAATCCACCCCGATCACCCGCACCACCGCCCGATCACCGTGCAGCAGCTTGCGCATCTGCCGAGGGGAGAGAAACAGGCTGTCGCCGCCTTCGTCGGGGATCAGAAATCCGTGGCCTTCGGCATGACCGATCACCCGCCCGGTCACCAGGTTCATCTTGCTGACCGGCCCGTAGCCTTCGCGGCGATTGCGGATCAGTTGCCCGTCCCGCTCCATGGCCCGCAAGCGACGGGACAGGGCTTCGACTTCCCAGCCTTCCTCCATGTCCCATTCGGTGCATAAGGCTTCCAAGGTCAGCGGCATCCCCCGCTCTTCCAGATACTGCAAAATGAACTCGCGGCTGGGAGAGGGACGGCCATACTGCTCCTGTTCCCGGGCCAGAAAAGGGTCCATTTGTCGCCAGGAACTACGTTTTTTTTGAGTCATGAGAACGCTTCGAAATGGTTACAAGAATATGAATCGGAAACGATTGACAGGCTGGGAAGCAATCCGTATAGTGCGCTCCCGTTGTCGCCGTAACCGGCGCGACGCTCAAGCCGAAGTGGCGGAACTGGTAGACGCGCTAGGTTCAGGTCTTAGTTGGGGTAACCCAGTGGAGGTTCAAGTCCTCTCTTCGGCACCAGATTGCAAAAGGCCCGGTCGATAACCGGGCCTTTTGCTTTCCCGCTCCCTCACCCAGCGAACGGGTCTCGCAACACGATGGTATCCGCCCGATCCGGGCCGGTGGAAATGATGTCGATCGGGGCATCGGCCAATTCCTCGATGCGGCGCAGATAAGCCCGAGCGGCGGCCGGCAAGTCCTCATACCGCCGCACCCCGAAGGTCGAATCCCGCCAGCCCGGCATCTCCTCGTAGATCGGCTCGCAAGCCGCCAGTGTTTCGGCACCCAGGGGCACATGGTCCAGCCGTTCCACCCCACAGCGATAATCCACGCACATCCGAATGCTGTCCAGCCCGTCCAGCACGTCCAGCTTGGTCACGCACAGACCCGTCACGCTGTTGCTGAGGATCGAGCGGCGCAACGCCACGGCATCGAACCAGCCACAGCGCCGCCGACGGCCGGTGGTCGAACCGAATTCGTGCCCCCGGTCGGCCAGATACTCGCCGGTTTCGTCAAACAGTTCGGTCGGAAACGGCCCGCCACCGACCCGGGTTGCATAGGCTTTGGTGATCCCCAGCACATAATCCAGATAACGCGGCCCCAATCCGGTCCCGGTGGCCGCGCCGCCGGCGGTGGTATTGGACGAGGTGACATAGGGATAAGTCCCGTGATCGATATCCAGCAGCGCGCCCTGCGCGCCCTCGAACAGTATGTTGTCGCCGCGCCGGCGATGCGCGTCCAGCAGATCGGTTACATCCGCCGCCAGCGGTCGCAGCCGTTCGGCCATGGCCAGCGTCTCTTCCAGCACCTGCTGAAAATCGACTGTTTCGGCCTGGAAATAATGCCGCAGCACGAAGTTGTGGAAATCCAGCACCTCGCCGAGCTTGGCGGCGAAACGCTCGCGCTGGAATAGATCGCCCAAGCGCACCGCCCGCCGCGATACCTTGTCCTCGTAGGCCGGCCCAATACCGCGGCCGGTGGTACCAATCGCCCGCTCACCGCGTGCTTTTTCCCGCGCCTGATCCAAGGCGATGTGATAGGGCAGGATCAGCGGACAAGCCTCGCTGATCCGCAGTCGATCCACCACCGCGACTCCCTGCGCTTCCAGTCGATCGATCTCGGCCAGCAGCGCCGTCGGCGACAGCACCACGCCGTTACCGATCAGACAGTGCACGCCTTCGCGCAGGATACCGGAGGGAATCAGATGCAGCACGGTCTTACGACCGTTGATGACCAAAGTGTGTCCGGCGTTGTGCCCACCCTGAAACCGCACCACCACCGCGGCACTCTCGGTGAGCAGATCGACGATCTTGCCTTTGCCTTCGTCGCCCCACTGCGCGCCGATAATGACTACATTCTTGCCCATGTCAGTGTTATCCCGATATTTCCTGAGAAATGGCTATTCGTTCGCGGCGGAGGGCACCGGCGGGAGAACCACGTCCCATTCCCCATCCCGCTGGACCAGCAGCCGATCGCAACCCAGGGTTTCTGGCGCCGCCGTCGCACCCGGCAAGGCGCGAATCACTCGTTCTCCCCGGCTTCGCAACGTCGCCACTCGCCGCTCCAGCGCTGCATCCCCGACCGGTGGGGCGTAAATGCCGGTAGCGGCGACCTCCACCGGCGGCGCCAGCGACAGCAACGTCGCCAAATCGGTGCTGAAACCGGTTGCCGGTCGGGCCCGACCGAACACCTGGGCAATCTCGTCGTAGCGCCCGCCTTGCGCCACCGCCTGCCCCTGTCCCGGCACGTAGGCCGCAAACAGTACGCCGGTGTGATAGCGATATCCCCGCAGTTCGGCCAGATCGATATGAATCGGCAGTTCCGGCCAGCGCCGCAGCAGGGCCGCCACCAGCCGCCTCAGCATCGCCAGCGCGTCGCGCACGGCCTCGCCGGCCGCCACCAAACGCAAATCCGCCTCGTCCAGCACCTCCGGCCCCCCGTTCAGCTCGGCCAGCGCCAGTAGTGCTTGTTCGCACGGCGCCGGCAGTGCCCAGACGGCCAGTTGCTGGCGTATCTCCGGTAAGGCCTTGCGCTGCAAGGCTTCGAACAACAGCCCCTCGCGCTCTCGATCCAGTCCGGCCTGACGGACCAGCTCGCGAAATACCGCCACATGTCCCAAATCCAGATGCACCGCGCCGTCGATGCCCGCCGTTTGCAGGGTTTCCAACATCAACATCAACACTTCCAGATCGCTTTCGTGGCCACGGTGACCATACAGTTCCACCCCGGCCTGATACGGACTGCGCGAACCGCCAAAGCCGTCGGCGCGGGTACGCAGCACCGTACCCATGTAGCACAGCCGGACCGGGCCGGTACGCTTGAGCAGGTGAGCATCGATCCGGGCCACCTGTGGCGTCATGTCGGCCCGCACTCCCATCATCCGCCCGCTCAATTGATCGGTCAGTTTGAAGGTTTGCAGCTCCAGATCGTTGCCGGTGCCGGTCAGCAACGACTCCAAAAACTCGATCAGCGGGGGGGTAACCAGTTCGTAACCCCAGCTCTCGTACAAATCGAGCAATTCGCGGCGCAGCCGCTCCATCCGGCCAGCGGCGGGTGGCAGGATTTCTTCGATACCTTCAGGCAAAAGCCAGCGATCTTCAGCGGTCATGGTGGGAGGAAAGTGGTGAGATTCGGAAAAACCGGTGGAGGATGGATCGGGCGAACTCAGCGAAATACATACAGCACCAACAACCCCAGCAACATACTGGTCAATCCGACCAAACGCAGCGCGCGATCCTCCAGTTTTGCCATCTGCAACAACGTCTGGCGCAAACGGCCCGGGCTGAGGAACGGCAAGATACCTTCCAGCACCAGCATCAGGCCGAAAGCCGCCAGCAGTTCATTCCACATAGCGGCATTCGCTGGGGGACGCGATATCGTTGTCGACCCAGCCATCGCTTCCGGTCATCGCAATTTATTGAAATACTGGAAGAACTGAAAATCTTCCGGTTGTAGCACCAGCACATCGCCCTTATCGCCGAAGCTTTGTCGATAGGCCGTCAGGCTGCGCGAAAAACTGTAGAAGTCCTGGTCCTTGCCGTAAGCTTGGGCGTAGATATCGGTGGCCTGGGCATCACCTTCGCCGCGCTGCCGTTCAGCGTCACGGTAGGCTTCCGCCAAGGTCACCGTCCTTTGCCGGTCGGCGTCGGCGCGGATGCGCTCGGCGGCCTCGGCGCCACGCGAGCGGAAATCCTTGGCCACCCGCAACCGCTCGGCTTTCATGCGGCTAAACACCGAATTGCTGACATCCGGCGGCAGATCGATCCGCTTGATCCGTACATCCACGGCGGCGATCCCCAACTGCTTGGCCTGCTCCTTGAGCAGGTGACTCAAGGTTTCCATAATCTGGTCGCGATCGCCCGATACCACTTCCTGGATGGTGCGCTTGCTGAACTCGCTGCGCAGACCGTCCTTGACGATCTGATCCAGCCGCACATTGGCCTGAATCGGTTCGCCACCCACCGCCGTGTAGAACCGCCGCACGTCCTGGATCCGCCACATGACAAAGGAGTCGACGATGACGTTCTTCTTTTCGGCGGTCAGAAACCGCTCCGGTTCGGCATCCAGGGTTTGCAAGCGCCGATCGAACTTGCGGATATTGTTGATCAGCGGCCATTTCCAGTGCAGGCCCGGCTGGTAATCCGCCTCGACCATTTCACCCAACTGAAAGCGAAGCGCGGTCTGGGTTTCATCCACCGTAAACAGCGACAGCGACAACAGCAACACGATGGCGGAGACCGCGCCCAGCAGCATGTTCCGGGATACCGGCAATTGAGATAGAGCCATTAGCGCACCTCCCGACCGCGGTTAAGATCACGCAAACGTGTGGCCGCCGCGCTGCCGTCGATTGATGTCGATGAGGTGGCGGGCAAGGTCTCCGACAAAGAATTTCCTGCCGCCGCGCTGGCCGCATTCGATCCCGCCGCGGGGTTGAGCAAGCGATCCAGCGGCAGGTATAACAGGTTATTGGTACCCTTGACATCCACCAACACCTTGCTCGTCTGCGACAACACCGACTCCAAGGTCTCCAGATACAAGCGCTCGCGAGTGACTTCCGGCGCCTTCTGATACGCCGACAGCAACTGCTCGAAGCGACTGGCCTCGCCCTGGGCCTGGGCGACGACCTGTTCTTTATAAGCCGCGGCTTCCTGCAGCCGCCGAGCCGCCTGACCGCGCGCCTTCGGGATGATTTCATTGGCGTAGGCTTCGGCTTCGTTCTTGAGCCGCTGTTCGTCCTCGCGCGCCTTGATGGCGTCGGCGAATGCATCCTGCACTTCCTCCGGCGGCTGGGCGTCCTGCAGCACCACGGTCACGATTTGCAGACCGGCGCCACCCTGCTGTTTATCCAATCCGGCCTGCACCGCTTCCTGCCCCGTCGGCGGCGCCTCGGCCGGCTGGTCTGGGCCGTAGCTGTCCAGGATGCGCTGGCTGAGGGTCTTGATATCGGCCACGATATCGCTGCGACCTTCGGTCAGCACGAAATCCATGGTGCTTTTGCCGATGGTTTCCCGCGCGGCGCTTTCCACCACCTGAACCAGAACGCTTTCCGGATCGATCAGGTGGAACAGGTAGGCGCGAGGATCCTTGACCTGGTATTGCACCGCCAACCGCACGTCCACGATGTTCTCGTCCTGAGTCAACATCAACGCCTCCTTCGGCACCGAACGAATCGCCGCTTGCCGGCCGCCGTTACCGCCGGAGCGATAGCCGATTTCCCGGAAGCGCCGTTGCTCGACATTCACGATCTCCACCCGGTCGATGGGAAACAACCGCAGGTGCGGACCTGGCAGCGTGGTCTCCAGATAGCGGCCGAAACGTAGCACCACGCCGCGCTGGCCTTCGTTGACGATGTAGATACTGGCGATCAACCAACCGATCAGAGCGATCAGCCCGACCACCAGACCGACCCCGGCAAATCCGGCACCCGAAGATCCACTGCCACTGCCACCGCCACCACCACCGTCGCCGCCACCGCGCCGACCACCCAGCAGGGCGCCAAACTTGTCCGACAGCTTGCGGATCACCTCATCCAGATCGGGCGGTCCCTGATCGCGGCCGCCTCCACTCCAGGGATCGCGATTGCCGCCTCCCGGTTCATTCCAGGCCATGTCGTACCTCAAAATTCGTTATCTCCGATACTCTTCACACCGCCGGGATTGCCAGACCCGAACGCACCCATTCCGCTTGCAAGCCGTCCCGGCGACGGAGCAGATCCATATTACCTCGTGATGTGCGCACCTCGATCAACCATTCTCCCGCCGGCCCAATCCGTTCGTCCACCACCGCGTCCAGACTGAACAAACGCGCTCGCAACCGGGCCGCCGCCGGGGGCAGACATAACCAACCATGCATGGTCTCGCCTCGCAGACGCTCGGCCAGCGCCGCGATCAGTAGGTCGGTGCCCGTGCCGGACGCCGCCGACAACCAAACGGCTCGCGGTTGCCCTTCGGCGTCCCGCTCCAACCGAGGCGGTTCACCCGTCAGATCGATCTTGTTGAAGATCTGCAAGCAGGGCACCTCCGCCGCGCCGATCTCCGTCAGCACGGCGTCCACCTGGGCGATGATGTCGTCTCGATCCGGATGGCCGACGTCGATCACATGCAACAGCAGGCTGGCTTCACAGGTCTCTCGCAGGGTCGAGCGAAAGGCCGCCACCAACTCGTGCGGAAGACGGCTGACGAAACCCACGGTATCGGCCAGCACGATCGGCTCGGCGCTTGGTAGATCCAGCCGCCGCAGCGTCGGATCCAGGGTGGCGAACAATTGATCCGCCACATAGACGCCGGCCTGCGTCAGGGCATTGAACAGGGTGGATTTACCCGCGTTGGTGTAACCAACCAGCGAGACCGTCGGTAGATCGGCCTTGCGTCTGGCCCGCCGCCCCTGCTCGCGTTGCCGCTCGACCCGATCCAAACGCAGGCGTATCTGCCGTATCCGGTCAGCCAGCAGGCGGCGGTCGGTTTCGAGCTGGGTTTCACCCGGACCACGCAGCCCAATGCCGCCGCGTTGTCGCTCCAGGTGCGTCCAGCCGCGCACCAGCCGCGTGGATAGATGACGCA
>DAOTGT010000090.1:0-13280 GCA_035447285.1 Candidatus Competibacter sp.
GGTTGTCTCTTAACGATGAACCGGAAAACTCCAATTCACGCTGAACCAGGACAGTCAAGAGGTGCGTCGCCGACCCCCGCCAACATTTGGATTTCGTCGCCCGGAAGAAGAATCCTTCCGGCAACGTCATTGCAGAAAGTTTCTATGCGGGCTTCCATGGAAGAGCCGCTGATTCCGGTTGCCCCAAGCCACAGGTGAGCGACTTCATGCAGGGCCGTAAAAGACCACGCCGTACGGGCATCCTGATCGTTGATCACAACGAACGGGGCAATCGGATCGGCGATGGCAAAGCCGCGAAAGACTTCCGGAGAAATATTGGTGTGATGGCTGCCGAGATTTCCAATGAGCAGCACGAAAACGCCACTCGCCTCGATCCGAGATCGCAGATGTTTGAATGCGGCCTCAACAGAATCCTGCCACCTAAACTCCTCGATGTTCAGGCGCAGGGTCTCGCGGATGGCACTGGCGACGGACTCTGCACCCTGATTGATGTTCGCTGAAGCGACGAACGGAAGCGAAAGCGCCTCTTCGTCTTCGAGCAGGGATTTGACAAGGCTTTGACGTGTATTGATATCGCGGATCAGCGCATCTACTGTCGCATCATAGGCAGGAGGCCCCGCTCCCGGTGTTGTACGAAAGTCCTGTCCTCTATCCCCTTTGCGGGGCACCTTGTCGAGATAAAATGTGAGCAGCGGCCGGCGGTATTTCTGCGCCATCCTGAGCAGCAGCGGCCGGCCCGGCTCTTCGTCGCCCCGCTCCAGAGCAGCAAGACGCTCCACTCCCGTCCTGCCGCGCGCTGCGTTGATCCCAACCGCGCTTGCGCCTTCCTCAAGAGAAAGGCCTGCTGTCTCCCTGGCCCAGACAAGAATTTCAGGATTAATCCTGGGCATCCCTATGCCATCGCCTCCTGCGCGGTTGCAACCCTCCCACGGCGTCCACGCCTGATCCGTGGTTTCGCGGCTTGCTCTCCCCGGATGCGATCCAGCAGGACGGACGCCGGTTCGTCTGTCGGGTCCTGGGGAACGAGTTCGCCACGAAAAGCTTTGGCGAGGTTGGCCTGATCGAGGTTAGGGATCAAAACTGCTGCTCGTTCAGCCTCGGACCGAATATTTTCAGCCCAAGCGAGCGCGGCCTTCACACGGCGCACAATCTCCCGCTGCTCCTCCAAAGGTGCGAGGCAGATATGGA
The DNA here is from genome assembly GCA_035447285.1 of Candidatus Competibacter sp. GTDB lineage: Bacteria > Pseudomonadota > Gammaproteobacteria > Competibacterales > Competibacteraceae > Competibacter. The sequence goes on from DAOTGT010000090.1 coordinate 1,189, forward strand.
GGGCACGTACTTCTGGAAAATAGATGGTCGTATGCGTCGAACCCTTGCCAAAACGGCGTATTTCGTCGCCTTCAGCCAGTAATGCATAGAGCAGGTAATCAGGATCAAGCGCTTCGCTACAGGTCCAGGTTACGAAATCCTGGCTGGTTGCCATGGGGCGCCCCATGCGCACGATGTAGCCAACCGACGCAGTGCGCGATAGGCAAATCGTGTCAGCCGGCAGAACGCGAGCCGACGAGTTATCGATGCCAAGCTGTGTCGGGTGCTGTGCCGTGTCATTAATGATGCCGCCGTGATGATCCGCAGCATCCCGAATTCCAATCCACGGAATGTCGCCACCCCAGTATTCGGGATGCTTTCGGCTTGGCGTGTGCCCGGTTTCTTGGCGTGCTATGCGGCGAAGTGGAACCCAGCTCCAGCCCACAGGCGGCCCACGATCAGGAATATTGACGGATAATGCTGCGACACCTGGGATAACCGTTTCCGTTGCTTCACGTCCGCCGCGCGACTGTTGAAGCGCAGGCGTTCGTGCGATCAGTTCGGCCGCAGTTTCAGTTGGCCCCCTGCCCGTACGCCAATCCTTCGTCAAATCTCCGCTAAAAGCCGCCTCCAAAATCGACTTCTTGTAATTCTCAATCAGGCGTTGGATATGGGACAGTTCCTCTCGGGCACGGCGGGTGCGCTCGAAAAGACTGTCCAGCTTGACAACGATGCGGCGTTGCTCATTAAGCGGAGGAAGATTTATCGGAGCTTTCGAAAAACGCCCCTTATTTATGATAGTAACTGTCGTTGCGGATGCGTTTGCCTCAAGCCAACCGCGAATAATACGAGCCCAATAATAAGTAAACTCTGGCATCAAGGAGGAGCTTGGCAATACCGCATTAATCTGCTGATTGAATGCGGATGGCTGAACGACGATACCAGACTTTCCAAGGTTACCAATGCACGTCACTAAAACAGAGCCTGCTGGCAGGAGTCTTCCTGCTGCGGCTCCCTCCTCAGTAAGGGTGTTCTCAACCTTATAGAGTTCGCGACCTTGATCTAAATCACCAGGCTTAAAGAATGGCACTCGGCCGCCGTAGAATTCTGGATGCTTCGTAGAGGGCGTTGACCCTGTTTCGATCTTGGCTATGCGACCTATTTCAGTAGCGACCCACCCCTCTGGAAGCTCGTTCATGTTGCCTCCTCTGGCGCCGCAGCCTCCGGCTCGATCTCCTCGCTCAATCCCTCGATCTCCTCAAGCGCCGCGCGCAGATGGCCGATAATCGCGGCGGCGATATCCTCCGGCTCGGTCAGGCGTTCCTCAATGTCCTCGCTCTCGTCGCGCAGCCAGGCGATATCAAGATTGTCATTCCGCTCCTTGATCTGCTCGCGCGTGAAACAACGGAACCGTCCGACCTCGCCCTGATCGGTCCGCGCGGCCTTACCGTAAGGGTCCGCGCCGAATGCGGCCTCGAACTGCGCGAAATCCGCAACGGTCAGCGGCCGGGTCTTGCCGAAAGCGGGCATATTGGCCCGCAAATCATAGACCCAGACGGCCTTGGTGTTGCCCTTGTCGGTCTTGCCCCGTGTGAGGAAAATCACATTGGTCTTGACGCCCTGCGCGTAGAAAATACCGGTCGGCAGGCGCAGGATGGTGTGGAGGTCGCACAATTTCATCAGCCAGGTCCGCAACCGGCGCCCGGTGTTGTCCTCGAACAGCACGTTATCGGGCACGACGACGGCGGCGCGCCCGCCGGGTTTGAGGGCACGGATGATGTGCTCGACAAAGGCGAGCTGCTTGTTCGAGGTCTCGTTGGTGATCGAGAAATCGGAGCGGTTCGGCCGGCCCCCGCCCTTCTTGGTCCCGAAAGGCGGGTTGGTGAGGATCAGGTCGGCCTTGCCGAGGGCCTCGCCGTCCGGCGAGAGGGTATCGGCGCAGGAAACCGTACATTCGATGCCGTGGAGCATCAGGTTCATCAGGCACAGCCGGTGCGTGTCCGGAACCAGCTCGGCGCCGGTGTAAGCCTGGTTACGCTGAAAGAATGCCTGTTGCTCGGTCAGCTCGAAGAGTTCGTCGGTGCGATCCTTGATGTCATGGTCGGCGGCGACGAGAAAGCCGCCGGTGCCCGCCGCCGGGTCCTGAATCACCTCGCCCGGCTGCGGTTTCATGAGCCGCACCAGGCAGTCAATCAGCGGGCGCGGCGTGAAATACTGCCCTGCCCCGGATTTCTTCTCGGCGGCGTTCTTCTCCAGCAGGCCCTCGTAGAGATTGCCAAGCCCCTCCTCCCGCGCCGAGAACCAATCGAGCCTGTCGATAGCCGTGGTGAGCGCCTTGAGATTGGCGGGCTTGCGCAGCTTGGTGTTGGCGTCGGCGAAGATGGCAAGGATCGTCGGGTCCTGCGTCTTCCTGGTGTTGCCAAGATCGAGCAGCAGGCGGCGGTAATATTCGAGCTGCTCCAGGCCTTCGCGCCTGGCCAGGGACGCCCAGCCGTAACCGTTCGGAATGCGGTCCTCGCGCCCGGTTTCCTGCATCATCTTGAGGAACAGCAGAAAAGTCAGCTCCGTGACGTATTCGTTATAGGTTACCCCGTCGTCCCGCAGGATATGGCACAGATTCCAGAGCTTGGCGACGATGTCACGGGTCACGGTCTCGGTCACGCGGTCTTTCTCCACAGTTCTTCGTTGAACTCAATCAATACGGCTTCAAGATGCCCGTCAAACACTTTGTTCAGGCGGGGAAATCCACCGTGCGCCCGGAACGGCTCATGGTCGAGAGCCTCGCGGTCCACGACGATCTCGCGCTCGATCTGCTCGGCAATGCGTCTCAGCCATTTGCGCTGCGGATCGCTCCAGGGATGCCTGGCCAGGATGCGCTGCATGGCGGCGCGGACCCGTTCCTCGAACGGGATCAGCGCATCACCCAGAGCGGCCTGGCGCACGAAACCGATGATCGAGGCGGCTATCTCCTCGTTCTTCGCGTCCTGCCAGGCGCGGCGCAGATTGGCGTCGGAATAACCCATCCTGTCGAGGGCAAGCCGCAGCTCTCGAAGTTGGACGCGGGTCAGCTCGCGCGGGCGCTGCACCACGACGGTGAGCGCCGCGATCTGGTTGACGTTGTTCCGGATGTAGCTGGTGAAGCCATCAAGGAAATCTTCAGGCTTGTCCGCGCTGCCATAGCCGCGTGAAACCCCGACGACCTGATCGTCGTGGTTCGAGATGGGAATGTAGACCGGACCATCCCCCTCCGGGTCCCAGTCAAGGATACGGCCCAGACCGGGCTTTGTGCCGATCCAGGCCGCGCTCGCGGCAACCGGCTCCTCGGCCAGCCGTTTCAGGGTCGCCTCGGGGGTCTCGCCCGCATTCGCTTCGTACTGAGCGCGCGCCTCGCCGGAGAGCTGGCGCAGGCGGCGACGCAGCTTCACGAGGATTTGATCGCGGATTTCTTCGCGGTGGGCTTCCTCCTCGACCCTGGCAAGCTCTTCAAACAATTGCTCCAGGCTGATCGAGGGATTGACCACGACCGGGCGCATATCGGTCAGGTTCTGGAGGTGCGGATAGAGATCGACGGCGTCAAAGATGCGGAAGGTCTCCTTGCCGATCTCATCGCAGCGCCGGGTCGCGCGGCCCATCATCTGCTCGTAGAGAATGCGGCTGTTGACGCGACGCAGGAACACGAGGTTCGTGATTTTCGGCACGTCGATCCCGGTGGTGAGAAGATCGACGGTTACGGCGATCTTTGGCAAATCGTCGTTGCGGTAGGAGCGGATCAGGCCGCTGACCTTGTCCACACTGCCGGTGATCTTGCGGACAGAAGCGTCCTCGATCTCGCCGTAGCGGTCCCTGAACGCCTTCTTGAGCTGATCGACGACGATATCGGCATGGGCGTCGGTCGCGGCAAAGATCAGGGTCTTGCCGGGAAGGGCCGGGTCGATGTGTCTTGCCAGCTCCTCAGCCACGGCCCTGTTGAAATTAACGGTCACGATCTGCCGGTTGAACGCCTCGACCTCGAAGGCGATCTCGTCCGGGGTGTGAGCCAGATCGACGCGGCCGGACCTAGTGTCCAGCATCTCGACCGCTTCGCCCCGCGCGAAGTGAATCCCGGCCTGCGCGAGCGCGGTGGTGATCTGGACTGGTGGTTCGTGGTCGATCAGATAGCCGTCGATCACGGCTTCGCGGTAGGAATAGGTAAAGACCGGATCGCCGAAGATTTGCACGGTATGCAGGGCGGGCGTTGCGGTCAGGCCGATCTTGACTGCGTCGAAATGCTCCAGAACCCGGCGGTATTTGGAAATATAGTCGGCTTCGCCGCGAAAGCTCAGCTCGGCGTCGGACAGTTCGCGGTCGAGGAGATAGCCCCGGTGGCACTCGTCGATCACGATCAGGTCGTACTGGTCAATGGGCGGTACATTGGCAGGATCGTCGCTGTAGAGAACCCGGCGCACGAGGCCCTGGATGGTGCAGATATGCACCTTGGTCTCGGGCTCTGGGCCGGTCGCCTCCAGCCCCTTGAGATCGAAGATATCGGCAAAGGTCTTGGTCCCGACAACCTTGGTTGAGGAAAATTCTCCGCCGGTCTGCTGCCCGAGGGCGCTGCGGTCCACGACGAAGCACACGCGGCGGAAGCGCTTCGCGTTCAGCAGGCGGTAGAGCAAGGCGATGGAGAGTTTCGTCTTGCCGGTGCCGGTGGCCATGGCCACCAGCATTTCCCGGCGGCCGTCGCCCAGATGCCGCTCGACCGCCTCGACGGCCTGCCGCTGATAAGGACGCAAGGGAAAGCCGAAAACCATGGGCTGGGTCTTCAGAGCCTCCTCGGCGGCCTCGATGTCGATTTCCAGTCGGGCTTTCAGCCCGTCCGGCGTCGGCCAATCGGTCAGGGCGCGGCGGTGATAGGTGGCCTTGCGGGTATCGCGGAACCAGATGCCGCTTTCGGTCTCGATCTGTTTGAGATAGGGCCGTCCGTTGGTCGCAAAGACGAAGGGAACGCGGTAGGCGTCCCACGGACCTCCGCTCGGCTCGGCCTCGCCCACCTTGAGGGCAATGTCGCGGGCATAGCGCTCAGCCTGGTCGATGGCGGCGGAGACATTCTTGCGCTCGCGTTTCGCCTCGACGGTGCCGAGACACTGCAAGCCATGGAACAGCGCATAATCGGCGGGACCGCTGCTGGTCGGCCATTCAGCAATCGCCATGGTCCTGCCTTTGATCGGACGCGTGCCCTGACTGTAGCGCAGGGTTCGCGTATCAGCTTCCCAGCCCCGGAGGCGAAGCTGCTCGTCAATGATGGCGCGGGTCGCCGCCTCATCAAGATCGATCTTTTTGGCGGCTTGCTCAGACTGCTCCTGTTGCTGTGCCTTTTGCTGGGGTGAAGCCTGGGCCGCAGCATTCTGAAGAGCGAGCAAATCGGCCATGATGGCGTTTTTTTGCTCCTCGGCTTCCTGGACGATCTCGGCCCAAAGCTCCCGTTCCTCCGCGATCCGGCGGGCACGCGCTTCCGCGCTTTCATGAGCCAGTTTCGCCGCTTCGGCTTCTTCCCTGGCCTTCTCGGCATCGCTCAGCAGGCTTACGCGTTCGGTACGGAGCTTCTCCAGCTCTTCCATGACGGATTTGGCGGCTGCCTGCGGAGAACGCGGCGGCGCGAAGGGGCCGGGATTGAAACCGGTATCCTGTCCGAAGCTGCGGTGAAACCAGATCGCCAGTTGCCGGGCGATCTTGAGGGTCGTCAGGGCTTCCCGGTGGTCGCCGAAACTTGCATGTGTGGCTCGGTTACCAATGAGGCGGACCTGATGAAACAGGTCGAGAACATCCGGCGGAATCGCCCGCTCGAATTTAAGGCGGCGCAGCAGGTCCGATTGCGACTCGTCAGGTACCGTCAAAAGGCCGCTGCGCGCGGCGGTCTGCCGGGCCAGTTCCTCGCCGAACTGGCGCAGCTTAATCAGGGCGGTACTGGGATCGTCGGCAAAGTACCGTTCGGCAAGCGCGCCAAGACGGTCAAGCTGCCGTTCGTAAGGCAATAGGAAAGCGAAATTTTGCGATGTGATCTCTGGGACCATGTCTCGGTAGTCCAAAATTTATTTTCGCTTCCAATGCCGGAAAATCATGGACTTCCCCATCACCAACACAACATCGTAATCAGCAACAAATCTCAACCATGGATACAAATGGGCCATTGGGGTGGGCGCTGATGAATACCTCCTCTGACCCTGGCTGGGCCTCCAGGATAACCATCATTTATGGTTAGCTAGGCGTGCTCATAGGAGCAATACCGCAATGATATTATAGAATGATGACTACTGTAATGTATTGATCACCTGCAAAACAAATGTTGCATGAGCCAGATTCATCACTACCGGGATTTCGTCTCATCGAGTGACACTAAGCGGTCTTCCTGCCCGTCGCTCGCCGGCGTACCCTCAACAGTCGATCTTAATCCAACGATACCCCTCTACCGTCAGCCCGCTGAAGGTTTCTCCAGGGGTCGCCTTCGTGACGCTGGAGCGCTTTCTCACTTGACCCACATTCGCCTAGCCCATTTTGGAGCAGCTTTAGAGCGCCCCATCCACCCACCGCCATAGATGCAGCGTCAGGAACGAGCGGAAGGGAGCGAACTGAGCGGCAGCTTCCGTCAAGGATTGACCCTCGCGAAGCAAGCGGCGGAAGGCTTTATTGGCGGCGGCATCCCGATCCGGCCAGATATCCGGTTCCTGAAAATAGAAGATCGCGGCCATGTCGCCGGTCCACGGCCCGATGCCCCGAATCCGGCACAAGTGCGCGGTACGGGCCTCGGGGGTGAGGGCGCGCAGGCGAGTTGGGCACAAGTCGCCTCGCGCTTCGGCCGCGTTCAGCGCCAGCAGCGTTTGGACCTTGGGACCGGACACCCCGCACGTCTTTAGGATCAGGGCGCGTTCATCGGTCCAAAAGGCCAGCAGATCGCCCGCATGCGTGTGGGCAGCTTCTTCGACCCGTCCCCAGATCCGGCGGGCTGCTTTCACCGACAGTTGTTGGCTGATCACGGCCCGAGCCAGGAACACGCCCAATCCCCGCGCGTCCGGTTCTGGCAGCGCCAGCGGCCCGGCCGCCGCGATACCCTCGGCCAGTTCGACGGATAGTCCCCAGGCGGTTTCCACAAGATGGCGATGGATAGAGGCTTTCATGCTCAAGGAAAATTAGGTTATCGTCGGACCCGGCTGTCCTGGAAACCCCATCATGTCAGAAAATCCCACCCACTATTGCAACGGCCTGGCCAACGCCACCGAATCCCTCACCACCACCGATAAGCTGGTGGCGCTGGCCCATGCCCACCGCCAAGGCGTCTCTTACGAGACCGGCGAGCAACTGTTGGCGAGGCTGCCGGAGCGGTTGCACGCCCTGACCGATCAGGTCTTGGGCGACCGGATGAGCACCGACGAATTGGCCTATGCCCTGGCCGTGCTGATCGACAGCCTCGAACACGCGCCGGGCGCCGCCGGTTCGCGCCGGCACTGAGCCGATGACCGCCGATCTCCCGCTGATCCACCCTCACCCGGATTTAGCCGCCGTTCGCGCCCTGCTGGCCACCGCCGGCCTGCCCGTGGCCGACCTTACCGCCGCGCATCTTGACGACTTCTGGGCTTGCGGCGCGGGGGAGGATCTGGCGGGCGTGATCGGGCTGGAAGTGTACGGCACGGTCGCCCTGCTCCGCTCGCTGGCGGTCGCGCCGGACTGGCGGGGACGAAGCATGGGCTCCGCGTTGCTGGCCCACGCCGAACGAGTCGCCCGCCAGCGGGGCGTGCAAGCCCTCTATCTGCTCACCACCACCGCCGCGGACTTCTTCGCCCGGCACGGTTACGTTCGCATCCCACGCGACACCGCGCCGCCGGTCCTGCAACGCACCGCCGAATTCGCCGCGTTGTGCCCGACCCGCGCCGTGTGCCTGACCAAGCCATTGGACGCGCCGCCCGGATGACCCGCCGCGCCATCCTCGCGTTCATCCTACTCGGTATCGGCCTCGCCGGTTGCGAGCATCAGGAGGAGTCCATCCCACCCGCCCTGGCCGAGCTGCACCAGCGAGCCGCCGCCGGCGACGCCGGCGCCCAATTGGAGCTGGGGATGCGCTACGTCACCGGCAAGGGCATCCACGCCGACGAGCAAGCCGCCCTGGACTGGATCGGGAAAGCCGCCGCCCAGGGAAACGCCGCCGCGCAGTTCGAGCTGGGTAGTTATTACACCCTGGCGCCGCATCTGGATTTCGGGCGTGCGGTTGACTGGCTGCGACAAGCCGCGCTCCAAGGTTTCGCCCCGGCCCAGACCAGCCTGGCGATGCTGTACCTGGCGGGCGCGGGCGTGGCCGAGGACCGGATCGAAGCCTACGCCTGGCTCGGCCTGGCCGCCGAACAAGGCGAACGGGACGCGCTGGATCGGGTGCCCGACGTTCAGGCGGGGTTGAGCGACGCCGAGCGCGAGCAGGCCCGACAACGGGCGCATCGGTATCGTCAAGGATCGCTGTAACCCTTACCGGCTCGGCTGGGCCGCCTGGATCGCCCGCGCTAGCGGGTCGCCCACAGTCAGCGGCACCCACCACACCGCCGTCCCGATACCGGCCAGCACCTCGGCCGCCAGCGGCAGCGACGCGACGAGCGCCGTGCCGAACTGGACAGGCCCCATAACGGAAAACAGGGCGCATCGGGCGGGCCTCATCAAGATCGGCGTCGGGTTTTGCTACAGTGTATCGTTTTCCACCCCGACTGGACCCCGCCCATGGCCAAGCGCTCCACCCGTTCCCGTAACTCCCGCGCCTCGACCCGCCTCCCCAAGATCCTGACCGGCCTGCTCGCCGCCATCGTCCTGGCCGCGCTCGCCGCCTTGAATGCCAAGACCGACTGGTTTCACGGGAAACCGTCCGCGCCGTCCACGCAGCGCCCGACCGCCGCGCGAACCCCGGCCCCGCCCGGCAACTTGCCGAACACCGCCGGTACCTTCACCGCCGCCAAGAAAGCGCTCTACGACCAGGTCTACACCGATCACCGGGTGACCTTCTATTGCGGCTGCGCTTACAGCGCCGACCGCAAGATCGACTTGGCGAGCTGCGGCCTAACCGCTCTGGCGGATAAGCCCCGTGCTCAGCGCATCGAAGCGGAGCACATTTTCCCGGCGGCTCAGTTCGGTGGATTCCGCCCCTGCTGGCGCTCCCCGAAAGATTTTCCAGAGTGCGTTAAAAGCAGCGGTAAGACAGTCTCTGGCCGGGAGTGTTGCCAGCGGGTCGATCCCGTGTTCGAGTCAGCGCACAATGACCTCATGAACCTCGTACCCTCGGTGGGCGAAGTGAACGGCCAGCGCCGAGATTACAACTGGGGGATGATTCCGGGCGAGCAACGCGCGTTTGGAACCTGCAACATCGAGGTGGACGGCGACACCCGCCGCGCCGAACCGCCGGAGGCGATTCGGGGGGACATCGCCCGGATCATGTTCTACATGGCCGATACGTATGGATTCAACCTGTCGAACCAAGACCGACAGCTTTATACCGCATGGAGTCGTCAAGACCCGCCGGATGAATGGGAGATCGAGCGCACCCGCCGGATCAAGACCATCCAAGGTCGGGGCAACCGTTTTGTCGAGAACTACGCGACAATCTTTGGAAAGATGACATCAACGCCGGCAAAACCGCCTGTCGCGCCGACCCCGACTCCGGCCACCCCCACCACCCCGGCGTCGGCCGCCGCCAACTCGGCCGGCTGGAACTGCGGCACCAAGTCCACCTGCGGGCAGATGACGAGCTGCGAGGAGGCGAGGTTCTATCTCACCCAGTGCGGCGTGAGCCGGTTGGATGGCGACGGCGATGGGATGCCGTGCGCCAGCTTGTGCAAGCGTTGAACGACGGGAGGGGATCAAATGGCCTGGTTTTATCTGATCGCCGCCGGCCTGTTCGAGATCGGCTGGCCGGTCGGCCTGAAGTTGTCCCAGACGCCAGGCCGGCTGATGCTGGGCGTGACCATTGCCGTGGTCGGCATGGCCGCCAGCGGCGCGCTGCTCTGGCTGGCCCAGCGCGATATCCCCATCGGCACCGCCTACGCGGTCTGGACCGGCATCGGCGCGGCGGGAACCTTCGCGGTCGGCATCCTGTTTTATGGGGATTCCGCCAGCGCTGGGCGGCTGGTCTCCGTGGGCTTGATCATCGCCGGCATCGTCGGCCTGAAACTGGCGCACGGCGCCGGCTGAAGCGGCGCTCGCCCGTCCCATCGGCTCCACGTCTTCATCGCCCGTCCCGGCAAACCGCAACGTGTAAATGGCGAGAAAGATCAGGTCGGCGTCGCCGGTGTTGGCGATGAGCGGGCGAACCCTACCCCACCCCCGAGCCGCTTCTGGCGAACCGACCCAACGTGTTGCGGGTGCTATGCGACCATGGTTTTGGCCGGCCAAGCCACCGCGCTGGATGTCGCTGATCGGTTGGCGTCCATCCTCGACGTCACGGCAGGTGGTCGACTCCCACCCGAACGATCCCTTCGCCTCCACTGACTTCACTCGAACGGATTTCCCGCTTGACAACGGTGATCGGTTTCCTAGAATTAGATAACATTTGTTAACTAATACCGATCATCATGGCTCGACCGTCTGACGATGCCGCCTATCTGGCCCACCTGCAGGACTATTACGCGCGATGGCACAGCCTGCCCGCCTATGCGGCGTTGCAAGCCGTGCTGGGGCTGACGTCGCGGGCGGGGATTGGCAAAGTGCTTAAGCGGCTACGGGATGCGGGTTATCTGGAGCGCACGCCGGCCGGGCGCTGGACGCCCACGAGCCGCTTTTTCGAGCGGCCGCTCGCCGACGCGCCGGTGCCGGCCGGGTTGCCGACCCTGAGCGGCGATAGTGGCGAGGCGTGTTCGATTGACGCCTGGCTGATTCAACAACCGTCGCGCACCGTGCTGATCCCGGTGACCGGGGACTCGATGGTCGAGGCCGGCATTCACCCGGGCGACCGGGTGGTGGTGGAACGAGACACCTCGGCCCGACCCGGCGATGTGGTCATCGCCGTGGTGGATGGGGAGTTCACCCTCAAGACCTTGGCGGTGGAGGACGGCGCGGCCGTGCTGAAGCCGGCCAATCCCGCTTATCCCGTCCTGCGCCCTGGAGACCGGTTACAAATCTTTGGGGTCGTGGTCGGTTTGATTCGCAACTATCGGAGATAACGCTCATGGGCGCCGCCGTCGCTGAAACGCTGTCCTTGAAAGCCTGTTGTCCGTCCTGGACGCCGGAATTGGACCCCACCCCACCGGTGGCGTCCGGCTGGCCCCTGCTGGCCACCCCCGTTCCCGCCGGGTTCCCCGCGCCCGCCGATGAGCAGGTCGAACGGCATTTGAGCCTGGACGAACACCTGATCCGCCATCCCGAAGCGACGTTCTTCATGCGGGTGCAAGGGGACGAACTTCGGGACCAAGGCATTCATGATGGCGATTTGCTGGTCGTCGATCGCGCCGCCGCGCCCAGCACGGGCAGTGTCGTGGTGGCGGTGATCGATGGTCAGTTCCGTCTCGCCCGCGTAGCGCGTGATGCCCAGGGCCAGCGGGTGCTGCACACCGCCACCGGCGCCGCGCTTCGCCTCGATCGAGCGCTGGACCTGACGCTCTGGGGCGTCGTGCGGTGGAGCATTCATCGGCTGTGGCCCCGGCGGTTGTCCTCCTGACCCGGCATGGGGTCGGGCTTTTTCCTTTTCAAATTGTGGAGGGGATGACGATGCACGAAGCACTGATGAAGCATGGCGCGTTTAGCTGGACCGAGTTGATGACCACCGACGTCGAAGCCGCGAAACGGTTCTATGGCGCCCTGTTCGGCTGGGAAACCGAGGAGTTTCTGGGGGCGGGGATGCCTTACACACTGATTAAGGTCAATGGCGAACCGGTCGGCGGGATGATGGCTCCATCGCCGGAATGCACCGGGAAGCCGCCCGCCTGGGGCGTCTGCGTCACCGTGGACGACGTGGATACCACCGCTGGCCAAGTGGAAACCCTGGGCGGGAAACTCCTCCACCCACCGACCGACATCCCGAGCGTCGGTCGCTTCTGCGTCCTCCAGGACCCACAAGGCGCGACCTTGTGCGCGATCACGTATCAGCAGCCTTGAACGCCGCCCAAGCGCGACCG
>DAOTGT010000091.1:0-13060 GCA_035447285.1 Candidatus Competibacter sp.
TGTATTCATTGGAAATATAGAAAAATTCGGTGAAGAAGTTAAGCCGAAGCTGACACCATCAACTAGCATCACGACTTCCCAGAGGGCGATCACATCGCCGCCATGCATCGGTAGCCACGTCGACCACCAGGGGAAAACGTTCATCGTCGGCCACGCTGGGCAACTCTACGCACCGCGCACCTTTATCGATGCCTGGGGCCGCATCCGACACACCCAGAAGGCAACGAAGTATCGGATTGTCACGTGCGGGTGCGGACAAACCTTTGTTGCCCACGATGGCCGGATGAAGCGGTGCCCAGACTGCCAAACCCAGATCTATCAAGCACGGCATACTCGCCGCACCGTTGAATCGCAATCGTCCTCTGCGTGTTGCGTGGTCTGCGGCCAACCTCTGACTACACAACGTTCTACTAAAACCTATTGTGCCCGCGCCTGCCAACAGAAAGCCTATCGTGAACGTTCTCAAAGAAAAAACATGGGTGAAAAAGTTGGCGCAGATCTCGCTAATAGAATCCAGGCAGTCCACCAAAGGGCGGGGGTCGACTTGATCGGTACCTGAAAGTCAGGCTTCAACCGACGCAGTAAATCTCTATACGGCGTACTAATACCCGTTGGGTAGGGCTGCGCCTGGCTACTCTCCGCACTCGAAAGACCGAATCCATTCTTTGTTCCAGAAAGCCCTTTGACCGGAACAGTGGGCAATCAAAAAACTTCGAATCTGTAAGTTATCTGTAAGCTCATCCGTTGTTAAATTCATGTAATGAGATGGTCCATCCCGCTCTCCCAACGAGCCCGAAGCGGGCACAATCAGTAATATTATCAAACATCGTCGACCGAGATCGCGGAGCGGACCCATGAAAGAGCATAGCAACGAGCGTGTCGTGAAGGTCATCGGGATCAACAATGAAACAAATGGAATGGTGACTGTTTCATTTTGAAACAATTCGATTCCTAATTCTTCTTTTCAAAAAGAGGAAGGTTTCATAAATTATCATTTCTAACAAATATTTAAAAATTTTTTGGGTATTTTAGTAGCTTGATGGTATGGCAATGGCATTTTGATGTCGTTACAACCCACAGTGGTGATGTCATTGTTACTCAGTTAGGAATAAGGTGTGATGAACCCACCCAAAGTAAATGATCAAGATTACATCGATTTTCTGATCGCCACGCCGAAGAAAAGCGCTTGGTCAACCCCGACCAAAGTGGCTTGTGCCTGGCGGCGCGGGTGGACACCGACATTCACGATGCCGTCGTCCATCTGAAAGGGTATGGTCTATTCGGCTGTTCTCGATCGTTGCCCCAGACGGTGACAGGGAAGGGTGGGCCAGTAACGACCTGAACATGACTTCTCTGGCTCGGATACGTTTTGCCGGTTATGCCTAGACCCTTGAACACGACCATCGCGGCATCAAACAATATTGTGGCGTCAAGCCCATCAGGTCCGTGCCGCCTGCGCCCAGCGCCATCGCATCGGACTGACGCTGCGAGCCTTTCTGCGTCTGAAAGGGTATTGCTATCGTGCCGGAGTGAGTTGGTTTGAGGCCAAAACCGCCATCATCCGCTCTGCTCGGATCTATTTAGCCATTCCGCTTTATACCTTCCAGCAATTGCGTAACTCGTATCAATAATGAGGAGAGGACATTAAATGCAAACGATGTTACATCCACATTTTACAATTTTAGGGCGCTTGTTCGCGAGGATAACTATCGGTTTATTTTTGGGGTTCCCTACTTTTTCAGGATGGTCGGTGGAGGCAAGGGCGGCATTGGAAACGGCGGCTGTCATGGCGCCACTCGACATTCCACGCCAAATCAGCATGCCCGCATTCGAGCAGTTACTCGATGAGGCAAAGCAGATCGGCGTTGATACAGTCACCGTCGACGTGTGGTGGGGCAAGGTCGAACAGCAGGGCGATCAGCAATTCGATTGGAGCTATTACGATGAAGTCTTCGAGAAAATCCGCGCCCGAGACTTGAAAATCGTGCCGATTCTCTCCTTTCATAAATGTGGTGGCGGCCCCGGCGACGATTGCGCTATTCCATTGCCGCCATGGTTGTCCACGCACTTCGGTCAGGTGGGCATCGCCGCTAACGATCTGCAGTATGAAAGCGAGACGGGTCGCTTGCAGGACGACGCGATCGTCCCCTGGGCGACGGAGAAGCAGGCCGTCCTCGATCAGTTCCGTGAATTCATGCAAGCCTTCGCCACGCATTATGCTGCCCACTCCAGCGACTTCGTCGAACTCAATATCAGTTTCGGGCCGACCGGCGAACTCCGTTATCCGTCCTACAACACTGCCGACGGCTGGAATTATCCGGACCGGGGATATTTCCAGGCCTACAGTGCACTGGCCCAGACCAGCTTCCGCAACTGGGCGCTGGGTAAATTCGGCGGTCTGACCGGCGTGGCCAACCGGTGGGGAATCCCGCTCGCCAGTCCCGCCGAAATCCGGGCTCCAGGCGGTCATTTGCCGCCGACAGCCGGCAAGCGGGCGGAAACATTCGTCAACGACCGCGACTACGCCGATACCCCCTACGGACGGGATTTCATCGACTGGTACAACGAATCGCTGGTGGAGCACGGGCGCCGGATGCTGGTCGTCGCCGACGCCGCCTTCGGTGGCGCCTTTCAATCGATTCCCCTCGGGATGAAGATCCCTGGGGTGCACTGGCAGATGATGTCGTGTGCCCCGCATCCGCGCATCGCCGAGGTCACGGCGGGGCTGGTCCAAACGACGCTCGACCTCAAGCCGGAGTCGTCCGCGCGGGCGGATGCCTACGGCTACCGGCGGATCCTGGATATGATCGCCGACGTCAAGCACCAGACCGGTCGTGACGTCATCCTTCATTTCACCGCCGCCGAGATGGACAACGACTCCGCCTGTGGCGACGGAAACTCGATGGCGGAGGCGCTCGTCTTCTGGATTTCGCAGGCCGCGCGGGATCGCAACATCCACCATAAGAGCGAAAATGCCCTGGCCTGCATCGACAAGCCCGGTGACGACCGAACTTGGGAAAGCATCCGCAACGTTTTCTCTTATGCATCCTACCGGGGCTTCACCTTGCTACGCCTTGTCGATCGAGGATGCCCGGGCGATGCCGCCGGCAGTCCTTGGGGGACGGATAAGGCGGGTTACGCCAGCTTCATCCGCGACTATCGGGCAGCCCCATCGCCAAAACGGATCGGGCATCTGTCCGAGTGGCAGGACTGCCAACAAGATCAAGAATGCTCTTCCGCCATGATCGAAAAACAGGCGCCCGGTTTCTACAAGGAAGGAGACATGTGGTACGCCATCATCCACGTGCCAGCCTCCGTCCAGCGGGTCCGTTTGTTCGGCGATTTCACCAATGCCCGCGCCAACGCCATCGATTTAACCCAAACGCCGGACAAGCAGTATTGGTGGTTCCTTGGTTCCGATGCGAGCTTCGCCCGGCCGCCGCGGGCGGGTGACCGTTACGCCTTTCTGATCGGTCAGGATCCGGATACTGTCATCCGCCAAGATCCAGCGGCACGGCGAGTGATCGACACCGATCGAGCGAAGCAGAGTGGCATCCCGCTCGACTCACCGCGCTCGATCGTAACGCTCGGTACAGCTTACTCGTGGCACGACGGTGAGTGGACTCGGCCGGCCTGGTACCGACACATCATCTACGAACTCCACCCGCTGCGTTTTACCGACCGCAACCAGGACGCAGACGGTAAACCGTTAACACCCTTCCAGCAGATCACCGAGGAACTCAACCACAACGGAACCCGAGACTATCTGAATCGGCTGGGCGTAACCGCGATTGAGTTGATGCCGGTAAACGAGTTCAACGGCTGGATGGGCTGGGGGTACAACCCGTCCTTTTTCTACGCTATCGAATCCAACTATGGGACGCCCGATCAACTCAAGGAGCTGGTGGACACGGCGCATCGCCACGGTATCGCCGTCATCTTCGACGTCGTCTACAACCACGGTGGCAACGATGACAACATTCTGTGGGTCATCGCGCAGAAGGATATACACGACGGCACATATTACGACGGTAAAACGCAATGGGGTCCACTCGTCAATTTCGATAATCCCGTCACCCGCCACTTCTTCGCCCACAACGCCGCGTATCTCGCAAAAGAGTTCCATCTCGACGGGATCCGTTTCGACTTCACGCGGCCGATTCATATTGACGATGACTGGAATATTACGAAGCGTGGTTCTGGCGGTGGCTGGGACTTCCTTCGTGAAATCCGCGCCAAGGTAAAGGCGGTCGATCCCGGCATCGTCCTAATCGCCGAAGAGTTGCCGAACGATTGGTACGTCACCCGCGAGGACATCGACGACACAATACCCGGGGACCAGCATGCTCCCTTCGATGCGCAGTGGTCGGACCCGTTCCACGACGAATTCGAGGAGGTTCTCAAAGGCGGGCACCTCGACAAGATGAAGGCCGTCCTCGCGTCCTATGGCGATAGCTGGCAGGATGCGGTCGTGTACACGGAGTCGCACGACGAGGCCGGCAACGTAGACGGCCGGGTCGCCCGCATTGCCCGCGATGGTAAAGGCTGGCCGTTATCGCAGGTTGCCGCCGCGGGGACGTTGCTCGCCCGTGGCATTCCCATGGTGTTCATGGGTCAGGAAAGCGGCGAACGGGAACAGTTCAAGATTGACCATAACGACAAACGCCTGCCTCTCAACGACTATGAAACCGACAGCGGACGAACCAAGGTGCGTGAGTGGTACGCGCGGATGATGGAGATCCGCAAAAACGATCCAACTAGCTTCGCCTGGCCCAATATTCAGATCACCCATATCCACGACGGCAACGGCGTCATTGCTTTTACGCGCAACGACGGAAAGTACCTGGTGGTTCTCAATTTCAAGGGAAAGGGCTGGGATCAATACAAGGTCGGCGTATCAGGACGCTACCGCGAGTTGGCCAATACCAGTTGGCCGAAATTCAATGTCGGTGGCGTGCTGGAACGCTCGCGTGGCGGGGATCAGGCGTTGCCCGTGGACGACGGCATTTCCATTCCGCCCTACGGCGCCGTGGTTCTGCGCCGCGAAGGCTGACCACGCACGACACGCCGGACCGTATATTTGAATAGCAGAGGGAGTGAGCCATGTCTTTCAAGATGGTGCCTAGATCGATCAGTGGCGTAGCAATAGGGATTTTGCTCCTGCTAAATCTATCCGCAGCGGCTCAAGGGCTCAATCCCCCGCTTAGCGTACGGATCGATGCGCCTTCACCGGGTAGTTACCAGTCCCTCGCCGATCCGCTTCCGGTCAGGATAACCGCCACCAGCGATGTCGACATTGCTTCAGTCCTGGTCGCGTTCGATAGCAACGGTAACGGCGTTATTGAGGCGCCTGACGAAGTTCGTCAGGCCCTCCCGCAAACGGCTTCACATACCTTTTTGGCGACCTTTGAGCACTTATCCGGCTCATCGGGAATCCGTGCTATTCAGGCCATCGCCGCAGATTCATCCCTGCACACCGCCAGCACGGTCAGTCGAATCGCGTTGTCTCCTCAAGAGTCACCGCCGATCGGGGTCTCCCGGCCTTTCGAAATGATTTTCGGCATGGGCGAGATAACCGCCGTGGCGGTCTCGCCAGATGGGACGCGCGCCTTGCTCGGTGGCGGCCAGGGTTTCGCCGTGTTGATCGATCTACCTTCAGGCCACATCGTGCGGCATTTGTTTGGTCACACGGAGGCCATAACCTCGGCGGCGTTCGCTCACAACGAACCCCTTGCGGTCACGGCCAGCAAGGATGGCAAGGCACTGCTATGGGATACGGCAACGGGCAGTTTGCGACGTATCTTTACGCATCTTTACGGAAACGGGTTGCCAGAAATCAATGCGGTGGCGTTCTCTCCAGACGACACTCAGCTTTTAACAGGAACTAAACGTGCTAACAGTAGTACACCACCTTTAGCTTGGCTCTGGGAGATTGATAGCGGTCAACTAATCCATCATTTTACCGGGCATGGTGGACATGTGCTGGCAGTGACGTTCTCACCAGATGGTCAACGGGTTGCCACCGGGAGTGCCGACCAAACGGTCCGGTTGTGGGAGACCGCCACGGGCAATCCCATCAGCACTTTTTCAGGCCATACCCGTTCAGTGCAAGCCGTCGCTTTTTCTCCTTCAGGCACGCAACTCCTGACTGGAGGAAGCGACAACACCGTACGATTATATGATGTAGCTACGGGGGCATTTAAATTATTAACTGGACATGGAGGCAATATTAACGCGGTTGCTTTTTCTCCCGACGGTGCTCTTGCCGCGACCGCGAGTGCCGACGACACAATCCGTCTGTGGGATACCACTGATGGCAGGGAATTACAGGTTTTTGAAGGGCATGAGGACGATGTGTTGGCGCTGGCTTTTGTTTCTGGCGTCGGCCCCCGGCAACTGCTCAGCAGCAGCGCCGACGGCACTGCGCGTTTGTGGGATATCACTCTTAATGCAACCACTCTGACCTATACCGAACATACCGCAGCCATCAACGCGGTGGTGGCGGGTCTCCTGCCGGATGGCACCGAAGTGAGGTTGACGGGCAGTGCCGACGGTACGGCCCGGCTGTGGCATGCGGCGAGCGGCGTTACTCTTCGAACCTTTCCCGGACATCCGACAGCCGTCACGGCTGTCGCGATATCGCCTGACGGTACCCGTGTCCTCACCGGCACCACCGGTTCTCGAGATCGAAGGATTCGCCTTTGGGATACGGCAACGGATGTGCCAATTTATGAATTCCCGAAGGAAGACGGAGAAATTCGCGCCATTGGATTTTCCGCCGATGGCACGCGAGTACTTAGTGGTACGGCTACCGGTACCGTGAAAATCTGGGATTTGACCACCAATCCTCCAAGTCCGGTTTCGACGTTAACGCTCCCCGGAGGAACGGTTCAAGTCATGGCATTTTCTCCCGATGGAACTCTGGTACTAAGAGATGGATCACCGGATCCAAGCAATAGTCGGTTCAAGCCCGTCACGCTTTGGCGTCTAAATACCGATCCAGTCCTACTACTGCGGACATTTACCGGTCATCGCGGTTCCTTATTAGCCGCCACTTTTTCTGAGAATGGCACTTATGTGCTGACCGGTGGTCAAGATTCGACTGCCCGTATCTGGGAGGTGGCGTCCGGTGCCGAACGCGCTTTGCTCAATCGGAGTAGCGTTAAGGCCGTGGCTTTTGCGCCAGATGACAACCAGATGTTAACCGCCGACATAACTGGAGTCATCGAGCTATGGGATACCGCTTCTGGAAATCGAATCAACCAATTTAAAGAACATACCGGCATAGTGAACGCCGTGGCCTTCTCCAGGGACAGCCATCAGGTTTTATCCGTCGGCGCCGATGGCATGGCGCGCGCGCGCCCAGCTGATGCCGGTATGACCTCGTTGATCTTTGAGGGCGGAGATATCACAGGGATTACCGCCATCGGACTTCCGTCCGATGGCGATCAGATCGCCACCAGTAGCTGGAATAATGTCATTGTTCGATTGTGGAATCGAGCGAATGGCGAGCAATTAAAGACCTTGCGAGGTCATCAGGTGAGCAATACTTCTGCCACAACACGTGTTGACAGCATAGATTTCTCGCTCGACGGCACCCGAATATTAACTGGCAGCGGCGATGGTACAGCCCGAGTTTGGGATCGCGGCAGCGGAACGACACTACACACTGTCATCGTACCGGGCAACAACCCGATTATCAGCACAGTGAATTTTGCGCCGGATGGCGCGAGCTTTCTGACCGGTGACAACAAAAACGGCCTCTATCAATGGGCGACCACTGGAGGCGAGACGCCGCTTGCTCCATTTACGGGCCATACAGGGACAGGGGGAATCAATGCGGCCGTCTTTTCCTTGCCGGGAGGCGCCCAAGTGCTTTCTGGGGGTAGCCAAGATCATGTGGCCCTGCTTTGGGATACGGCAACCACGACGCAGCAAGCCAGCTTCGGCCATACAAGCGCTGTGACCGCAGTAGCCTTCTCCCCGGATGGTACGCGCCTATTAACGGGTAGCGACGACGGCACCGCTCAGTTGTGGGATCCATCGGCGCCTACATCTCCCCTGCAGAGAGTTTACTACGGCACGCCGCGGACGGGAGGGAGTACCAATCCAGTTGCGTTTAACTCAGTAGCTTTCGCCCCTGACAGCCGTCAGTTTCTAACCAACAGTGCCGATGGTACGGCTCGATTATGGGATGAGCAGGGTCGTTTGCTGCGACCCTTCGAGCATTATGGACCTAACGCAGCTGGATCGACCCCGAAGTCAGCCAAGATGTCCGGCGACGGGCAGTGGGTACTGACCAACGATGGCTCCAACGCCGCACGCTTGTGGAGTAGCGCGACTTGGCCAATACAGCAGACGATAACCGAGGATGGAGGTATTCAGGGGATCGCCTCAGCCGCCCATAGCGGTCAGATTCTTACTGCGACATGCAAAGGAAGTGGGGGGATTGGCGGCTCCACACAAGGTAGCGTGCATGTGTGGAACACAGCTGGGGAGCTGTTACAGGCACTGTATGAAAATTCCCCTGACTGCCCAAGAGCGGTTGCTCTCTCGCCAGATGATGCTCTGGTACTAACAAATTACGGTAATGCAATCCGGCTGTGGGATAAGGGTAGTGGCAACAAAGTACGGGATTTTCCAATTCGCGAGTATGCGGTATACGCTTTTACCTTCTCGCCCACCGGTGCCTGGATAGCGACCGGTAGTCAGGAGATCAATCCCGTTTCTTGTTCTCAAAACTGTGGATCGGTCAAACTCTATGACGCCATAACCGGCATCCAGCAACACCTTTTCCAACACCCCGTTGGCGTCCGGGCGATTGCTTTTTCGCCCGATGGTAGCCAGTTGCTGACAGGGAGTGGAGATCGACTGGCGCGGCTTTGGAATATAGCGGGCGAGACGGTGATGCAGACCTTCGTCGGCCATGCCGGGCTCATTACCAGCGTGGCTTTTTCCCCCGACCCGAGCCGACGCTGGGTCCTGACTGGCAGCCAAGACCAAACCGCGCTTTTATGGGATGCCGATACCGGGACGCCCTTGCGAATATTTCTCCATCCATCCGCTTTGGAGACCGTGGCGTTCGACCCTAGCGGCGATCGCGTGGTCACGACGGCTGGCCAAACGGCATACGTATGGGATACTGCGAGTGGTGCGTTGCTCGGCGCCGTGGGTCACAAGCTCGGCATTAATGCCGCGATTTTCTCGGCTGACGGCGCACGACTGCTCACCGGCGGCGATGATGGAACCGCGCAAGTATGGGCGGTGAGACCGTAACGTAGAATTATTCTTGCCGCCACTCGCCAGGTTAACTGCTTGGCAAAGGAGAACGTCATGTTGCAAGGCATGATAACGGTGCGACGATTCGTATGGATGCTGTCGATATCGCTTTTCTCGATGGGCTTCGCGGTTGCCCAGGGCGCTGATGATCACCCACCATTGGTCAGCATTGAGATACCTCGCCTCGGCACACGGGTCCCCGTCAACGATTCCCTGTCCGTCACGGTCAAGGCCAGCGACACGGGTGCGATTCGCTCGGTGGTGGTTGTGTTGGATGCTGACGGGGATGGCGTTGCCCAAGGGGCCAACGAGAAGATTCAAGCCACGGCCATGGGGGAGAATACCTTTACCGCCACCTTCGGCAACCTCACCGGTCCAAGCGGGATGCGTGTCGTCCAGGCCCTGGCGGCAGACGATCGCGTCAATGTCGGAACGGCGGTGACCGCCATATTCGTCGGCACGGGCGGTACCTTGTTGCCAGCCCCGCCACCGGGCGTGTCCGTTCCCTTCGAGGCGCTGATGGGTTTGGGTGCGATCACGGCAGTCGCGGTATCCCCGGATGGGCAAAAGGCGCTGTTGGGCGGCAGCAGCGGTTACGCCAGCCTGGTGAATCTGACCACGGGCGCCCTCGAACAACGCCTGTACGGGCATACCGACGCCATTACCGCCGTGGCCTTTACTGAATCGGGTGAGCGGGTTCTGACCGGGAGCCTGGACGCAACGGCACGCTTATGGGACGCCGCAACTGGAACCCTGCTACGCATGTTCGATCATCATGACGGCGGGCGCTCCTTTCAGGTGACCGACCTGGCGCTCTCGGCGGATGGTACGCAGATGCTGGTCGCGACTGTGGCGTCGGTCATGGCTGGGGAGGCGGACTATCCCGCTTGGCTTTGGGATACCGTCACCGGCGCTCGTTTGCAGCGGTTCACCGGCCACGAGGCCCCGATGACCGCCGTGGCTTTCTTCACGCCGGGCTCTTCCAGTGCGCGGGTGCTGACCGCCAGCCTGGATAAGACCGTGCGTGTTTGGAATGCCGACACGGGCCAGTTGCTGGACACCTTGCGAGGACACAGCCGTGGGATCCTCGCGTTAGCCGTGGCGCCCGATGGTGGCCAAATTTTGACCGGTAGCGCGGATACCACAGCCCGGCTTTGGGATGTCGCGACGGGCGTTTCTCAACCCTTGCTCGGCCATACCCGAGCGGTGACCACCGTCGCCTTTTCGCCGGATGGCGACCGTCTTCTCACGGGCAGTGAAGATGGTACGGCACGTCTGTGGGACCGTGTCAGCCGCCAGCGCCTGCAAACCCTGCAAGGACACCGCCAAGCCATGCTTGCGGCCGTTTTCGTGCCGCCAGGCGGCCATCACGTGCTGACCGGAAGCCGGGATGGGACGGCACGGCTGTGGGATAGCGAGACGGGCACGACCCAAAGGCTGTGGGTGGGCGGGCACGCGGACGGGATATCTTCATTGGCGTTGTCTCCCAGCGGCAGCGAAGTGGTGACCGGAAGCTGGGACGGCACGGTTCAGCTCTGGGACAGCGTCACGGGAGCGAACTTGCGGACGTTAGCTGGACCCACGACGCAAGTTAACGCCGTGGCGTATTTTGTCGGTCCGACGGGCGCCCGCGTGCTGACCGGCAGCGCCGACGGCACGGCACGACTTTGGGATCGCACTACCGGTGAACTGCTGGCAACTTTCCCCGGCCCGGTATCCTCCGCGCCCGTGTTGGCGGTCGCCTTCTCTCCGGATGGCGCCCAGGTGCTGACCGGCCATGGCGCGGGCGATCCGGTCGCCCGCTTGTGGGACGTGGCGACCGAAGAAAATGTGTGGACCTTCGCCGACCACCATACCGAAGGGGTCACTGCCGTGGCATTTGCCTCGGACGGCACGCGAATCCTGACCGGCAGCGAGGACGCCAGCGCCGTGCTGTGGGATGCCCACAGCGGAAATCAGATCGCCACCTTCGGCGGGCATGACGGCCCCGTTACGGCCGTTGCTTTTGCGCCGGGCGATAGCCGGGTGGTGACGGCCAGCCGGGATGGCGCGGTGCGACTCTGGCCGGCGGGGGCGAGCGCCACGCCGGAACAGATCTTGACCGGAACGGGGGATTTTCCCGCCGCCGTCACCTCGGTTGCCTTTGCGCCGGACGGGCAGCGGCTGGTCACGGGACACCAGGACGATCGGGCGCGATTGTGGCAGATCGATACCGGCGAGCTCCTGCGCGTTTTCGAGGGCCATCGCGCCGCCGTCACGGCGGTGGCGTTCACCCCTGATGGCGCGCGGATCGCCACGGCGGGGGGGCGCGGCGATAACACCGTGCGGCTCTGGAACGCCACGACCCCGCGACCCTCGCACACCCTCAGCGGCCATGCTCGGGGGGTGACCGCAGTGGCCTTTTCCGCCGATGGGGCGCAAGTCGTCACCGGTAGCCTGGATGCCACCGTGCGCCGCTGGCGGACCGCGTCGGGTGCCGCACTGGGGACACCATTGGTCCATCAGGAGGCCGTCACCGCCGTGGCCGTCTCGCCCGTGGCCGACCTGATCTTAACCGGCGCGGGCACCGTCCTGCGGTTATGGGAGGGGGCAAACGGTCGTTTCCTGACCCGACTGCCGGGCCAGCGGCTCTCGGTAAACGGGCTGACCTTCTCCGCGGACGGCGCCTGGATCATCACTGCGGGCCAGGACCAACATCCCGCGCTTTGTCGAACCGACTGCGCGTCGATCCAACGCTGGGACGCCGCGACTCGCCAGCTCGGCGACACGGTCACGCAGACCGCCGAGATCACCGCCCTGGCGGTGATGCCACCGGCCGGGGAGCAACTCATCACGGGCGGCAGAGATGGGAGCATACGGTTGTGGGACGCGGCGGCGGGAACCCCGCGCCGCCAGATCGCCGCTCATGCTGGGCCGGTAACCGCGATTGCGGTGTCCCCTGACGGCGCTTGGTTGCTCAGCGCCAGCTATGATCGAACCGCCCGCTTGTGGGATGCGGCGACCGGCGAACTTCTGCATGTATTCAGTCATCCAGCGGAAGTGACCGGGGTGACCTTCACGCTGCCGCTCGGCCGGTGGATCGTGACCGCGGCGGGGCAGGTGGCGTATGTATGGGATGCCACGACCGGGCAGCTCCTTTTTGCCGTCGGTCATGGCGACCAGATCAGTGCCGTGGCCACGGCACCGGCCGGCGACCGGTTGCTTACCGGCAGTGGGGATCGAACGGCGCGGTTGTGGCTGCTGGAGTAATAGAGCACGACGGGTGATTGGGTTCGATACCAACGAGCTCGCGGCTGGCCCACTGTCCGCAAGCGGCACAGCAGGATGACGAACGGGAGAGAGCACATGCACGGTCGGGTGAAAAGCGGTTGGTCGCGAACGCGGAGGGACTGCCCACTCATTGGCTGGAGCCTGTTGGTGGTATTGTTCTGGCTCAGCGCTGTGGTTTGGGCCCAACCCGCTGGTCCCGATAGCGTACCGCCTCAGGTGGTCGGCGCCTCGCCGGCGGATGGCATGCGCCAAGTCGCCATCGATACGGCGATTACCCTGGAGTTCAGCGAGCCGCTCCGCGCCGGTGTCGGCAGTTTTGAACTGCGCGACGACAACGAGCAAACGATCGCAGGCGCGCTCCACTTTTCGCCCGACGGTCAGGCCATTACCTTCACTCCCCAGCACCGACTGCACTTCGGCAAAAACTACCACTACCGCCTGCAAGGCGTTCAGGATCCAGGGCAATCGCGCTATGTGGGGGGTTGACAAACGTTAAGAAGGCCGCATGTGA
>DAOTGT010000092.1:0-12977 GCA_035447285.1 Candidatus Competibacter sp.
CGCGCCACCCTTCGCGCTCACAAGTCCGCCCTGATCAATCTGCTGACCGACACCGGCCTGTCCACCCCACCGCCCGCACTCGCGCCCGAGGTGCGCTGTAGCGACTGCCACCACGGCCAGCCCGCCACGCCCGGCGATCCCTGGTCCTGGCACCGGTGCGCCACTGGTGCGATCCGCGAGCACGGCTGGGGCATGGCAGGGCGGCGCTGCGAACGATGGGAGGTCAAACCTGGTACGGCTATTTCGAATGGCAAGGGAAAGGATTGAAAGCGCGATTTCGCCGGCTTGTGGGTTGGGAATCGAGCAATCCGATACTGAGGAATAGTCACGCCTATGACGTTGGCTACCGTGCTTTATTCGCGCTACTCCCCGCTTGTCGAAATTGCGGTTGCCACTTTCACGAATGGCCGCTGCAAGGAACTGACCGGCGCCGAACGCAAGGCTTTTGCGGCTGAGGTTGGGCGGATTTGTCTAAAGCTTTATTCCTTGTCAAATGAAAATGGCTTGTCAAATTTTGACAAAAGCTGGTTAGTTGAAATTGCGGAAAAGATTGGACAAACCAGACAAACGCTTCATAACTGGTGGTCCGCCTTCTGCCGAGAAACCGGCCTATCGATCACGCCCAGGCAGGTCAGCGACGAACATCGGAACGCCTTTTTTGTCTGGCTGGATGCGCAAAAGCAGGCTACTCACCGTGGAATGAAACTCGCTCCGGTTTAATGAAAAAGTGCTTGCATTTTTTTATCCACGGCGCTAAACGGGTATTAATGAAACTTAATGTATCAAATGACTTCTTAAGGTGCTGAGAATGTCCCAAGCACGTAATGAATTGAAAATCGACGATATCGAACCGAGTGTTCGAGTGGGGTTTGACCTGCCGGCTCACATTCACACCAAGCTTAGAATGGCGGCGTTCCGCGAGAGAACGAGCCTTCGGGCGCTGATTGTCGCCAAGCTCGCCGAGGCCGCCGAACTCGAACGAATTCGGGGAATTTCGTAATGGACGCCGAGCACTGCCGCCTTTGCGGTGACGTGATCGATGAGAACGGCGGGGATGGTTTATGCAGCGAGTGCTACTTCAGCAATGCCGATGTTGAGTGGCTTGCTGAGCACTATCCCCACCTGCTCGCTGATGACGCCGAAGAATCCGCTGATTCCAACCCGCGCCGTAATCCCCACTCTCTAAGGTCACGTCGCCATGCCCCACGATCAAAATCAATCATCGTCGCCGCCACTGTCGGGCGTCACGGTGCACAACCCGTCAATGCCGCACGAAGCAATTGATGCCCTGCTGGTCAGCCTGGTTCAGCAATTTGCCATGCAATTGGCGGCATGGCGGGGCAGTAGGTTGACCGACATAACTCTCAAAATGGAGCCGCTTCAATGATGGACATCCCTATCGAGTTCCAATGGTCACTCCATGCCGCCCAGCCGACCGCGCCGTTTAACTACCTCCGAGCGGGAATGAGCGCCCGCCAACTGAACGCCGCCGCCAAGACGGCGCGGCTGGCCAAGGAGCGGGAGCACGCGCGCTGGTCCCGCGAGTTGGAAGCGGCCGGCAAGGAGGCGGTCCAACTCGCTCAGATCGCTCACCTCAAGCGACCGGGCCAGCCGTGGGACCCGGACAAACTCATGGCGCGGCAAGCAACTCGCGTCAATGTGCTTCGCCATAAGGTCGGCCTGGCGTCAACCCCACCGCTGCCGGGGACCACGCTACGCCGCCGGGAACCGCCGCGTTCCCCGGAAAGCCGCGCGGTGCTGGCCAAGGTGCGTCTGTTCGAGGCGCGCATCGCCGAACGTGAGGCCGCCGCCACTTCGCGCCGTGCCGAGGCCGCGCTGGCGGCCAGCCGGGAACCGCCGCCCAAGGCGTGGCTCGTTGGAGTCGAGCCCTTCGATTTCATCGGGAAAGAGCCGTGCCAACTAAAGCTGACATGGGGCAATGGCGAGCGCATGTGGACCACCCACGAGCGGACCGAGTTCGGGGAGCGAATCTTGGCAGAAGGTCGGGCATAACCCTCTTGCCGGTCGAGCGCATCCTCTTCGCCGGCCGGCCCTTTTATCT
This sequence comes from Candidatus Competibacter sp., assembly GCA_035447285.1. GTDB lineage: Bacteria > Pseudomonadota > Gammaproteobacteria > Competibacterales > Competibacteraceae > Competibacter. The sequence goes on from DAOTGT010000092.1 coordinate 2,063, forward strand.
CGTTATCTCGTCGGGAGACGACATGATGTTTACGTTTGAGAGTGAAGAGCACGTACGCGAAATCCAGGCGTGGCTAACCGCCGAGGATCGGGACAGCCAGCCCATGCCCGAACCGTGCACGACAACCTCGTGCAACTTCTGCCAGAACTGGTACGGCCGCGCCTTCAACCAGCGCCGCGCCGTGTGGGAGCAGCGCAATTCGGAACGTGACAAGCCCCGGCTGGCGGCCTTCCGCGCCACGCATCCGCGCCTGTTCGAGTCGATCCGCGCCTGACCCTTTTGCCGATCGGCGCGGGCGTGAGCGAACTCAGCCACGCGCCGCGCTCGTGCCGGCTGGTCCCTTTTGCTGGTTTCCGCGCGAACCAGCGCGAACTGGCTCGAACCGGATTGTAACGAGCATGATTCATAATGACTCAGCATGCAAAATCGCCAATTTCGCGCCCAAAAAAATTTAACTCCCGTCCATCTTCCAAGGATTGCGGGCAGAAAAATTTGAAGACCCCCCTCCCCCTGACCTTCGTGAGATCGATCACCATGACTCAAGACGAGCATTCCCAAGCGATTCGCGCCTGGCGCGGTTCGGACACGAAGCCGATCCCCGAGCCCTGCGAAATATCCACCTGCCCGTTTTGCCGGAATTGGTTCGGCGTGGAGATTGGGCAGCCGCGCATCGCCGTTTGGCTGCGTCGCAACGACGAGCGCGGCACGCCGGTCACGGGCGGCAAGGTTGCGTTCCTTGATCGGCTCGCGGGATGAGCACGCGCCCGCATCCCAACGTGCACCTGCCCACGTTGGCCCGGCTGTCGGGCATGCCCGAGGCCACCTTGCGGAATCGCCTCGCCCGGAATGGCAACAACCTGGCTCGGGCTGTAGGCGATCCGCCGTGTTCGCATCAAGCGGCCGGGCGGATCGGTGCGAAGCGGAGTCCGTGGCGGTATCCGGCGGTGTGATGGACGCGCAGCAAGACACATCGGTGATGAGTATCCGCGACACGAGTTGGGATCGCTCGCTACAATCTGGTGACAACGCCTCGCCCCCCATCGCCCTCAGGGAACGAACGCCATGCCCACCCAGGACCAGCTTCAGTCCTTCATCCACACCTGGCGCAACAGCACGCTCAAGGAGCGCAGCGGCGCCCAGCAGCACTTCATCGGCCTGTGCCGGCTGCTCGACCTGGAACCGCCCGCCGAGGCTGATCCGCACGGTGACTGGTTCACCTTCGAGAAGGGCGCCAAGAAAACCGGTGGTGGCGATGGCTGGGCCGACGTCTGGCGCCGGCACCGCTTCGCCTGGGAGTATAAGGGCAAGCACAAGGATCTGAAGGCGGCGCTGCGGCAGCTACAGCAATACGCCCTGGCGCTGGAAAACCCCCCGCTGCTGATCGTTTCCGACATGGAAACGATCGAGATACACACCAACTTCTCCAACACGGTCAATGTCGTTCACTGGCTGACGCTGGATGATCTGAGCGACCCTGACCGGTTTCAAACGCTGCGCTGGGCATTCACCGACCCGGACCGACTGAAGCCCGGCCAGACCCGGCAAGCGGTTACCGAGGTCGCGGCGAGCCTGCTGGGCGATCTGGCGCAACGACTGCGCCAGCGCGGCCACCCGCCCCAACCGGTTGCGCACTTCATGACCCGGCTGCTGTTTTGCCTATTCGCCGAGGACATCGGGTTGTTGCCGGACCGCCTGTTCAGCGAACTGCTGGCGGAAGCCCGCCGCAACCCGACCGAATTCCCCGCGCTGGCCGGTGGGCTGTTTCGCGCCATGCAGAGCGGCGGACGGTTCGGGCTGACCCGTATCGCCTGGTTCAACGGCGGGCTGTTCGACGACGACGCCTGTCTGCCGTTGGAGCGCGCCGACCTGGACCTGTTGCACTCGGCGGCGGTGCTGGACTGGTCCGCCATCGAGCCGGCGATCTTCGGTACCTTGTTCGAGCGCGGTCTCGACCCGGACAAGCGCAGCCAGTTGGGCGCGCATTACACCGACGCCGGGTCCATCCGCCGGCTGGTCGACCCAACCATCCGCGAGCCGCTGCTGGCGGAATGGGCCGCGATCAAGCCTCAGATCGAAAAGGACCAATCCAAGAACCGGCTCAAGGCCAAACGCGCCCATGCCAGCTTCCTGGAACGGCTACGCACCTTCCGCGTTCTCGACCCCGCCTGTGGCTCGGGCAACTTCCTGTACCTGGCGCTGCGGACCCTCAAGGACGTCGAGCACCAGGTCATGCTGGAGGCGGAGACGCTGGGCTTGCAACGCGGCTTCCCAGCGGTCGGCCCGGAAGCGGTGCTCGGCATCGAACTCAATCCCTACGCCGCCGAATTGGCACGCCTAACGGTGTGGATCGGTGAAATCCAGTGGATGCTTGGCCACGGCTACAGCCTCAACGATCAGCCCATCCTCAAACCGCTGGACACTATCGAGTGCCGGGATGCGCTGCTGAACCCGGACGGTAAGGAAGCCGCCTGGCCAGCGGCCGACGCCATCGTCGGCAATCCGCCGTTTCTGGGGGACAAGAAACAGTTGGCGGAACTGGGTGATTCGTATGCGGGATTGTTGCGTCGGGTCTATCAGGGACGAGTTCCAGGCGGTGCTGATCTGGTGTGCTACTGGTTTGAGAAGGCGCGGGCGCAAATTGAGGAGGGACGGGCGCGGCAGGCGGGATTGGTAGCAACGAACTCGATTCGTCAAAAGCGTAACCGACCGGTGCTGGAACGCATCCAGGCCAGCGGTGTGATCTTCCACGCTTGGTCCGATCTGGAATGGATCAACGAAGGCGCGGCGGTGCGGGTTTCACTGGTGGGTTTCGCAAAAGAGGCGGGGCAACCAGTCATGCTTGATGGTCAACCCGTCGCTGTGATTCATGCCGACTTGACTGGGTCGAGCGAGACCACCGGCGCACTGGATTTAACGCAAGCTCGCCCGTTGTCGGAAAACACCGGTTGCTCCTTTTTTGGTCTGTGTCTAGCGGGAGCGTTCGCAATAGATAGTGATACAGCCCGGCAATGGCTATGCCAACCGAACCCGCACGGACACCCGAACAGCGAGGTGCTGCGCCCGATCTGGAACGGCATTGATATTACCCAGGGTTGGAAAGGCCGTTGGGTGATCGACTTCGGAACTGGTATGAGCGAGGCAGAGGCGGCACTCTACGAAGCGCCTTTCGATCATGTGGTTGCGAAAGTGAAGCCGGCGCGGATAACAAATAATCGAAAATCACGGGCGATCCATTGGTGGAGGCACGGGGAAACGCGCCCTGGTATGCGTCGTAAACTAGCTAGTCTGGCGCGCTATATTGTCACGCCGGAAACCGCCAAGCATCGGTTCTTTGTATGGTTTCCAATCAACGCCGCACCCGAACACAGTTTGATCGTGATTCCCCGCGATGACGACGTGACTTTTGGTGTGCTGTCGTCACGGTTTCATACCGTCTGGGCGCTGGCGAAAGGTGGAAGAATGGGGTATGGCAACGATCCTCGCTACAACTCCACCATGACCTTCGAAACCTTCCCCTTCCCAACCGGCCTGACCCCCAACATCCCGGCCAGCGTCTACGCCGACGACCCACATGCCAAGGCCATCGCCGACGCGGCCCGCACGCTGAACGAGTTGCGCGAGAATTGGTTGAACCCGCCGGAGTGGGTGGAGCGGGTCCCCGAGGTCGTGCCGGGCTACCCGGATCGCCTCATCCCGAAGCCCGAACACGCCGCCGAGTTGAAGAAGCGCACCCTGACCAACCTCTACAACCAGCGTCCAGCGTGGCTGGCGAATGTCCATCGTGCCCTGGATGAAGCGGTGGCCGCCGCCTACGGTTGGCCGGTCGACCTGGACGACGACGAGGTGCTGCGCCGCCTGCTGGCGCTGAACCGGCAGCGGGTTTAAATGCTCGCGCGGCGAATGAAAAGCCGGGACCTGACTGAATGAGACCGGTCGTTTTTATTCGCCGAACTGGCCTAGATTAAAATCAACAACCCACAATAAAAGCCCGCCAATACGCGGGCTTTTATTATTCAATATGCTGATGTTATTAGAAAAATAAATACTCAAGTGGTGATAACCCGTATAATACTGATGAGTAAATTCAATTCGTTGAGAAGAGAGAAGAGCAATGAAAACCGCCTCGTTCTTCACCTATGCTGGCCCTGGTCGAATCAGCATCGCCCGCTATGCGCCGCGCGGCACGCCGGCCGGCTTTCGAATCTATCAGCCTTTGAATCCAACCGCGCCGATGTTGAAGCTGGACCGCGCTGAATACGAGCCGCTGTATCTGGCGATCCTGGCCGGTCTGGACCCGCGCCAAGTCTGGGACAACCTGCACCGCCTGGCCGGCGATGCTGAACCGGTCTTGTTGTGCTGGGAACGCCCGCCCTTCACCGTGACCAACTGGTGCCATCGGCGCATGGTGGCCGACTGGTTCGAGCAAGCGCTGGACGTCGAGGTGCCCGAGGTGCCCGCGCCGCTGGCGGTGACCGCGCCATGATCGGATGATCGAAAGGCCCCCCGGCTTGTCCGGGGTTTTTTGTGCCTGGCGGCGGGCGTTTCTATTGAATAACTTATTGATTATGAAGAAAGTAAATGAAGGTGAAGGATCGGTGAAGGATAATGAAGGATTAAGTATTTGATTATGAAGAAAATGAAGGAAATGAAGGACCAAATTTATTCCTATATACGGAAAATAGGTTGGGAGTTGGGAGTAGCGATGACGACTCGCGTAACCCGCCGGTGGGGAGTCAGGGGAGTTAGGGGAGTCTGTTTCCCCCGGTCCGAGTGATTTCGCACCGCGTTGGCGAACGGTTGCCGTACTCTCGTAACCGGCGAAAACGAACACCTTGGCGTGGCACGCCAGCCGGGTCTGCATTCAAGGTATAGCCAATCCGTACCGTTATGGATTACCATGAATAGATGGACATGGCGGGACGAATAGGGGTAACTTTCTGGGGTCACTGGTGAAATACGGTAGTTAAATTTGTTGTTAAAACAAACCCTTGGATGCTCAATTCGACGCCCTCTCTCGCAATGGTGGCCCGTATCGGTCCCTCCGCGACGACAAACTGTGAACCCCGTCAGGCCCGGAAGGGAGCAGCGGCAGCAGTGGCCTCGGGCGCCGGGGTGTGGCTGATAGGGGCCGCCACCCACTCTCAAGATGCGTGGGTCAAGGATGACGGTAGGCTCACCGCTTTTGTCGCCATTGGAGGAGCCTCATGAGCTATCAAGTTCTGGCCCGCAAATGGCGCCCCCGCACCTTTCACGAATTGATCGGCCAGGAGCATGTGGTCCGTGCGTTGACTAACGCGCTCGACCGACAGCGGCTGCATCACGCTTTTCTGTTCACCGGTACGCGCGGGGTTGGCAAAACCACCATCGCCCGGATTTTCGCCAAGTCCCTGAACTGCGAGATCGGTGTGTCCTCCACGCCTTGCGGGCAATGCGCCGCCTGTCGGGAAATCGACGCCGGCCGCTTCGTGGACCTGATCGAGGTCGATGCCGCCTCCCGCACCAAGGTTGAGGATACCCGCGAGCTGCTGGAGAACGTGCAGTACGCGCCTGGCCGGGGTCGCTTCAAGGTGTACCTGATCGATGAGGTCCACATGCTGTCCGCGCACAGCTTCAACGCATTGTTGAAGACCTTGGAGGAGCCGCCGCCGCCCGTGAAGTTCCTGCTGGCGACCACCGATCCGCAGAAGCTGCCGGTCACGGTCCTGTCGCGCTGCCTCCAGTTCAACCTCAAGCGCTTGCCAGCAAGCCAGATCGCCGGATATCTGGATCAGGTTTTGGAGCGTGAGGAAGTCCCCCGCGAGCCAGCGGCGGTGCGGCTTATCGCCCGCGCCGGCGATGGCAGCATGCGTGATGCCCTAAGCCTGTTGGATCAAGCGATCGCTTTCGGCGGCGGCCGGGTGGAAGCGGCCGCGGTCGAGGCCATGCTCGGTAGTATCGATCGGCGGCGGGTGGTGAACCTGCTGCGGGCGTTGGCGGCCGGCGAGGCGCCCGCAGTGATGCGGCAGGTCGCCGAACTGGACGAACTGGCCCCGGACTATGCGATGGTGCTGGCCGAACTGCTGTCGTTGTTGCAGCGGGTGGCATTGGCGCAGGTGCTGCCCGACGCCGTGCCGGAGGATGGCGTGGCCGATCCAGAGGAGCTGCGGCAATTGGCGCAAGCCTTGCCGCCGGAGGATGTCCAGTTATTCCATCAAATTGCCTTGTTGGGTCGGCGCGATCTGCCGTTGATGCCCGAGCCGCGCGGCGGCTTTGAAATGATCTTGCTGCGGATGCTGTGCTTCCGACCGGCGGCTTGGGAAGTCGCGACGCCGGTTCCAGCCGAGACAAGGCCCGTCCCGGTTCCGACCATCGCGCCCGCCTCGCGACCCGCGCCGCCGGCGAGTGAGGTTCCAAGCCAAGCAACCGCCTCGGAATGGGGTACTCTGGTCGGGCAGCTTAAACTGACCGGCATCGCCAAGCAGGTGGCGATGAATTGCGCCTTGATCGAGCGGCAAGGCAACGATTTTCGGTTGGCCCTGGAACCCGGTCATGCCCAGTTGTTCAACAAGTCGATCGAGGATCGGCTGAAAGCAGCGCTGGAGCAACAACTGGGCGCACCGGTCGGTCTGCGATTTCAAGTGGGCGGCACGGTGGAGGACACCCCCGCCCGCCAGCGGTTCCAGCAACAGGCGGAACGGCAGCAGGTTGCCGCCGAGCGGATCGCTCAGGACCCGCATGTGCGAGATATGCAGAAAACGTTCGGCGCGCAAATCGTGACGGTCCATCCACTGGATGAGTCCGACGGCTGACGATTCCCCATCGGCGGCCATGATCCCATTGCGACTGATTTAAGGAGAGTAACGATGAAAGGTGGTTTGGGTAATTTGATGAAACAGGCGCAAAAGATGCAGGAAAACCTGCAAAAGGCGCAAGCGGAAATCGCGGCGATGGAGGTTGTCGGAGAATCCGGTGGTGGGCTGGTCAGCGTGGTCATCACCGGTCGCCATGAGGTCCGACGGATTCGGATCGACGACAGCTTGGTGGGCGATGACAAGGATATGTTGGAAGATCTGGTCGCCGCCGCGTTCAACGACGCCGTCCATAAGGTCGAGCGCACCATGCAGGAAAAGATGGGTGGCCTGACCGCCGGCATGGGCTTGCCGCCGGGCATGATGGGCGACTTGAAACTGCCGTTCTGACACTGGCGTGGCCGCTTCGCCACTGCTGGTTCAGTTGATGGCGGCGCTCCGTTGCCTGCCGGGAGTGGGGCCAAAGTCGGCGCAACGGATGGCGCTGCATCTGCTGGAACGGGATCGCGATGGGGCCGCGCGCTTGGTCGAGGCGCTGCGAGTGGCGTTGGATCGGATCGGTCATTGTCGGCTGTGCCGCGATCTGAGCGAAACCGAGATTTGCGCTTTGTGTGCCCACCCGCGCCGTGACCGTTCGCTGCTGTGTGTGATCGAAACGCCGGCCGATGTGTTGGCCGTGGAGCAATCCACCGGCTTTCAGGGCTTGTATTTCGTGCTGATGGGCCATTTGTCGCCCTTGGACGGGATCGGCCCGGCGGAGTTGGGGCTGGAGATGTTGGAGGCCCGCCTGGACGAGGGCGAGGTGCGCGAGATGATTCTTGCCACCAATCCGACCGTGGAAGGCGAGGCGACCGCCTACTACATCGCCGAACTGGCCCGCGAGCGCGGTATCCGTGCCACTCGCATCGCCCACGGTGTGCCGTTGGGAGGAGAATTGGAGTCCGTGGACGGCGGCACGCTAGCGCACGCTTTTGTCGGTCGTCGGGATTTGTGAGTCGAACGGAGTATGCATCATGAACGACTGCATTTTTTGCAAGATCGCCGCTGGCGAGATCCCCGCCGATATCGTCTACGACGATGGCGAGGTGTTGGCCTTTCGGGATATCAATCCCGAAGCGCCCGTGCATCTTCTGCTCATTCCCCGTCGGCATATTGCCACCCTGAACGACCTGAGCGAAGCGGACGCCGCGCTGGTTGGTCGGTTGTATTTGGCGGGCCAGCAGATAGCGGTGGAATTGGGTGTGGCCGAAAGCGGCTACCGTACCGTGATCAATTGCAATCGCGACGCCGGCCAACTCGTCTTCCATATCCACATGCATTTGTTGGCGGGCCGGGAGTTGGGTTGGCCGCCGGGTTGAACCCTGTCGGCACAAGCGGATTCGCAATGCAAATCGTTTTCATCAGCAGTTGCCAGCGCCTCTCAATCCACGATCTATACTGATTTTCGCCGGAACTTGCCGGTCGTGTGAACGTGAGGCCAATAATGAAAAATTGTGTTGCGTTTTCTTATCGGAATACTGTTTTTCGGTTATCTCGCAAAAAGCTGGCAATGATCAGTCTGCTGGCGTTGGGTATGGGTGGACCGCCGCTCTGGGCGGCGTCCGAGGGTGGCGACCTGGTTGCGCGTGGCGCTTATCTGATGGCGGCGAGCGGCTGCGCCGATTGCCATACGCCGATGAAAATGGGTCCCAAGGGTCCCGAACCCGACTTGTCACGCCAGTTTTCCGGCCATCCAGAGCAACTCAAACTCTCGCCGCCGCCCAAGGCCGATGCGTCCTGGGTCTGGTTTGGTTCCGCCACCAATACCGCTTACGCTGGTCCCTGGGGTATCAGTTACGCCGCCAATCTGACCTCGGATAAGGAAACCGGACTGGGTTCCTGGAAGGAAAGCGAGTTTGTCCAGGCGCTCAAAACCGGCAAGCACGCGGGGGTTGGTCGGCCGATCATGCCGCCGATGCCCTGGCAAGCGTTGTCGCATTTGACCGAGGATGATTTGCGGGCGATGTTTCGATATTTGCAAACCATACCGCCGGTTCACAACCGAGTGCCCGACTACCAGCCGCCCGCTCAATGACTTGATCAACGCCGCCCGGTTGTTGGACTGGGCGGTTCCTGTCCGAGCCACAATTCCAGATGATCGAGCAGTAGCGCCTGTAAGTCGGCATGGAAGCGACGAGCGGCGGCGGGCGTCAGCCGGTGTTGAGCGTTGAGCAAAGCTCCATGATACAAGCCGACAAGCAGCGGTCGGAAATGCGGATTGTCGGGGTCAGGCAGTTCGCCCAGGCGTCGCACCAATGGATGATCCGCATTCAGCAACAGCGTCAACGGCTGGCTCCGCAGGCGCTCGCGCACCTCCTCGGCCAATTCGGCCAGTCCCTCCAGTAGAAACGGTTTTTCCAGTGCCCGCTCCATCTCATCGAAAGCAGTGACGCGCTGCCCGGCGAGTAACGCCACGCTCAAGCTGGTGGGCTGGAAGCGACTGGCCCGTGCCCGCACCGGTATTTCCCGCTCCGACAGCGCCCGTTCGAGCGCCCGTTCCAACCGGGCGTAAGCAGCCTGTTCCGCCGTGTTCAGTTCTTGGTATAAGGTCGGGTCGTCCAGGCGATCCAGCGGCTTGAGCGTGACGGTGTCCGAGGATTGGCTGGCGTAACGGCGCAACAGGGTTTCGTCGAAGGGGCGGCCGGCGTTGACGGCCAGCAACTGGCGCGCTTGGCACAGGGCATAGAACTGGTTGGCATCGGCTTCGTGAGTGAAGAAATACAGCGGTCGTTTGCCTTCGGTGGTCGCTGACTGGCGCGAGAGATAGTCGGGCAGGGTCAACAGCCCCTGGTTGGTTTCGAACGGCAGGTGATCGAGTACCGCCGCGCCAAATTCCGCATGTCGCGCCGCCATGCCCTTGATGGCGTCGTGATGCCAGTCGCACAGTTGCAGGAAGCGCGGCCGGTCGCGAGTCGCCAGGTCGAGCAGGGCGGCGACGATTGATGCTCCCAACGCTTCGCGCAGGGCATGATAGGCGGCGTCGTGCATGACGTTGTCGCGGGCGGCGGTCGGTTGCAGGTCGAGACAATCCAGCACCCCGCGCACGAATCGCGCCCACTCCGGCAACAGTTCCGTGTCGTTGGCGCGGATGCACATCCGAGCTTGGAACAAATCCACCGTGCCGCCGGCCGGTCCGCCCGGCGTGTAGCGGGCGGGGATGAACAAGCCGCCGAGCGTGCGCGGTTGGGGGAGATCGATGGGAATCGTCAACAGCGGCGGATCAGCGTAGCGTTGACTCAAGAAGGCGCTCAACGACCGTTCTCGTTCGCCGGGATCACCCCAGTCGGGTTCATGCCAAGGCGCATTGACGGCGTTGATCGGACCGAAGCTGTTCAGCAGGATGGGGAAGGGCAGGAAATCGGCGTAACGGCGCACGGCTTGACGGATCAGACGACCATCGAGAAAAGCGGTCCGATTAGTCGCCAGCGTGACCACGACTCGTGTACCGGGCGGTTGCGCGTCCGCCGCTAGCTCCTCCAGTTCGTAGTTCTCGCCGCCATGATTGACCCAGCGCCAGGCGTGAATAGCGCGCAGCTTGCGGGTGTGGACCTCAATCCGCTCCGCCACCACGAACGCCGACAGCAGGCCGATGCCGAACTGGCCGATAGTGGCGACCGCCACGTCACGGGCCGCCAGTTCGCGAGCGCGGTTGCCGGTGCCGGTGCTACCGATGACGCTCAGAAATTCCTCGATGTCCCGCCGGTCCATGCCGGTGCCATTGTCGCTGAAGCTCAAGATGTGGGCGCGCTCGTCCACCTCAATGCGAATTTCGCCGGCCAACTCCGGTTCGTGGACCCGACGCAACTGGATGCTGTCGTGGGCGTTCTGCAACAGTTCGCGGATAAACACGTCCGGTTCCGGGTACAGGCTTTGCGCCAGCAGCCGAATCAGACCCTGAAAGCTGGTGCGCATCTTGGGCATGGGGTGGCCATCTCCTGGATCACGTAGTGATACGTCAACATAAGAGAAATATTGAGGAGCTTAGGGCGTGTCCTCAATTAAGTCAGACGGTTGTAGCAGCCAGATAGATGGCGGCAAGGAAGTTCCGGGCAGTTTTGTCGTAGCGAGTAGCTATGGCACGGTATTGT
>DAOTGT010000093.1:0-3061 GCA_035447285.1 Candidatus Competibacter sp.
TGACTGTCGCGACCCGCATCCAGCCAGGCAAACATGCCGCCCTGCGGATCGGCGAAGACCCGCAAACCCAACTGCTCCAATCGGCTCAACACCGGTTCGCGTCGCGCCGCCAAGCGCCTGCGCAAGCGTTCGACATGCTTGCGGTAATGCCCTTCCGCCAACACCTGATACATCACCCGCTCGCCCAGTTCCGGGGTGGTCAAAGCCGCCAGCAGCTTGCGGTCGGCCAGTGCTCGCGCCAATTCCCGTTCGCCGGCGATGAACCCGACCCGCAGATTGGCGGCCACGGTCTTGGAAAAACTGCCGACGTAGATCACCCGTCGCAATTGATCGAGCGCCGCCAACCGCACCGCCGGCGCTTCGCAGAAGTCGGCGTAAATGTCGTCCTCGACCAGCAGGACGCCGTACTGTTCGGCTAGGCGCAACACCTGAAACGCCTTGGCCGAAGTCAGCGAGGTTCCGGTCGGGTTGTGCAGGACCGAGGTGGTGACGTACAGCGGCGGCCGGTGTTCCCGCAAGAGCTGCTCAAGCACCGCCAGATCCGGGCCGTTGCCCTGACGCGGAACGCCGATGGGGCGGGCGCCGAGCGCGGCGAACATGCCGAACATCAGAAACCAACCGGGATCGTCCACCAGCACCGCATCGCCCGGCCGCAGGAACTGGCGGGCGATCAGATCCAACGCTTGGGTGATTCCAGCGGTGAGGACGATCTGCTCCGGCGCGGCGGCGATCTCGATTTCAGCCAGTTTGACCTGCAATTGCTTCCGTAGCGGCGCATAACCCTGAGGTTCCCCATAACCGAGTAGCGACGCGCCATCTCCCCGCGTCGTCGCTCGCAAGCCGCGCCCGAGCAGCGCGCTGTCCAGCCAGTCTGGCGGCAACAAACCCGATCCGGGCATCCGTTCCGGCGGCAGATCCTGAAACATGGCCCGTACCAGCCAGACCACGTCGAGGGCCGGCGGCGGCGGATCGGCGATCGGCGTCGCGGTTAGGGCGCGGCGCTCGCGGACATAGAAACCGGACCCGCGCCGCGACTCCAGATACCCCAGCGCCACCAGTCGCTCATAAGCTTCGACCACGGTAAAGCGGGACACGCCGTGCCGGTCGGCGCACCGCCGGATCGAAGGCAGGCGACTACCGGGGCGCAACAGGCGTTGATCGATACGGTGGCGCAGCCCGCTGACCAAACGCTCGACCAGGGTCATCCCCGCTTCACCGCTCAGCAGCGTCCGCGGAATCAGCGGCTCCAAATCGGTGGACACCGCTGGTGTGGAGAGGATTTCATCAAGTGTCATGGTAGCGGCTCCAGGCCAGTTGGGGATAAATATCCAGCACAGAAGAGTTGACTGTCTTTAAAATTGTATCTGCACTGTACTGGTTTCCCGCGTTAGTGTAGCTCTTACAGTCCCCGTTGAGGAGTTGCCATCATGTCGCCGGAATCCCTTTCGCTAGCACCCTGGGTCGCGTTGGCGCTGTTTGTCTTCGCCACGTCGATCACTCCCGGACCCAACAATTTGATGTTGACCGTCACTGGCGCTCAGTTTGGTCTGCGCGCCACGGTGCCGGCGATGGCCGGTATTCTGGCGGGCATGAGCTTGTTGATCGGGTTGGCCGGCGCTGGGGTGGCGACGCTGCTGCTGACGGTGCCGGGACTGGAACCGGCGTTGCGCGCGCTGGGATTGGGCTATTTGCTGTGGTTGGCGTGGAAGCTGTGCGCGCCCGATGCCCGGTTGGACTCGCGGGAGATCCGTCGGCCGCTGACCATGACCGAGGCGATCCTGTTTCAGTTCGCCAATCCCAAAGCCTGGATGATGGCGATGACCGCCGCTTCGACCTTTTTGCCTGGTTTGCTGCCGGCCACATCCGGCGACCAGACGACGGCGACCCTGGCGGTGGCGTTATGTTTCATGCTGATCGGCGGTCCGTGCATTGCCTGTTGGGCAATCCTCGGTGCGGCGTTGCAGTGCTGGCTGCGGCAAGGTTCGCGGTTGCGCCGGTTCAACATCGTCATGGGGCTCCTGCTTGCGGTCACCGCACTGGGTATGGTGTGGATCTAGGCGTCTGTCGAACCATTGAGGGGCTTGCCTCGCCGAAAACCAGATTCGGCGAGTTCGTCCCGAACAATTTTTTTGGCAGACAGCCCGATCTCAGTAATCGCCAATCCATTCCTTGGGATAAATCTTCTTGTAGAACGCTTCTTCCTCAAAGCGCCTCCCCGCGTCGTCGTCGTGCGGGCGGCCTTTATCGGATTGCACATTGTCCGCCCGCCAATCGCCCCAATGCACCAGTTCGTGCAACAAGATGGCGCGCAGAAAGAACAGCGCCTTTTGCCGCTTGGAAAAATCGCCGAAATCGGCATCGAATTTCTCGGCGACACAGGTCGCTATCGCTATGGAATCGGGGTTCTGGGTTTGAAACATGCCATACACGTTTTTCGGCAGTTCCTTGACTTCCAGATAAGGCGGCTTACCCCAATTCACGACCTGCCATCCCTCCCGTGGCGATAGCTGGCTATGCCGCAGAAAGATCTTCCAAACGCGAAAATCATCCACTGGCGTCAGCGGCATCCGAAAATGCAGGAACCGCTGTAGCTTGGGAAAGGTATCCCGTAGCGGTTTTCCTTGATAGGGTTTGGCGATCACGGTTGCGTTTCCTCCGGTCACACCGACACGTTCCGATCGATCACGGTCTCGACACGGCGACGCTGGGGTTGATTGACCATGTGTTGCGGTTTCATGGGGGAGTCCTCTTGTCCAGGATCAGACGGCCCGACAAGTCGCTGCCCGCCGAACGCCACATGGCCATGGCAGTGTTCGTGCCAAGCTTATGGCGCTCCCTTCAATATTATGGTTTAGCACGATTTTTCTTGGCGCTAACAAGAAAACGATTCCGCCGGCTCGAAAATTTCCGTTCTCGGCGGGTCGAAATAGACCTGCTATCGGGTCACCCTGAATAGGAGGCTGTGATGAAAGAAAGCGAGTTTACGCAACTCAAGCAGCGCATCGAGACTCTCGAACGGGAAGTGGCCGCGCTGAAAAATCGCGGCCTTCCCTACCGGAGC
>DAOTGT010000093.1:3161-12761 GCA_035447285.1 Candidatus Competibacter sp.
GATTCGCTAGATGCGCCGCAGCAGCACGTAAACCGCCCCGGTTCCACCGTCCACCGACCGCGCCGAACAGAACGCCAGCACCTCGTCGCGCTGCCGCAGCCAGTGATTGAGCTTCTGTTTCAGGACCGGCCCGCGATGACGGGAACCGTTGCCCTTGCCATGGACGATCCGCACGCAACCCAGGCTTTCCCGCCGAGCGGCACGCAGAAACCCCGCCAGCGCCTCTCTGGCCATGGCGACCGTCATGCCGTGCAGGTCCAGCGCCGCCCCGACCCGAAATTGCCCGCGCCGCAATTTACGCAGCACCGCCTGCTGCACGCCCTCGGCGCGGTAGTACAATTCCTCGCCGGTATCCAATTCCGCCGGTTCGAAATAATCCGACAGCATGTCGTCCAGCACCCGCCGTTCGTCGGCCCGGGTGAACCGGGGAATCGGGGCGGGATGGGATGGGATGGGGTCGATCCGATCGCAGCGCAGCGGCTTGACCGGGCCGACGCTCTGCCGGAACAATTCCCGATCCCGTGGATCGAGCGCAAACGGCTTGGTCATGGGCGCCTCGTTGGATATCGTTAGGGCGTCCGGCCGGGACGGCAGGCGGCTTGTCATTTTAACGTCAGCATCGCCGGATACGATACGCATCCACCCGGCTCACGAGAATAGATTCCCTACATGCACATATTGGTCAGCAACGATGATGGCTATCAGGCACCGGGTCTGCTCTGCCTGGCCGCCGCCTTGAAAGAGCTGGCGGAGATCACCGTGGTCGCGCCCGACCGCGACCGCAGCGGCGCCAGCAACTCGCTCAGCCTCAAGAACCCGCTGTACGTCACCCGCCACGACAACGGCTTCCACAGCGTCGAGGGTACGCCGACCGACTGTGTCCACCTTGCCATCACCGGCCTGTTGGAGCGCGAGCCGGACATGGTGGTTTCGGGGATCAACAGCGGACCGAACATGGGCGACGACGTGATCTATTCCGGCACGGTGGCGGCGGCGATGGAAGGCCGTTTTCTCGGTCTACCGGCGATTGCGATCTCGCAGGCCGCGCCGTGTCCCCAACACTTCGACACCGCCGCTCGGGTGGCGGTCTGGCTGGTGCGCCGCTTGCGAGAACGGCCACTGCCGTCCGATTCCATCCTCAATGTCAACGTTCCCGATGTGCCGTGGGAGCAACTGGCCGGATTTCAGGTCGTCCGGCTCGGCCATCGCCATAAATCGGAACCGGTCGTCAAAAGCACCGATCCGCGCGGTCGGCCGATCTATTGGGTGGGACCGGCCGGTCCCGAACAGGACGCGGGTCCAGACACCGACTTCCACGCCGTGCGCGCTGGCTATGTCGCTATCACGCCCTTGCAGGTCGATCTCACCCGTCATGGCGCGCTGACCACCCTGACGCAGTGGTTGCAGGATTGACGATTCACGGAAATACAAGAATTTCCGGTTTTATGTCTCTAATAATAGACACAATACCAGTAGACTCACCCGTTATGGAAAGCTTATCATTGTTGGGTGTTTGGGGTTTGGAGCAGGGATGGATCAATTCCGACTTTTCCGAACGCGGGCGGGAGCACGCGGCGACGCCAAGGCGCGCCAGCGAGCCGATGCCGACTCACAAAAATCGGCCGACAAAAATATAACAAGGCGCGGACGGCCTCTGCCCTAGCGCCATCAAGACAACCCACCAAGCGAAACATGTCGAGGAGGTATCGATGTCCCGACGGATGAATGCCTGTCTGGAGCCAGTGGTGTGCGACGACGAACTGCACATGGAAGACCCGCTGCTGGACGAAGACAAACTGGAGGATGCCGAGGAGGAAGACGTCGTCGCGGAGGACGGGGAAATGGACGCCGTGGAATCGCCTTGGCAGGCTCCCGCGGCAAGCGCCCGCGAGTTTACCCAGGAGGAATTGGATGCCACCCGGATGTACCTGAGCGAAATCGGCTTTTCGCCGTTGCTGACCGCCCAGGAAGAAGTGTACTTCGCCCGCCGGGTGTTACAGGGCGACGCCGCCGCCCGCAACCGCATGGTCGAAAGCAACCTGCGTTTGGTGGTGAAAATCGCCCGCCGCTACATGAACCGCGGTCTCAGTCTGCTCGACCTGATCGAGGAAGGCAACCTGGGGCTGATTCACGCCGTTGAGAAATTCGATCCCGAGCGTGGCTTCCGTTTTTCGACCTACGCGACCTGGTGGATCCGTCAGACCATCGAGCGGGCGCTGATGAATCAGACCCGCACCATCCGTTTGCCGATCCACATCATCAAGGAAATCAACGGTTATTTGCGGGTGACCCGGCAACTGACGCAGTCGCTGGACCATGAGCCTTCCGCCGAGGAGATCGCCCAGGTCATGGGCAAATCGGTCGCCGACGTGAAACGGATGTTGCAACTCAACGAACGGGTGGCCTCGGTGGATACCCCGATCGGCAAGGACGAAGACCGTTCGTTGCTGGACGCCATCCCCGACGACAACAACCCCGATCCTTCGCAATTGCTGCAGGACGCCGACCTCAACGAAAAGCTGGATCTCTGGCTGGACCAGTTGAACGACAAGCAACGGATCGTGGTCAAGCGGCGTTTCGGTCTGGGCGGTCAGGAAAAAGCCACCCTGGAACAGGTTGGCAACGAAATCGGCGTGACCCGCGAGCGGGTGCGGCAAATTCAGATCGATGCGCTGCGCCGGTTGCGCAAGATTCTGGAAAGCGAAGGATTCTCGCAGGATTTTCTGTAGAAGGTTCCCCTGCTCCGGCGCGGCGGGGAGATCCGGGAATCTCCCCGCCGGCTCCCCTGCCGCGTTAGTCGAACATCAGCAGCAGCGCGGCCGCGACCCGGCGGCCTTCCAACATCACGATGTTGTAAGTCCGGCAGGCGGCGGCCGTATCCATGACCTCCACGCCCACGCCGCGCGCCAGCAGCGACTGCGTCAGGCGCGGATGCGGAAACCGCTGGCGGTCACCGGTTCCCAGCACCACGATTTCGGGTTCCAATTGGGCGATCGCCTCGAAATGCGCGCCCTCCAGATCAGCGAAGGCTTGCGGTGGCCAATCGACGATCAATCGTTCCGGGGTCACAATCAAGCTGCGGCGGATTTCCTGTTCGTTGATCTTGATCCAGCCCGGGCCATAACCCCGGACAAAGTGTTGGCTGGTATCGATATCCTGACTGAAGCGCATATACAATCCCTCCGGCTAAAAGTGCCCGGCGCATCCGAACGCGTCGGGTCCATGTTCGGCACTTTCAGAGTGACAACCGCTGTCAATGTTCCAAGGCTCAGCCGCCGCGTTCGGATGGTGCGATCGCGGGCGGCGGCTTTCCGCAACTGGGAGAACGCGCGATGACCGATCACACCGCCCCTTACACCATCCATGCCCTGGAGCTCGGGCACATGGGCAATTTCATTTACGTAATTCACGATCACGCCAGCGACCGCGCGGCGGTGGTGGACCCAGCCTGGGATGTGCCGGCCATTCTCGACCTGGTCGCGCGGCGCGGGCTACGGATCACCGATATTCTGTTAACCCATAGCCATTTCGACCACATCAACGGGGTGGAAGCGCTGCTGAATGCCAGCGACGCCCAGTTGCACTTGCTCAGACCCGAAGCGGCGTTCTGGGATCGCTATCTTGATTTGCCCACCCTGCACGAAGGCGGCGACCGCATCCGCTTGGGCGAAACCGAGATCGAAGTGCTGCATACGCCCGGTCACACGCCCGGCTCGGCCTGCTATCGGTTGGGCGATCAAATATTGACCGGAGATACCTTGTTCGTGTTCGGTTGCGGGCGCTGCGATCTGCGCGGCGGCGACCCCGAGCAGATGTACCACACGCTGCGCCGGTTGGGCGAGCGGCTGCCGGATCACACGCTCATCCGGCCCGGCCACAATTACGGTATCACGCCGACCTCGACCATGGCCGAGCAACTCGCCGGCAACCCTTTCCTGCATTTCGACAACCGTGCCGGCTTCGTCGATTACCGCATGCACCTGCACGACCGCGAGGAGCCCTATCGGCCGGAAACACGGCCGCATTCGCATTGACGGCCGTCAAATCTCCACGAACACCTGCCCGGCCTCGACCGTGACCGGATATGTTTTAAGGGCTTTCTTGGCCCGTAGAAAATTGAGTAGCCGCACCCCCGGCGGATGGTTGGCCCAACACACCACGCTGCCGGTGCGGATGTCGAAGCGCGTTCGGTGGTGCGGGCATTCGATCTGGCCTCCCTTGATCATCTTGCCCTTGTGCAGGGACGCAAACAGATGAGTACAGTCATTCTGTGTCGAGTAAAAACCATCGTCCAGATGAAAGACCGCCACGGTTTGACCACCCGCTTTGTATGCTCTGACTCCCCCGACGGGAATATCGCCTTCATCGCAAACCCGATGCCGTACCATCTCGATCCTCCGCGATCACTCAACAAATGTGATGAACAGGAGGTACACAACCCTCCTCACACCACCTAAAAATAACACTTATTGTAAGGTAATAGAAGGAAGATAGGCATATGATCGTCAACTGCACCGCCTATGCCGATGGTCGTAAGCTGCCCGACATCTTGCTGGAGGACATTCCAGCACTGCGGGATCAGCCAGACGCCTTCGTCTGGTTGGGGCTGCGCGAGCCGAACGAAGAACTGATGACGCGGGTTCAGGATCTGTTCGGCCTGCACGAACTGGCCGCCGAGGACGCGCACCACGCCCATCAACGTCCGAAGGTGGAACTATATGGCGACTGCCTGTTCGTGGTGCTGCGGACCGTTCAAATGCAGGAAGGCAAAATGGATTTCGGCGAAACCCACCTGTTCGTCGGACCTCGCTATCTGGTGTCGGTACGGCATGGCGCTTCGCTGTCCTACACCACGGTGCGCGCCCGCTGCGAGAGTAATCCGAAGCTACTGGGCAAGGGGTCGGGGTTCGTGCTGTACGCCATTCTCGACTTCGTGGTGGACAACTATTTCCCGATTCTCAACACCGTGGAAGATGCCGTGGAGGAGTTGGAGGAACGGTTATTCAAGGGCGATTTCAGTCAGGATGACCTCGGCCAGCTCTATCAATTCAAGCGCGATCTGGTGGAATTGCGCCGCGCCGCCGCGCCGCTGGTCGAGGTCTGCAATTATCTGTTGACCAAAGTATTTACCAGCCATGTTCCCGACGATATCCGGCCCTATTTCCGCGACGTCCACGATCATGCCCTACGTATCAACGAAACCGTGGAAATCATCCGGGAAACCCTGGCGTTCGCCCTGCAAATCAGCCTGTCGCTCGGCGCGGCCCGCCAGAACGAGGCGACCAAGCGGCTGGCCGGCTGGGGCGCGCTGCTGGCGATCCCGACCGTGGTGTTCAGCATCTACGGCATGAATTTCAAGGGCTGGTTTCCCGAACTCGAATGGAAGTACGGCTATCCCATCATAATGGGAAGCGTGACGGTCGCTTGCCTGTTGCTGTACCGGTATTTGAGGAAGACCGGGTGGTTGTAGATGTTCCAGTTCACGCCGATCGGCGTCATTCGTTCCTGTTTCCGTGAGAAATTCGGCATCCCGCGCCAACCGGGGCTGGCGCCGGCGGCGCGGGCGACCCTGGAGCTGTCGCCGCCCTACGGACAAGCGGCGGCGGTGCGCGGTCTGGAGGCGTTCTCCCACCTATGGCTGGTGTTCGTGTTTCACGGCACGCCGCCCGGCCGCTGGCAGCCGACGGTACGGCCGCCGCGCCTGGGCGGCAATCGGCGGCTGGGGGTGTTCGCCACCCGCTCCACCTTCCGTCCCAACCCCATCGGACTATCGGCGGTCCGGCTGGAACGGGTGGCCATCGCCGGTCAGCGGGTGATACTGCACCTGTCGGGGGTGGATTTGCTGGATGGAACGCCGGTGCTGGACATCAAACCCTATCTGCCCTATGCCGACTGTCTCCCGGAGGCGACCGGCGGTTTCGCGACCGAGGCGCCGCCACACCTGCCGGTTGCGTTCAGCCCGGCGGCGGCGGCGTTCTGCGCGACTTGGCCGACGGACGAGCTGCGCGGCCTGATCGTCCAGATCCTGCGCCAGGACCCGCGCCCGGCCTACCGTGGCACCGGCACCGCGCCCCAGCGTTACGGCATGCGGCTGTACGATTGCGATGTGCACTGGGAAATGCGCGACGGCGTGGCGTATGTGACCGAAATCCAGTCCGACTTGGAACCGCGCTAATCACCGAACTCATGGAATGGCTCCCACAAGCGGCCCATGCGGTATGTTGTCGGCAGCCCCGCGCCCCCCCGAAGCCGAACTCATGCAAGGCATCGATCGGCGATTCTTTCCCTCACCCACTCAACTCAAGGTCACAGCATGTACACTGTTTGCGTCCGCGATCACTTCATGATCGCCCACAGTTTCCGGGGAGAGACCTTCGGTCCCGCCCAACGCCCGCACGGCGCAACCTACGTCGTCGATCTGGAACTGCGCCGTCCCGAACTGGACCCGGACGGCGTGGTCACGGACATCGGCAAGCTCGGCGACTGCCTGCGCGCCGTGCTCGGCGATCTCAACTTTCGTGACCTCGACCAACTGCCGGAATTCGCCGGCCGCAATACCACCACCGAATTCCTGGCCCGCGAGATCTTCGACCGCGTCGCGGTGCGGATCGAGGAAGGGCAATTGGGACCGAATGCCACCGGTCTGAGCTCGATGCGCGTTACCTTGCACGAGTCCCATGTCGCCTGGGCGTCCTACGAAGGAACACTATCTTGAAATCGGTCTGGTTCCTGATTCCCGGTGATCCCGATACCCGCACCGGCGGCTATCTGTACGACCGGCGGATCATGGCCGGACTGGCGGCGCTGGGCTGGCGGGTCGAACTCCGGCGGCTCGACGCCAGTTTTCCGCGACCGACTCCAGCGGCGCTGAGTGAGGCCGACGAGGTACTGGCCGCGCTGCCGGAACGAGTGCTGGCGGTCATCGACGGTTTGGCGCTGGGCGCCATGCCGGCGGTCGCCGCCGCGTGGCGGGATCGATTGCGGTTGGTGGCGCTGCTCCATCATCCGCTGGCGCTGGAAACCGGGCTGGACGACAGAGTCAGCCGGCAACTCCACGCCAGCGAACGCGAGGCGCTGCGCCATGTCCGTCAGGTGATCGTCACCAGTCCCAGTACGGCGCGGGTGCTGCTGAGCGACTACGAGGTAGCGCCGGAGCGCTGCGTCGCGATTCCGCCCGGCACCGATCCCGCGCCGCTGGCGGAAGGCTCGGGCGGCGGGGTATTGGAGCTGCTGTGCGTGGCCTCGCTGACTCCGCGCAAGGGTCACGCCGTGCTGTTCCACGCCCTGGCGCGACTCAAGCAGCATCCCTGGCGGCTGTTCTGCGCCGGCAGTGAACGGCTGCATCCACCCACCGCCGCTCTGCTACGCAACTTGGCAACGGAACTGGACTTGACCGAGCGCATCGAGTTTCTGGGCGAACTGGACGCGGCGGCCCTGGCGACTCGCTACCGGCGAGCCGATGCCTTCGTGCTGCCGTCCCATCACGAGGGCTATGGCATGGCGCTGGCCGAGGCGCTGGCGCGGGGACTACCGATCGTCAGCACCACGGCGGGTGCGATTCCCGACACGGTACCGGCGGATGCGGGGCTGCTGGTAGCGCCCGGTAACGAGGCGGCGCTGACCGAGGCATTGGCGCGGGTGATGACCGAACCCGGGTTGCGTGGACGTCTTGCCACCGGTGCCCGCGCGGCTCGCCAGTCCCTGCCGGCTTGGCCGGAAACCTGCGCGCGCTTCGCGGCGGCGCTGGACGCGGTTCCGGCGGCATGAGCGGCTTTTCCGCTGAATGGCTGCGTCTGCGCGAACCCGCCGATGCGGCTGCCCGTAGCCCGGCACTGACCACTCGGCTGATCGCCTGGCGGCGACGCCATGATGCCCTGTCCGTGCTGGATCTCGGTAGCGGCACCGGGAGCAACTTCCGCTTTCTCGCCCGCGCCCTCGGCGGAAGGCAGCATTGGCGACTGCTGGATCACGACCCGGCGTTGCTGGCGCAAGCCAACGAAGATCTGGGTCGATGGGCGATCAAACGAGGGATGAAGGCAAGCGACGAAGGCGAAACGCTGGTTTTACAGGACAGTACGAACCATTGCCGACTGGAGTGGTTATGCCTGGACTTGAACGAGGACTGGGCGCGGCTGGCGGCGGCTCCGAGCCCGCGACTGGTCACGGCTTCCGCCTTGATCGATCTGGTATCGGCCGATTGGCTGGCACACCTGGCCCGACGTTGCCGGACATGGCGGGTGGCGCTGCTGATCGTGCTCAGCTACGACGGTTCCATCGCCTGGGAACCCGCGATGGAAGACGACGAACGGGTACGCGAATGGGTCAACCGCCATCAATGTACCGACAAGGGCTTCGGTCCGGCACTCGGTCCCGATGCCGCTCCCACATTGGCGGGTTTGCTCGAACGCCTGGGGTACCGGGTGGGTTTGCGGCCCAGTCCCTGGATGCTGGCCGCGCAAGACGCTGCCTTGCAGACGGCGCTGCTGGACGGCTGGACGGAGGCCGTGCGGCAAATCGCGCCTGGACCGGATGCTTGGCTGGACGATTGGTCACGGCATCGGCGCGACTTGATCGAGCGCGGCCACTCCCGCTTGTCGGTCGGCCACTGGGATCTGTTCGCCAGTCTGGAGTAGGGTAGGGTAACGATGATTGTCGCCGGCGGAACCGCCGGCATTGCGTTGTGGAGGCTACGATGCGTTATGCCCAAATCCTGAGTTCCGGCGGCTACGTCCCGGAACGGCTGATGACCAACGCCGAATTCGATCGCTTACTGGGCGAGTCGGTCGGCGATTGGCTGGTGGAAAACGTCGGTATCCGCGAACGCCATTTCATGGCCGAGGACCAGACGACCTCGGATCTGGCGGTTGCGGCCGCCCAGGTGGCGCTGGAGCGGGCTGGACTGGAGCCTGCCGATCTCGACCGGATCATCGTCGCCACTGATACCCCGGATTATCTCAGTCCGGCCACGGCGGCGGTGGTGCAGGCCAAGCTGGGCGCGCGCCGCGCCGGCGTGTTCGACGTGAACAGTGCTTGCGCCGGCTGGGTCATCGCCCTGGACATCGCGGCGAAAACGCTGGTCACCGAACCCGACGAGCGCTTCGTGCTGGTGATCGGGGCCTACGGTATGAGTCGATTTCTGGACTGGGGCGACAAGAAAACCGTGACCCTGTTCGCCGATGGCGCGGGGGCGGTGGTGGTCGGCGCCGGCTCGCAACCGGGTTGGCTGGCCACCGCGATGGCCGCCGCCGGCGAGTACCACGACGCGCTCGGCATCTACACCGGCGGGGTCTTCCGGCCAGCCAGTCTCGCCAATCTGGAGCGCTACGGACCGCCGACGGTGCAGTTCGTGCGCAAATTCCCGGCCACTTTCAACACCGAGCAGTGGCCACCGCTGATCGAGCGCGTGCTAGCCAAGGCCAGCGCCGCGACCGGTACCCGTTTAGGGCCGGATGACGTGGACCGTTACTACTTCACCCAAGTCAATCTGCGCACCCTCGAAGCCACCATGGCGACGCTCGGGCAGCCGTTGGAAAAAACCCATTGGATCATGGACAAATGGGGCTACACCGGCTCGGCCTGCATTCCGATGGCGCTGGACGA
>DAOTGT010000094.1:0-12750 GCA_035447285.1 Candidatus Competibacter sp.
CGGAGGGCCAACCTGCCGGCGGCGGGGGCTGCTCGGCCAGGCGCGCGAAGGCCGCTTTCAACCAATCCACAGTCGGCACAGTCGCCGACGCCTCTTCGTCCACCGGTTGCGGACCGGCTCGCGCCAGCGCCGCCAGCGTGGCCTGGGCCAGCGCGTGCTGTTCGGGTTCGGCGGCAAACCAGGCGGCCAGGGCTTCTCGACCGGACGCGAGCGCGTCCGGCGCGTCCCGATCATTGGTCGGTTCGCCGCGTCCGCGTCGGGTGGCCGCCGTGGCGCGCGCCAGCCAGCGGCGCAGTAAGACCGGCATGTGGTTACGGTTTGACATCAGTACCTTGATTCACCATACTCATTTTATTCAACAAGGCGCCCGGAACCTTGCTAAAAATCCGGGGCAGAGCGCCCAGTCTGTTGAATCGGCGGGCAACGCGGGGGGCTGATCCCGTGTCAAACATCAGCCATCCAGGAGTCGCTCGCCCTGTTCAAAAAGCGAGGCCGCCGGCTCAGCGGCGCGCATCCGCGCCTCGTGGTCCTCCGCCACATGAAACAACGGAAACTCCGGGGTCACGTGGGGGAAACCCGGCCCATCCTCCCCACGGACCGCCTGGCGGCGTCTGGAGCGCCGTGTGTGTTCGCACGCACGGGCAGACGCCGGGGAACGGTCATTTCCAGGCCCGTTGGTCTGGACGCCCTTTGTTTGGCTTCATCCGGGACGGGGAATCCCGGGTCCCGGATGAAAGGCGTCATCCTCATTGACGCTGCGCCCACCAGGGAAGCCGGTCCGCCCCGCGGTCGCGTGATGCGATCCGGCGCGCAGGCCTTCCCGCTTTTCCACCCCCCGGGGATCTTCCATCCCCGGTTGGGGTGTGGCGTGTCCCCTTTTTTCATTCAAGGGAGACCCCACGATGCATGTCCTCCTCTTTTTCGCTGGCTGCGTCCTCGGATGCATCCAACGGCATCCCCGCCAATCCATCGCCGCCCTCGGCGTTGGCCTGGGACGCGCGGTGGTGACCCTGTTGAGGCTCGCCCGGCAGGTCCTTGTCCTGCTTGGACAAACCTGGCGCGCTATCGACGGCCCATGGGTCCGTCAATTCGGGCCGGTGGTGGGCGGGGTCGTGCTGGCCCCGTGCCTGGCCGACCCCGCGTTGGCCAACTGGCTGACGCTGTTTATTTTCGGCGCGTCCCGGGGCGTGTTCTCGGACGCGCTGCGTGCGGAGCGCGCCACCCGGCGGCGGCGCTCGGCATCCGCCGCGGCGAACCCGACGCCGTTCGATGCGGCCGGCTACGCCGCGACGCGGGCGCCGTTCTCCGACGCGGAGCGGCGGCGCCAGGCGCACGCGATCACCCACGCCCTGCGCGCGGGCGACTCCGCTCTCACCGAGGAAGATCGCCACGTCCGCATGCAACAGCGGCGGGTGATCGACCCAACCCTGGACGAGCGCCGGGCGGCCCGTGGTCAATCAGCGGGTCGTCCATAGCCGTTTAAGCACCCGCCTGATCCCGCTCAGCACCGCCCGAGGCGGTGGGGCGGGACGCGGCGAATGCTCGTCGTCGGGCCATGCCAAAACCCATTGCATCGCGGCGAGCGGTCGCGCACGGCGCTCCGCCCGCGAGCGCCGCGGAAAACCGTACAACGGATACGTGATGAACTGCAAGTCATCGATCCGTTGCACACCGGCGCGATCGGCCGGTTGTTCAGGCGTCAAGGTGTTGTACTCAAAAACAATCACCTTGGCGATCGCGTCTTCGATCGCTTCGCTCGTGCGCAGATCGTTTAAATCGATCCCGCGCCGGGCGAAGCGCGGCCCCAATTCCTCTCGCGCTTTCCGCGTCCAGCGAAACGGCTCCGGACCATCCGGCGGGAAGAGCAAGTCATGGGGCGGCAATGTCATGTCTTCTTCCATCAGAGGATCTCCTGGCCGCAAGCATGGCGACGATCCTCGCATGGATCGAGGACTTGGCAAGGCCGGTTCGGCCTTCATGTCCGCCCTCCGGTGAAGCCATGGGAGCAGGCGCGCAGGAATGCCTGTTTTTGCAACCCCCCTGGGGATACCTCCATTCCCAGCGGGGGCGGGGTGTGTCTCCTTTTTTTGCTATTCATCAAAGGAGAAAGAAGGCCATGCCGCAACTTTCTAATGCATATCTAAAAATGTTTTTTTCATTTATAGATATTTCACAGCCCGATGTACTTCGGGAGAGACAAAGGCGATTCAAAGAATGACTTGAGGTCACGGAAGACCATGAATCGCAGCAAACCCTACGCTGGTTGATGAGAAGAATCGAGGAGGAAATTCTCACGCGCCTTCTCTGAGGAGCGTCTCGACCGGTGATCGTTCAAGCCCGCCGCCGAAAGTCCAAGCGCATTTTGGAAGTCTTCCAGGGTGTGAATGGCTTCCACGCGGATACCGAAACGGGCAAACCGTTTGCGGTATTGTTCGACGCCTCTCTCGGTCAAGGCGAAATGACCGCTTTTATCCCGATGGTAAAGCGGTTCGCGTTCCTCGTCATCGAGGATTGAGTTTTCTTGATCGGCATTCATGTCGGCTCTCCGGTGAAGCCATGGGATCAGCTGCGCATGAATACCTGTTTTGCAACCCCCTGGGGATACCTCCATCCCCAAGGGGGCGGGGTGTGTCCCTTTTTTGTTCGTCTTATAAGGAGACACACGATGCAACTCTCCAAAGTCAAGTCGTTCTGCCGGTCAGCGAGCCGAGAGCGGCTGATTGAAACCCGCAAGATGCTCAGCGACGGGCTATTGTCCGGCGCCTTGGCCGGCACCAATGGCATCAAATGCCTGGAGTGCGTCGAGCGCGAAATCGCCAAACGCCAACTTAAGGCGTTGTTTGAGGAGGTTCCTCCTCAAAAAGAGGCGCCAGGATAGCGCCGAGCTTTGGATCAGCGGCGGCATACGCCGCTAGTTGATCCAACGAATGCTCGAACGAGCGATCCAGCGCCGCGCGCGCCTGCGTTCGCGTGCGGATCTGGCGAATGTCGATCCCGGCTCGGGCCAGGTCGGCCGCCAACGCCTGATGACCCACGGCGGTAAAGCGGATGCGGTCGGAATTCGTGTCCGCGATAAACCACCGGCGTTTGTCGTCGTTTGGATGCATGTCGGTCCTCCGGTGAGAAATAAGACCAGGCTGACATGAATTGCCGTTTTTGCAACCCCCTGGGGATACACCGATCCCCAGCGGGGGTGGGGTGTGTCCCCGTTTTTTTTGCTTGAGGACACGCCCCATGCAACACCTTCTTCATCCCATCCCGTCGCCGTCCTTTCGGGCGGTGGCGGAAATCGCCCAACACGCGGGTCGCGGCATGACCGTGGCCCGCTTCGAGACCGTGCCCTTCCCCACGGGGAAAATGCAGGTCTGGGAACTGACGCCGCACGCGCCGACGTCCGCTGACCACGCGGCGTTGGTCGTCGCGGTCTTCCTGAAAGGCCGCGGCATCGACCGCTGGAAAGCGATGCCGGCAGGCTTTGAAGCCGCCGTCGCGCATTACCAGCGCTTGGCGGCCGAGGCCGTGACCCGGCGGCCCGCCGCTGTTGCCGCGTGAGGAGGACAACCATGCGACTGTCCCCCACGTCGGTTTTGAAGTACGAGACCTGCCCGCAGCAATATTATTTGGAAGAGGTGCTGCGGGTCCGCCCGGTGCATACCGCCGCCAACCTGATTTTTGGCCGGGTGGTGCATCAGGTCGTGGAGCAGGCGCTCCGCCACGCCTTCGCCGGCCAGCCGTTCGACGCCCGCGCGGCGTTTGCGACCGACTGGCAGGCGGCGCGCGCCAAAGGCGGCATCGCCTACTCGGCGACGCAATCGCCGGAATCGCTGACCGCCACCGGCGAGGCGCTGGCCACCCAGTTCATGGCGCGCTGGCCGACGTTTGGCTGGCTGCCGGCGCTGGATCACCAGAATCAGCCCCTGCTGGAGCTGAAGCTGGAGGTC
Source organism: Candidatus Competibacter sp. (assembly GCA_035447285.1). Lineage (GTDB taxonomy): Bacteria > Pseudomonadota > Gammaproteobacteria > Competibacterales > Competibacteraceae > Competibacter. The sequence goes on from DAOTGT010000094.1 coordinate 3,942, forward strand.
AAGGTCACGGCAGGCCTCACCTACGTCGGGCGGTTCGACCTGGTGGCGCAGCAGGCCACCGGGGCCTTGGCCGCGCTGGACGTGAAAACGCCCAGTAGCGCCACCGACCCGGACTGGTTGGCCGTCGCCGATCAGCTCACCGGCTACCAGTGGCTGCTGGACGCCCACGCTAACCGACTGGGGATTCCCCCGATCGACCGGCTGGGCCTGGTCGAGCTCATCAAACGCAAGGTGAGCAAGACCGGGAAAGGGCCGGAGGTGGGGACGCCGATCACCGCGCCGCGCCGCCCGGCGTCGGTCCTCAACGCCTACCAGCAGAAAGTGCTGTGGGTGGCCGAGGACATCGACCGGGGCCGCTTTCCGCAACGCGGATTGATGGCCCACAACTCGCCGTGCGCCATGTGTGCCGTCAAGGGCCTCTGCCAGCAGGACGATCCGGACGGATTGATCCTGCCGGAGACGCCCAAGGCGGTGGCGGCGTAGCGCGTTCGCCGCCGTTCAGCCCCGCGGGGGCTCCCCCTCACCGCGAGGGGCGTCAAAAAGCGGGGTCGGGGTCAGGCCCAGCTCGGCCAGCCGGTGTTCAAACGCCTGCGCCCGCCGTTCGCGTCGCGCCTTTAGCGGCGCGAGCGGCAGGCCCTTGACGCCCTCCACGATGAAGTCGAGATCGTGGAGGGCATCCACCCTCTCGGCATCGTCCTGCTCGCCGGCGGGGAGGCGCTGATACTCGTGGTGCGTGACTTGGGCGATGGCGGTTTCGACATCGTCCAGGGTGCGCAACCGCGCCCAATCCACGCCAGACCGGGCAAAACGCGCCGCCAGCGCCTTTTGACCCGTTCGCGTGAACCGGATCCGCCGCGTGTGCGGGTCAAGCAGCAGGTCGTGGTCAAGATCGAGCCGGATCGGATCACGCTCTGCCTCTGCAATGAAATCATCGTGCATGGCCGTCTCCTGAAAGAACACAGAGATCCGCCTAGCACGGGTCTTTTTCCAAGCAACCCCTGCGGGGACGCCCACGTCCCCGCAGGGGCGTGGCGCGTCCCCGGTTCGCCTGAGGAGGACGCCATGCAATTGAGCTTTCTGGAGGAGCCGCCGGTCGTCACGCCGACGCCGGCGCGCCCGCCGGTTCGCCCCAAGACCTCGATCGACCCGCCCGCCCAATACCGGGGATGGCGGGCGGATCGGGCCTGGCTGGAAACCCACACGGAGGAGCTGCACGTGTGGCTGCTCTTCCGCCACCTCCGCCTGCTCGCCGATCCGCTGGTCGGCGCGGACGAGCAAGCGGACCTGCTCGAATGGTTGTTGGCGGACCCCACGCCGCCGCAACCCTTCAGTTTCATCGCCTGCGCGCGGGCCTATGACCCGCGCATCGATCCGGCGACCTTGCGCGCGTTGTTCCTGGCGCAATGGCGCCGCCGGGGATTAACGCGGCCGCTTCAGCCGGCCGCCTAACACATTTCACCCCTTCGGGGACGATCGGACCACGATCTGCCCCCCCGGGGGGCGGCGTGCGTCCGATCGTCCTCTTCCCCTTCCTTTTTGCATTCAGGAGAATGACGATGAAGTTCGATCTTGATTATTCGATTGCCAAAACCTTCGGCATCGCCGCCCCGGATCACCTGTGCGTGCCGGGCGCGGCGCAACCCGGGCCCCTGACCCCACCGTCCCGGCCCGACTACCGGTTCCGGCCGGCGCTGTTGTCGGACCTGTTGGCCTGGCACCAAGGGATCGCCCAAGGCCAGCATCACGATGGCCTGTGGCTGACCGGACCCATGGGCGCCGGCAAATCCAGCCTGGTGGGGGAAACCGCCGCCCGGCTGAACCTGAACCTGGTGCAGGCCAACGGCCAGCGGCGGCTGGAACTGGCCGACCTGGTGGGCCACCTGACCGTCCTCGGCGGTGACGTCCTGTTCCAGGACGGCCCGCTGACCCTGGCGGCCCGCCACGGCTGGTGGTTCATGTTGAACGAGGCCGACCTTGTGGAGCCCGGCGAACTCGCCGGACTCAACACCCTGCTGGACGGCGGGCCGTTGGTGCTCGCCGAGAACGGCGGGGAGGTCGTCCATCCCGCGCCGGGCTTTGGCCTGATCGCCACGGCCAACACCGTCGGGTTGGGGGACGCGACCGGTTTGTATGCCGGCACGCAGCGCCTCAACGCCGCCCTGCTGGACCGATTTTGGGTGGTCAACGTCGACTACCCGGAACCGGCCGAGGAAGCGGCGGTCGTCAGGGCGGCGGCGCCGGGCCTGCCCATCGCGATCATCGAGAAGATGGTCGAGGTGGCCGGCGAAGTGCGCCGGCTGTTCCTCAGCGACGAGGGCGGGGTGGACCTCACCTTTTCCACCCGCACCCTGGTGCGCTGGGCGTATTTGGCCCAGCAGTTCCGGGGCGCGCCCCAGCCGCTGGAGCACGCCCTGCGCCGGGCGTTGACGAATCGCGCCGAGCCGGAAACGGCCGCCGCGATTCATGGCATCGTCCAGCGCCGGTTCGGCGGGGAGGCGGTCCATGCCGATTAAGATCAAGCTGTTCCGCTTGACCCACCCGGACGGTTCGGCGAAGGACTGGGGCTATCCGGTGGAGACCTGCTCGGCATCCCCGGCGTTCACGGTTTTCTATGGCCGCGCCGGTGCGGCGCTGCGCCAGGCGGAGACGCCGGCGGCTCAGTGCCACGACCACAACCCGGCGCGGGAAGCCGAACGGCGCGAAAGCGAGAAGTGCGCCAAGGGCTACCACGCCCTGGGCGAATTCTGGCTGGCCGATAACCGGCGCGAACTGACCCGGGTCACCCCCTCGGGGGTCGTACCGACGTCTGCCGCGCCGCCGGTCCCGCCGGATCCACCGGCGCTGCCCCATCTGTACTGGCGGTGGCGGCCGGAGTCCGGGATGGACGCGGCGGCCGAGCAGACGCGGCTGGAAGCCGCGCTTCGCCAGGTGGCGACGTCGTTGGCGCGGGTGGGCTGGTCAGTCCTCGACGTCGAACCGGACCCGGACAGGGTCGCCTCTCAGTTCGGACCGGCGGTGATCGCGCAAGCGGCCGGCTCGCTCGCGCTCACGGCCGACCTCCGGCCGCTGATCGCCTTCTGGCTGCTGCTCGCGCGCGCCTGTCCGTCGGTGCGACTGGCCGATGAACAGGGGCAACCGGTCACCGCCTGGCCACGGCATTTGCCGGTGGACCCGGCGATCCTGGAGGCTTTGGGATTGAAGCCCCAAGACCTGAGCCAGCTCCTCGCCGTCACCGGTGGCGACGACTGGTTCTTCTGAAATCCACCCCCCGGGCGGACGCCACTGTTCGCCCCTGGGGCGCGCGTGGCGTTCGCCTTTTTTTAAAGGAGAACTGCCATGCAACCGCAAGCCTTGGATTGGCTGACCGATCAACTGGTGTTTGTCAACCTGGACATCACCTGTTGGTCGGGCAAAAAGCGGCTGACCCCGGAAGATTTGGGGTTGGACCGCGCCCAACTCCCCCCGGAGACCCTGGTCTCCCTGGGGGAGAAGCAATTGATCGATCCGGAGGCGTTGAAAGCCTTCGGCTCGATCCGCAGCGCCGCCCGCCGCCGATGCCTGGCGGTGGGAACGCGCTTCCTGAGCGGCTATGCCGTGCCGGTGGCGAAAGCGCCGGCGCTGCTGGCCGAACTGGACGCGCTCGGCCAACGCTACCAGGACGCCCGCGCGGCGTTCCTGGCCGGGTACCACGGCCAACTGGCCGCCTGGACCCAGCAGCAACCCCCGGTATGGCAAAAGCTCATCCAGGATGCGCTGGTCCCGGCGGAGTATGTCGGCGGTCGGCTGAGTTTTGCCGTCCAGGCCGTGCGCTTCGCCGCGCCCGACCCGGCGGTGGTTGACCATGGGGGGCTGCCCCAGGCGCTGTCCGGCCTGAGCGGGCAGGTCCTTCACGAGATCGCCGGCGTGGCGCGCGAAACCCTGGAACGCTCGTTTCAGGGTAAGCATGAAGTCACCCGACGGGCGCTCAGTCCGCTGGCGTCCATCCGCGACAAGCTCGATGGGCTGTCGTTCCTGGACGGCCGCTTTCGCGCGATCGTCGGCGAGATCGACCGGCTGATGGCCCAGGTCCCCAAACAGGGACCGATCGCCAACGGCGTGCTGGCCGGGCTGACCCAGTTCCTCAGCCTCGCCGTTCAACCGGACGGGCTGCAAACCTGGGCGGAGAACGCCTCGGTGTGGGAAACGCCCCAAGAGGCGCTGGGGCTGCTCGACACCCCAGTCGCCCCGCCGACACCCGGCGTGGACCGGGCGGCATTGACCCTGGACACGGAGGCATTGCTCCCGGAGTTGACCCAGGAAGGCGCACCCGTCCCGGCTTCCGAACCGGCGGCGGCATCCCCGCTGGACGCGGAAACGTCCGGGTCCAGCGAGGACGACGAACCGATCGCTCCGGTCGTTATTGAAGCTGAAGCTGAAGTTGAAGCTGAAGTTGAAGTTGAAGCCGAACCGGCCGCATCCACCGCGGACGCGGGCTGGTTTTTCTAGTCATTTTTCTTCCCCCACGGGGACGCCCACGTCCCCTCGGGGGCGCGGTGCGTCCTTTTACTGCATCAGGAGGCATCATGAAGAAGAACCCCTTGCTGGGCGCGTTACCGATCCTCGCCAAGATGCTGGGCCGCCGGCTCGGCGTCCGGGTGGTGATCGGCGCCGAAAACGCCCACACCGATGGCGCCACGATCTTCCTGCCGGCGTTGCCGGCGGACGATGCGGCCCTGGCGGCGCTGGCCAACGGCTATATCGACCATGAAGCGGCCCATATCCGCTACACGGATTTCACGGCCCCGAAGCCGGCCGGCTTGACCGGGGAATTGGCCAATCTGCTGGAGGACATTCGCATCGAGCGGGCGCTCGGTGCGGACTATCCGGGCAGTCGGGACAACCTGGCGGCGCTGGTCGCCGCCCTGGAGGCCCAGCAACCGCTCACGCCCCCGGCGGAGGCGCGCATCGACGAACAGGTCTTTGCCGGCCTGCTCACGCTGCTGCGGGCGCGTCTCCTGGGACAAACCGCCCTGGCCCCGGCCGCGGCCACCTTGGAAGCCCGCCTGGTGGAACGGCTCCCCGAAGGGGTGATGACCAAGCTGGTGGGGCTGGCCTTCACGGTCCGGCAGACCACTTCGACCGCCGAGGTCATCGCCTTGGCAAAGCGCATCGTGGCGATGCTGGAGGAGGAAGCGGCGCCCGCATCGCCGCCCTCGGCGTCCGCCGGGGACGGCGGCGGCGCTTCCCCGCCCGGATCGTCTTCGGCGTCCACGGGGGACGGCGCCAGAACCGATGGCGCCCGCCACGCCGCCTTGCAGGCGTTGCTCGCTGCCGCCGGTGGTTCGGCGCCCGATCTGGGAGACCAGGTGCGCGCCTACCTCAACGCGCAGGCGGAGAAAACGCCCGCATCGGCGGCCATCGAGATGGCCGAAAACGATCCCGTGCCCCCCTTGGGGTGCGCGGGTGACGCGCTTCGCGCCGACGCCCGTCGCGCGACCGCCGCCTTGCGCCGGCGCCTGGGCGTGCTGATCCAGGCCCAACAGCAGGAAGCGTCCTGGCATTCACGCCGGGGACGGCGTCTGGCCACGGCACGTCTGTATCAAACGGCCCTGCCGAATCCGGCGCTGTTTGCCCGGCGCGAGAACCGGGAAACGCCGGACACGGCGATCACCCTGCTGCTGGATCGCAGCGGCTCCATGCAGGGCCGAATCGCCCTCGCCTGCCAGGCCGTGCTGGCCACCAGCCTGGCGCTGGACACCTTGCCGGGCGTGGTCAACCGGGTGGTCGCCTTTCCCGGGAGCAACGACGATCGGGTCATCCCGCTCAAGGACTTTACCGAGCGGGCGCACCGGGTCGCCGGGCGTTTTTGTCGGGGCGTGGACGGTGGCACGCCGCTGGCCCCGGCGCTCTGGCGCGCGGCCTACGACCTGCTCCAGCGGCCGGAAGCGCGCCGCCTGGCGATCGTGATGACCGATGGCGCGCCCTGCCATCCGCACACGGTGCGCGACCTGATCGCGCGCTGTCGCGCGGGCGGTATCGAGGTGATCGGTCTGGGCATCGCCACGGAACCGGATCTCATTGACGGTCTGTTCGGCCCGCGCGAGGGCATCACGATCGGCCGGATCGAGGACCTGGCCCCGGCCCTGTTCCGCCTTCTGGAACAACGCCTGGCCCTGGCCGCGTAACGCGGCGCGCACCGTGTTCGGCCGCTGCCGGGTGCGGTTTCTTCCCCGGTTCGGGATGGGCCTCGCGCACCCCGACCGGGGACGGCGTGGCGCTCACTGACCGGGGTTGCCAACCCTTACTTCAATGGGAGAATGCCTGATGGCTTCTGTAATCGAGCTTTACACGAACGACGGCGAGTTGGTGCAGTACCGGCCCTTGTCGGCCCGCATCCGGGATTTTCTGGGCCAGTACGGCCCGGAGCAGGGCTATGCGGTGACCACCGAGATGGTGGACACCCTGACCCTCAAGCCGGGATTGATGCGGCTCTATGAGACCGCCCTCCAGGCCGGACGCAAGCCCGAGGAACTGGGCTTGCCGGCGCTGGGCCTGGCCGGCCAGACCGGCGTCTGCCGCGCGGTGCTGACCGACGCCCACGGGCGGGTGGTCGCCACCGCGACGGCGGCCAAGTTGATCCAGGCCTACAAAGACCTGGAAATCTTGGAGACCGCCGCCCGGCAGCGGCTGCTGGCCGCCCTGGGCTATGGGGGCGACGTCCTGGACGAGGATGAACACCAGGATCAGCGGGGCCAGGGATTCACCCCGCCGTCCGCGCCCGACCGGGCGCTGGAGCGCGCGACGGTCGGCGACGCGGCCGACCCCACCGCACCGGCGTCCGCCGCCTCCGTGGGAGACGCGGTGGCGTCCTTGGACGACGCGGACGGGGCGACCCCCGCGTCGGGGGCCACGGCGACCCCGGCCCGGACGCCCCACGCGGGCGCTCGGCCGCGGAACGCACCGGTTTCGCCCGGCGCGTCCGGGGACGACGCGGCCCTGGCGATGCTCAATCGCCAGATTCAGCACCAGGCCGGTTTGCGCGGCGCGACCGTCGCGCCGGCCGCGTCCGTGGCCGAAGGCCGGGCGACGCTCAAGGCGCTGTTGGAGAAGGAGGCCTAGCCCCCTCATGGCTTATACGGCCCGAGAATCGCTCGGGCGCGGGACCGGCGCCCCGTGGTGCGCCCTCGATCACCCCGCCGGGCCCCGCCCCTTCGGGCGCGGGCCGGGCGTGGATTTCCACCCGTTAACGCAAAAGGAATACCGCATGTTACGCGATCGTCGCGCGCGCCGCGCCGGACCGATAGCGATTCTGGTCACGCTGCTGATGGGGCCGGCCGCCGCCGAACCGATCAGCGATCCGGGGGTGCGCTACCATACGTGGCAACTAATCGGCCACACCATCCGCGCCCTGCCCCAGTGTATTAAATACTGTCTGTTGGGCATCGAAATTCGGATTCGGTATAACGGCTACAGCGTCGAAGTCTATTTTGTCCCGCGCGTCGAGCATCATATGCCCGCCCTGCATGTCATGGAATCCGACCGCTTTCCCAAGGAAGCGTATATTGAATGGGCGGCGCTGGTGGGCCGCATCCAGGAAGAACTGCTGGATAAAATGGCGGAGGTCGTGCCCCCGGCGCTGGGCCTGCCGAGCGTGTTCGAAAGCAGCGGCGGCCGCACCCGCCAAGGCCAATACGGTCGCCACCAAAGCACGAATTTCAAGGAAGCCGAACTCATGGGCCATCCGGTCGCCGTGTTGCCCGCGCTCGTTGATAAAAATGGCGATAGGACCGAAGACACCTCTACGAGCGGCCAAACCGGCGCCCTGAATTCGTATGGGTACGGGGGTCGCGGCCAGGGCGGCTCCAACGACGTGGGCGGTTTCATCACGGCCTGGACGCAATGGGCCAGCGGCTGTTTTCTTGAACCGAATCAATGCAGCGGCGGACCGCTCTTTCCGGTGAACATCATCAGCCGCTATTTTCAAATTCAGGATTACATCAATCAGATCTACGCAATGGCCAACGCCGTTTTGAATTTCAAGGAATTGGTCAAACAGTTGCGGTCCATCTCGACCAAAATCGCCGATAACGCCGGCGGGGGCGGCGGCGTGAAAATCGACCGGCTGCTCTGCCCGAATGACGTGCGCTATTTCTATCCCTACTACCTGTCCGGACCGGATGCGCTGTTTTGGCGCTCGGGCTGGCCCGTTACCGATGCGCAGCACACCGTCACGATGCTCAACCCGTTGTCGACCGATCGGATCGGCAAGGATGCGGAAACCTGGGGGCATCTCTATCCGCGCCACGGTTTCATCAATAACGATCATCCGGGCCGCGTCGCGGTCGTCGCCGCCGCGCGCGGCGCGCATCTGGTCGCAACCGGGCCGGCGCCGCTCCGGCCGATGCTGGCGTCCGTCTATGCCCACGGCGACTGGCAAAATCTTTCCCCGGAGCCCACGGCCTATTGCGCCGCCAACATCGCCGAACTGCCCACGCCCATCGACGCGGAAGGCGGCCATGCGCACAACATCTGGCCGCGCTTCGAGTGCCCGCTCAGCGAAATCGGTATTTTTGTGGCCTTCATTCCGTTCCGCTATTGCTTCACATTCTGAGCGGCGCTCATGCGTTGGATCGTGAGTTTCAGCACCATCAAGAGCCCCTGATCCGACAGCCAGGGCGTACCCTGGCGTAAGGCGCGCAGCGCCAGGGCCGCCAGGTCATAGCTATCCGCCGGGCCGACCGGAACCGCCAACACGCCGCGCTCTTTTTGAAACAGCCGCACGAACAGGTGGCTGCCCTGATGCTCGATTTCCAGGCCCTTGTTCTGGTCG
>DAOTGT010000095.1:0-12594 GCA_035447285.1 Candidatus Competibacter sp.
AGTGAACCTCTGTATTCTCAAGAATTGTTATGGAAATTATACGGAATTACTATAAGTGTTATGGAAATTATACGGAATAACTATAGATATCAATTGGACAGACTATACATTCCAGATTGATCGCTGACTCGCGCAGGCAAAACGTCGCGAATCACGACCACTGGCTTGATTTGGCGTCCCCAAGGGGATTCGAACCCCTGTTACCGCCGTGAAAGAATGGCTAGACCGTCTATCAGCGTCCACCACCGTCTAGTTAACCAATTGATTCCGTTAAAAACCGTCTAGGGTTGTCTATTCCCGTCTTGCACCGTATATTGGGCAAATATTGGGCAAAAACTGGAAGGGGAATCCATGGCAAAAACGGTACGGGACGCCCGGCTTGATACCCGCGCCGCGCGTGCCCGTCTGACCATTCGTGGCAAACCCTACTGGCGTGGAGTCGATCCCGGAACACACCTTGGCTACCGAAAGGGCAAGCAAGGCGGAAAGTGGCTGGTGCGCTGGTACGCTGGCGATGAGCGCTACCGGGAAGAGTTGATCGGCACCGCCGACGATGGTGCCGACGCCGATGGAGTCGGCATCCTGAACTACGCTCAAGCCCAGGCCCAGGCCCGCCACCGCGCCACCGCGTTCGCCAATGCCGCCGCCGGGTTGTCGCCCGACCGCGAAAAGTACACGGTCGGCGAAGCCCTCCAAGCCTATCTGGCTTGGATGGAGCACCACCGCAAATCCGCCGCCGATGCTCGAAACCGCGCCGAAGCCTTCATCCTGCCGGCGCTGGGTTCGATCCCGATTCGCCGCTTGACCACTGATCGGATTCGCGATTGGTTGAACGACCTCGCCAACCAGCCGCCACGGGTGCGGACCCGTGCGGGGAAACCTCAGCAATACCGCGACACCACCCACGATCCCGAAGCCAGCCGCAAGCGGAAGGCCACGGCCAACCGGGTCTTGACCACGCTCAAGGCCGCGCTGAATCAAGCCTGGCGCGATGGTTTGGTTGCCGATGACACCCCCTGGCGCAAGGTCAAGCCGTTCGGCCAAGTCGATGCGGCCCGTGTACGCTGGCTCACCGTGGAGGAAAGCCAACGCCTGATGAACGCCAGCGGCCCGCGCTTCCGTTTGCTGGTGCAAGCGGCGCTGGCCACTGGTTGCCGCCATGGGGAACTGGCGCGGCTGGTGGTGGCGGATTTCACCCTGACCACCGGTACCGTTCACATTCGCGAAAGTAAGAGCGGGCGCGGCCGGCATGTGGTGTTGACCGAGGAAGGCGTCGAACTCTTCCAGGACCTGGCCGCCGGAAAACCCGGCAATGCCCTACTGCTGTCGCCTGAAGACGGCAAGCCCTGGACGCATAACCTCAACCAGCGGCCCTTGAAAGACGCTTGCGAACATGCCCGTATCGATCCGCCGATCAGCTTCCACATCCTGCGGCACACCTACGCCAGCCTGTCGGTCATGGCGGGCATGCCGTTGATAGTCCTGGCTCAAAACTTGGGGCACCGGGATACCCGGATGGTGGAAAAGCACTACGGGCACCTGGCCCCCTCCTACGTCACCGAAACCGTTCGCAGTACCGCGCCCCGGTTCGGGTTGGGCGCTTCCACCAAGATAGTGAGCTTGCCAGTGACGAAAACCCGATAACCGATTAGGCCGCGCCTAGCCTGGCCCGTGAAAAGCGGGATTCCCTCTTATCCCGCCTGGCGCGGCTCCTTCTCTCCAAGAGGGGAGCGTGTAAGAGGGCACATTGTGGATTCCAATTTAATATTTTCTCTTAAATCTGAATTTACGCTCAGAGAAGCGGCTATGGCACTAGCTGGCGTAATGCTTTGGAATAAAGACACGGATAAAGAAGAAAGTGAAAAATGCAAATGGATACTTGATGCGCTCATAATGTCTGCAAGAAATGGTGAGATTAATAGCAAAGTTAAGCATTATATGAATGGACGTGAAAAAAATGGAGAAACAAAGTGTATTATAGTGATAAGCTCTCCTAATAATGAGAGAGAATGGGGAAAAGTTGAAATAACACGCATTGATTTAATAGAATGGTGCAAAAAACGTGGAATACACCCACCATTTCTATTTCCAAAACCACCAGCAGAAGAAAAACCCCCACACGCCAGTGAAAAAAATACCCTACTAGCTATCATCCGCGCCTTTGCGGAGTTGCGCGGTATCAAGTCAGGCCGTGATGCTTATAGTGGAGATGCCGCCGAGCTGTTGAGGGTGCTTGGCAAGGCTGGAATCGAAGCGCCTTGCAACGAAAAAACCTTGGCAAAACATCTATTGGCAAGCTTCAAGGCGCAGTAACAAATTTTGTTACCGAAAAAGTTTACAGTAATACCGCACAAGCCAAGGATTTTTCGTTAGTTTCGCCTCATCAACATGGATAGAGGCGAACAATGCAAACCGATATCACCATTCAGCGATTGGCGTACAACGTCCCGGACGCCTGCAAGGTTCTTTCCACCTCCCGGCAAACCCTCTATGACTTGATCAACCAAGGCCGGCTGCGCTCGTTCACAGAAGGACGGCGGCGCTATATCTCTCGGCAAGCCATTGATGACTATATCGCCGCCCAAGAACAGCAACGGGGGAATGTCGCATGACCGCCACCACCACTACCCCTTGCACCGCACCACAAACCGGCCTATCCTTCTCATCGGCGCCTGAGAAACGCCAGATAGAGCGGCCAACCGTCCCCGAAAGCGATGGTATTTTTATGCCTGGAATCCGCCCGGATTCCGGCTGTTGTAGCAAGCCAGTCTCCCGCAATGCTGGGGCTGGCGGGATGCGCGTTCCGCAAGGCCGCGCGCCGCTCTCTATCGCGGTTTCTCAGACCCGCCAGTTCCCGGCACCACGCCGGTTCTAATCCGTGAATGTGGAGACTGCGCCCATGAATGATTTTTACGACCTCAAAGAAAAGACCGCCGAGCGTTTGGACGCTGCATCAGTTTATGCCGCTCAACTTATCGAGCATTTCAGGAATTTGCCTAATTCCAACAAATCCGGCGTGATGGATCAACGTCATGGACTGGCTGCCGCGACGGCCATTGGTACTTTGCTAGATCAGGCGTTTGAAGATTATTCAGACATTTTTTATCGTGAATTAAGCTTCGCGGTATCTGATTCTGAAGCTGAAGCCCTCAATCAGCTTGCCAAGGAATGGGGCTGTTCTCGGAATGAAGCCGCAACCCGCTTAATTCACGAAGCGTTGCGGAATCTGCTGAATCCAAACGCCGCCAACTAAAAAGCCGACCGCTTTGCAGCGAGTCGGCCCCATAGAATTCCTGCCCTGAACAAGCGGAATTCTATGGGATTTCCGGCCCGCTGTCACCTCCGACAGTGAGTTTTTCATGATCACCTTAACCGTTTTCACGTCGAAAAAACCCGCTCGACTCTCGAAGCGGTTCACCCTGGTGGGTGGGGTACCGATCAAGGAGAGCGGGGGAAACATGACTCAGGGTGTCGCCCAACGCCTGACCGTCAACCCCGAAGAATTCGCCCGACTGTTGCCGACTCTCAAGCCCAATCAGGCGGCCTGCTACGGCGTTTCCGACCACGAACAAGCCCAAGTCTTTCCCAAGGAAACGATCGACAAGGCCGGTTCCGATTTGCCCACCATCGCCCGCACTCGCGATGATTTCCATTGGCCGGAAGGCCCCGGCGTGTTGATGCTGGACTACGACCCCGCGCCCGACGGACCGCCCTTGGCGCGGGACGATTTGATCGACGCCTTGGCGACAGCCTGTCCCGAATTAAACACCGCGCCGATGGCCTGGCGACCCTCCGCAAGCTCCTGCATCTATGCCGGCGAACAGGAATTGGTCGGCGTGGCTGGACAACGGGTGTACGTGTTCGTCCTGGATGCCCGCGACATTCCGCGAGCAGGGCAAGCCTTGGTGGACCGGCTTTGGCTGGCGGGTTATGGACGCTATGAATTGTCCAAGAGCGGCGCATTCCTGGCCCGGACCACGATTGACGCCAGCGTGTTCCAGCCCGAACGGCTGGATTTCTGCGGTGGCGCCGACTGCGGAAAGGGGCTGGTCCAGAAGCTCCCCGATCCAGTTTTGTTCAACGCCGACGCGCCCTATCTGGACACTACGCGGATTGCCGACCTGACCCCCACCGAGCGGCAACGCATCGAGGACGCCCAAGCCGAACTGCGGCTGCAACTGGGCGAAGAGCAGGCGCGGGTTAGGGAAAGCTGGATCGAATCGCGGGTGCAGGATCGGATTAGCCGGCTCCCGGAACCCGAACGCACCCAAGCCGCCCCGGTTTTGGAGCGGGTTTACCGGGCAGCGGCCAACGGCGGATGGTTGCCGCCTGATTTTGAGTTGACGGTTGTCCCCAAAGGCAGCAAGCAACGCAAGGCACTGACCGTCCGGGAAACGTTGCTGCATCGAAAAAAATACCACGAAGCCACCACCCTCGATCCGCTGGAACCCGATTACCCCGCTGGCCAAGGCCGGCTGGTCGGTTGGCTGAATCTGAACGCCAAACCGCCCTATCTGCAAAGCCAAGCGCACGGCGGAACCCGGTACCTGCTAGGCGAGGGACCCGTGGCCACGGCGGTAGACCCGATCCTTGCCGCGCAGTGCGGCCTTGAGCCGGAAAGGGATACCGGCGCACCACAGGCCGCAGTCTGGCAAGCTCGCTGTCAGACGGAACTACCGAAAACCTTGGTGACGGTGTTCGATCTGCTGGAGAACGATCCCAAGCTTGTTTTCGGCTACAACGCCTTCCGCCAGTGCATCGAAAAACGCGACCCGCCGCCCTGGAATGCCGACGTGGGCGCGTGGACAGACCGGGACAGCGTGGAATTGATGATGTACTTGGAACGCACCACCGGCACGGCCTTCGGGCGGGACCTAGTGGATTTGGCGGTCATCGGCCTTAGCCACCGCAACCCCTTCAACCCGGCGCAAGATCACCTCCGCGCCTTGGCGGACCAATGGGACGGAACGTCCCGGCTGCGGACCTGGCTTGTTGATTACGTATCGGCAGCGGTGAGCGACGGGAACTGCGAATACTTGGCTGAAATTGGCGAAAAGTGGCTTAAGGGGGTCGTGGCGCGGGTGCTGTATCCGGGCTGCAAACGGGATGACGTTCTGGTGCTGCGGGGTCCACAAGGTTGGTTTAAATCAACCGTGGCTGAAGCGGTGAGCGCGACCGTTCATCCCGAAGCCTTCACCGACAGCATAGATCTTGGCAACCTGGCTGAAGCCAAGATCCAGATTCGGGGAATCATCGTTGCCGAGCTGGGAGAGTTAGCGGGGCTGGCCAAGGGCGAGGTGGAAGCCATCAAGGCGTTTGTCAGCACCAAGTCTGACCACTTCCGAGAAAAGTTCGGGAAGTTCGCCCAGGATTACCCCCGCACAGTCAGCTTTATCGGCAGCACGAATGATCAATCCTTCTTGAAAGACCCCACCGGCAACCGGCGCTGGTGGCCGGTTACGCTCGCCAGTCCAATCGACATCCCCCGCGCCAAGGCGATTTTGCCCCAACTTGTCGGCGAAGCCGCAAGGCGCGTTTTGAGTGGTGAATCTTGGTTCGTCTCCAACAAAGACGCGCTCGCCCAAGCGGAACAGGTCCGAGAGGCGCATTACGACCAAGACGTATGGACCGATGCGGTGATGCGATTCGTTGATGCCGCTGAAGCCAACGGCGTCACGATCACCAGCGCCGAGGTCTTGGACGCCCTCAACATCCCTCGACACCAGCAGTCAACAGCGAACCAACGCCGCGTGGCGGGCATCCTCAAGGTGCACGGCTACGAAGAGGCGCGGCAGTGGGTTGACAAGGGAAAAACCCGAAGAATTCGTATCTGGAAAAAATCTACACACACACGCGATCCGGTCCCATCCGGTCACCCGGTCCCCACCAGTCAAACAGCGGGTAAACAAGGGGGCCGGATGGGGACCGGATGCGAAGATGATCCGGTCCCCAACATGCCGGAAACCCCAGAGGGGACCGGATGGGAGGATGACCCGGTCCCCATCCGGTCAACGGAATCGCTAGGCAAACACTGGCGGGGACCGGGTGACCGGATGGGACCGGATGATTCCTATAGGGGGGAAATCGACGAAAAGAAAAAAACCGAAAATCCGGGTTTCTCACCCGATGCCTTGGCAACCCGCATCCTGAACACCTTGGCGGGTTGCCCCGGTGGCATGACGCAAGAGGACTTGGCGCGGCTAGTCGGCAACAGCAAGGGCGACTCGCCTGCGATGGTTGAAATGGTGCTGGTCCGACTGATGAAGGAAGGCGCGATTGGGAAGCTGAACGGTCGGCTGGTAGTGAATCTGTGATGCCACAACCCCCGGCAAGAACAGCCGGGGTCCCTATGAGATACCCCAAATACGGGTACGCAGAGTCGCGCCTTTTCGCTAGCTGTTGGCAATAAAGTGCCTTATATTCATAATCTTAGGAATATTCATTGATATGAGACTCACTCAAATTCAACTAGCAACTGGGCTTGGAATTTCACAGGCCAACGTCAGCAAATTAGTTCGGCTGGGAATGCCCCAGCATTCGATTGCAGCGGCCCGTACCTGGCGGGAAAGCAATCTTGACCCCGCCCGCGCCAAACCAGCACCGCGAGCGCCGTCGCTTTCGGCCCTGCTGGAAGAGGCTGAGGCGTTGCTCGATGTGGGCGGGGACATCGGCCCGCTCATGCCTGATCTGCGCCTGGCCTTGCGCCAAATACCCGGCTATCAGCGCGCCGCCGTCGGCATGAGCGAGGCTTTATGGGACGCGTTGACCGACCCTGTCGGGTCTGCCTTCGAGCGTGAAACCGCCGAATCCCTCACCACGGCGGAAGCTGAGGGCATGGGAGCATTTTGGTTCGCGGCCGCCGCTGGCTATGTTATATTTCCATAATATTGGAAATATAGAACTATTCATGTTATGGTTCGCCCATGAACTCGAAACGCGCTCAACTGGCGGTTGAAATTTCCCACGATTTGCGCCGGCAACTGAAGGTTGTCGCCGCTCAACGTGGGGTGAGCGTTCGGGACCTACTAATCCCGGCCATTCGCAGAATCGTTGCTGAAGAGCACGAAGTAACCCGCGATTCCGACCATGGCCGCAAGTGAAACCCCTCGCGATCCGCCAGCGCGCGATCCGCCAGCGCGCGATCCGCCAGCAGGTGACCCGCCGGGTTTCGCTTCGCCCCCCAAGCTCAATGGTGCCCCATGCAAATCTTTGTCTATGGAGAGATCGAAACCGCGACGGCAAAGACGTTCGCGGAAACACTGGCCGCGCATCCGCGCCAAGCGATGACCATTCGTGTCAACAGCCCCGGTGGCGACGCGTCGGCTGGATTGGCAATGGCCAACGCCCTGAAAGCGCATGTGGGACCAACGACGGTCCAGATTGAGGGTCTCTGTGCCAGCGCCGCCACGCTGTTGGCCTGTGTGACGCATACCCGGATGGCGGAAAACAGCCTGGCGATGATTCACCACCCGTGGAGCGCGAGAGGCGGGAATTCGAAGGACCTTCGAGAGACGGCGGCCGTTCTGGACAAGCTCACAGTCAACGTGGTGAACATGTATGCCGCCAAGACCGGCAAGAGTGTCGGGGAGATTCAAGGCATCCTGGACGCTGGAGAGCGCTGGTTCAACGCCCCCGAGGCGTTGGCGTTCGGTCTGGTGGATGAGATCACCCAGGAGTTGAAGATTGCGGCCTGCGTGGGTCTGTTGACGATTCCGCCGCGCTTCAAAATGCCCATGACCGACCGGCTTCCCGCCGATGAGCTTCAAAAACTGAACGCCCGCGCCCTTGATGTCTATCGCCAAAGTTGGGGACTTCGGCAACGCTTCAAGACCCCGGAAGCCTTCGTCCAACGCTGCGTGGCGACGGTTGTCAATCGCGCTTGATTCCAATCTAGTGAGGATCTTATGAAACCCGTGAAGGCCGATTTTGATATTTTAGTTGCCAGCATTAGCGACTTGCGAGGCACCCGCGCGAAACTGGAAGCGGATCGGTGTGCGATCGGTGCGCGAATGCGCGAAGTTTTGGAGGCTCCGCCAGATAAGGGGGTCTTGAAGGGCATGATGCGCCGCGTCATTGAGGGGTTTTCCGAGGTCTGGAATCGGCCCCTGATTGAGCGTCTGGAGTGTTTGAAGACGGGAATAACGCCTGATGAATTCGTAAACCGTCATGTGTCGGTGGCCCGCAATACCGAGTTCGTTCAGGACAACGGCTGGTTTTGTCTACTCGCGCCCGCCATGCTGCATAGCGTCGATCATTTTATTGATCGGCTCGATTGGCCCGATGGACTGTCCGACGAAGAGCGCGCCGCGCGCCTGGCGAAGTTGCAGGCCGAGCTTGACGCGAATGTCGCCAAAATGACTGCTATCGATGAGCAATTTTCGCAGATGGGGGTTCACCCTATTCGGCCGGACAAGGCTGTCGTCTGACAGGGGTTCGTTGGGGATTTATGAGCACCAAGCAGGTAGCGTTCACCCTACACACGGAAGACCATGACCGCCTGAAGAGACTGAGCGCGTCCATGGACCGGACCTACAGCCAAACGGTGGCCTTGGCGTTGCGTCGCCTGGAGGAATCCAACCAGCCGGACGCTAGCGGCGACGCTAGTGACGGACTAGCCTACGCGCAACTGCATCCCGACCAGCGCCGCGCCTGGCGGTCGAAAATGCGGCAGTTGCGCGCCTCTGGCCTCAGTTTCGGGGAAATCAGCCGACAGCTTTACCGGGACCATGGCCTCTGTGGACTGGATCGGCTTCCGCTGAATCCTTCGAGCATCCGGTCGGCCTGTGCCTTGTGAGCCGGACTTTCGGGTAACAGGGGAAATCTATCCACGACCGTCTACCCCCGTCTTGCACCGTATATTGGGCAAATATTGGGCAAAAAGCGGTGGTTATTTTATAACTTGTTGTTTTGTATGGCGTCCCCAAGGGGATTCGAACCCCTGTTACCGCCGTGAAAGGGCGGTGTCCTTGGCCTCTAGACGATGGGGACAGAGAGAAAATGCCGCCGATGAAAGGTAACGGATAATGATGGTGGAGCCAGGCGGGATCGAACCGCCGACCTCCTGCATGCCATGCAGGCGCTCTCCCAGCTGAGCTATGGCCCCAATCGGCTAAGGTCGCGAACTTTAAAGTACTTCCCTTGTTCTGTCAACCCTCGATAAACGCCAGTGCTCGCTCAATGCGAGTCAAGCTCCGGCGCCGGCCCAACAACTCCAGTGTCATGTCGATCGGTGGCGAAATCGCTGTGCCCGACACCGCCACTCGCAGCGGCTGCGCCACCTTGCCCAGTGCCAACCCGCCCACCTCGGCCACCATCTTCACTGCTTCGTGGATCGGCCCGGCCCGCCACTCCGACAGCGCCGCCAGCGCCTCGTGCAAGCGTCGCAGTGGCTCCCCAGCGGCGGCGGTCAGGTGCTTGTTCGCCGCCTTGGCGTCGTACTGTTCGAATTCCCGGTAGAGAAAAATCGCGGCCTGCGCCATGTCGTGGAGAGTGTCGGAACGCTCGGCGAACGCCTGGACCACATCCGTCAACTGTGGTCCCTCACTGGGATCGATTCCCAACTGGCCCAGGTGCCAACTCAAATGACGGGCGACATGGATCGGGTCCAAGGTCTTCAGATAATGCTTGTTGAGCCAGATCAGCTTGGAAGGGTTGATCGCCGACGGCGCCTTATTACAGTCGTCGAGATCGAACAGTTCGGTCATCTCGTCCAGCGAGAAAATTTCCTGATCGCCGTGCGACCAGCCCAGTCGCACCAGATAGTTCAGCACCGCTTCCGGCAGATAGCCCATGTCACGGTACTCCATCACGCTGGCGGCACCGTGACGTTTGGACAGCTTCTGGCCATCCGGTCCGAGAATCATCGGTACGTGAGCGTACCGTGGGGCCGATGCACCCAAGGCTTTGAGAATGTTGATTTGCCGAGGCGAGTTGTTGATGTGGTCGTCGCCGCGAATGACATGAGTGATGCCCATATCCATATCGTCCACCACCACGCAGAAATTGTAGGTGGGCGTACCATCGGCGCGGGCGATAATCAGATCGTCAAGTTCAGCGTTCTGGAACACGATTTTACCGCGGATCAAGTCCTCGACCACCACCTCGCCGTCAATAGGATTCTTGAAGCGCACCACCGGCTCCACACCCTCGCGCGGTGCTCCCTGATAATCGCGATGACGACCATCGTAGCGCGGTTTGATCTTGTGCGCCATCTGCTCGGCACGCAGTGCCTCCAATTCCTCCCGGGTGCAATAGCAATAGTAGGCCTTGCCTTCGCGCAGCAACTGTTGCAACACCTCCCGGTAGCGGTCGAAACGCTGGGTCTGGTAGAACGGCCCCTCGTCGTAATCCAGCCCCAACCAGTTCATGCCCTCCAGAATGGCGTTCACCGCCTCCGGGGTCGAGCGTTCGAGGTCGGTATCCTCGACGCGCAGCACGAAGGGTCCGCCATGCCGACGGGCGTACAACCAGGAAAACAAAGCGGTGCGAGCGCCGCCGATGTGCAAGTAGCCGGTGGGACTGGGAGCGAAGCGAGTCTTAACCATGGCGGCTCGTCCAAGGTGCGAAATCGAAGGGAAAAGGGGTGGGCGATCTAGCTCTTCCTTGGCTTGACCGGCCGCTGCCAGTGGGCCACATCCTTGCGCGGGGCGCGAGTCAGGCACAGGCTACCGTCCGGCACGTCGCGGCTAACCGAGGACCCCGCGCCCACGGTGGCACCCTGGCCGATCCGCACCGGCGCCACCAGCGAACTGTTGGAGCCGATGAACGCGTCGTCGCCAATCAGGGTCTTGTGCTTGTTGGCCCCATCGTAGTTGCAGGTGATGGTGCCTGCACCGACATTAACCCGCGTGCCGATCTCGGCATCGCCCAGATAGGTCAGGTGGTTGACCTTGGAACCCGGACCGATGCGGGTCTTTTTGGTTTCGACGAAATTACCGATATGCACGCCCGCCGCCAGTTGGGTCTCGGGCCGCAAGCGGGCGAAAGGTCCGATCTGTGCCCCAGCGCCTACTTCCGCCCCTTCGAGCCGGCAATGCGACAGAATTTCGACATCGTCGCCGATCACCGTATCCCGCAGCAGGCAAAACGGCCCGATCCGAACCCGGTCGCCCAGGCGCACCGTCCCCTCGAACACCACATTGGCGTCGATCACCACATCCCGACCGGTGGTGACCGTGCCGCGTACATCCACACGCGCCGGGTCCAACAGGGTCGCGCCGCCACACATGAGTGCTTCGGCCCGCCGCCCCTGATAGCAGCGCTCCAACTCCACCAGTTGCCGGCGATCGTTGACCCCCTGCGCCTCCGCCGGATCGACCACCGTGAACGGCTCGACCGGTACGTCGTCGCGCACCGCCAGAGCCACCACATCGGTTAGATAATACTCGCCCTGGGCGTTATCGTTACCCAGCCCGGCCACCCATTCGCGCAGCTTCGCCGCAGGCGCTGCCAGAATCCCGGTGTTGACCTCACGCAGACCGCGCTCCACCGGCGTGGCGTCTTTTTCCTCGACGATACGTCGCACCTGTCCAGATTCGTCGCGAACGATGCGACCATAACCAGCCGGATCGGTCAATTTGACCGTCAGCAGCGCCAATCGGCCGCGCCGGGCCGCTTCCACCAGTGGCCGCAAGGTCTCGGCTCGGGTCAGGGGGACATCGCCGTACAGCACCAGCACCACGCCGGCTTCGGCCAGCAGCGGCAAGGCTTGCGCCACCGCGTGCCCCGTACCCAATTGCTCGGCTTGCTCGACCCAGAGCACTCCCTCCTCGCCCGCACAGGCGGTTTTGACGGCCTCGCCCCCATGGCCGTACACCACGATCCGGGTAGCCGCCTCCAAGCAGCTCGCCGTGGCCAACACATGGCCCAGCAACGGCTTGCCGCCCACCGCGTGCAACACCTTGGGTAAATCCGAAACCATGCGCTTACCCTTGCCGGCGGCAAGGATCACGACCGAAAGCTGCTGCATAACGGGTAGACCTCTCATCAACATATTGCCGGCTATTGTAGCGAACGTCGCCCGTAAGATCGCCGGTTCCGGGGCCACCGCGCCGACGAACAGGGAATTCCGTTGTCAGACAAAAATAAAAAAGGCCGTGACGACGTCACGGCCCAGAGGGGGTCGAACTTATTGTTGTTGTTAGCTGGAATTAACCTGATTTGCGCTGCTTACGCATCTTCGCGATGGTCTGCAACTGCGCGATCGCCTCGGCCAATTCGGCTTTGGCCCTAGCGAACTCGAACTCGCTCCGGCTATCGGCGATCACTTGCTCGGCACGTTGCTTGGCGGACTGCGCGGCAACTTCGTCCAGATCCCTGGCTCGTTCCGCCGTATCGGACAGGATGGTCACCACATGGGGCTGGACTTCCAACAATCCACCCGACACGTAGAACAACTGTTCCTCGCCGCCCAGCAGCTGAACCCGAACCTGACCAGGCTTCAACCGGGTCAGCAACTGGCTATGGCGCGGCAAAATACCCAGCTCACCCAATTCACCCGGCGCGGTCACCATCTCGACGGCTCCGGAGAACAATTCCTTCTCCGCGCTGACGATGTCGACGTGCAGTGTCATGGCCATGGTGCGTCCTCTTGTC
>DAOTGT010000096.1:0-12367 GCA_035447285.1 Candidatus Competibacter sp.
GCTGACCGGCGGCGCCCTGTTCAAGGATGACACGAAAACACTGACCTGGTAATTCCGACGGACGCTTGCCATCGCAAGCCGCGCGGAAAGACCGAACGGCCTCGCTCGGTCCTTCCGCTCCGCTTGCGAATCCTTGGCTGGCGGACGCCGCTTCATGGCACGCAGTCCCGCAGGGCGGCAAGCAACCGGGCATTGTCGGCGGGACGGCGCACCGCCAGCCGGAAGAAGCGACCCGGCGTCAGCCCGTGAAACGAATCGCAGCGCCGGATCAGGATGCGCCGCGCGGCCAGCCGTTCCGACAGTTCGCCGGTCGAAAGCCCACTCAGCAGTTCGACCAGAATGAAGTTGGCGGCGCTGGGATACGGCCGCAAACCACCGATCGCACCGAGGCCGGCGAGCAAGCGCGCCCGCGCCCGCGCCAGTCGATGTAGCCCCTCTTCCAAGGCCGTTCGCGCCTCGACGGCCAGCACGATCTCAGCCCAACTCTGGACCAAGCTGCTCACGCTCCAGGGCGGTTGCAGATCCGCCAGGCGCTCCAACCAAGCGCGCGAGGCCGTGGCGAGAAAGCCGATCCGCAAGCCCGGCACGGCGAAGCTCTTGGTCAGGGAACGGGCGATCAGCAGACGAGGCCACTCGGCCAGATGCGGCAACAAAGAATGCGGCGGGTCCACGCCGACGAACTCGCTGAAGGCTTCGTCCACGATCCAGGCGCAGTCGTGGGCGCGGATGAGTGCGCCCAATTCGCGGGCGGGAATGCCGTGACCGGTCGGGTTGTTGGGGTTGCCCAACAGCACGCAGGCGGGTCGATGAGCGGCGATGGCGCGGTCGAGCCGGGCGAGAATGGCCGCGGGAGTGCCGCTGAAGTGCAGGTGGAAGATCTCATGACGAATGGCTATCCCACCACCCGCCGCCACCGCCCGAGCGTAATCGCCAAACCCAGGCTCGGCCACCAGCACGGTTTTGCCCGCGAACAATCGCGTCGCCAGATATAGCGCCTCGCTCCCGCCGGCCGTGGGCAGCAGGCATGGCGGGGGCACCGCATAATACTGGCTCAAGCGATCCTGCAGTCCGCACGCCGCAGGATCGCCGTAGCAACCGGCGGCGGCACCGATCCGTCGCCAGATTGTCGCACTCAGCGGCGGCGCGTAGGGATTGAGATTGACGCTGAAATCGAGCCAGTCCCGCGCCTCGCCGCCGTAAGTCAGGCACGCCAAGTCGATTCTGCCGCCGTGCATGGCCTGGCTCACCCCGCGCCTCCCACGAACGGTGCCCGTTCGCTCACCACGGCATGAGTACCCGGAGCGGGATCAGCGTCAGACCGACGGCCACCGCCAACAGATCGCAGACCAGGATCAGACGCAAGGCTCGCCGCAGATCGGCGCCGTCCAGATCGGCGGGCCAATCGGCATCGCCCATGAACGCCTCGGTGACCAGTTGACCGCCGTAACGAATCGGCCCAAGCAGCCGTACCCGCAGCGCGCCGGCGCAGGCGGCTTCGCTCCAACCCGAGTTGGGGCTGGGCAGCAGGGCATGATCGCGCCACGCGGCCCGGAACGCCGATCCTGGATGCAAGCGCAGCAGGGCCGCCGCCGCCGCGACCAGCGGCACGGACAGGCGTGCCGGCAGCCAGTGCGCCAGATCGTCGGACCGCGCCCCGGCCCAGCCAAAGCGCTGGTAACGAGCATTTTTATGCCCGACCATGGAATCGAGACTGGACACCGCCTTGACCACGATCAGCCCCGGCAGGCCGAACAAGCACAAAGCCCATAGCGGGGTCAGCACGCCGTCGGTGAGATTTTCCGACAGGCTTTCGATGGTGGCGCGCACGATGCCGTCGCGCGGCAGCGCCGCCGTATCCCGACCCACCAACAGGTTCAAGCGGCGGCGGGCGGTGGGAAGATCGTCCAGGGCATCGAGCACGCGTCGGCCATGGGCCAGCAAATCGCGCATGCACAACAGGCTGTAGGCCAGGAATACATCCCAGACCCAGGCCAGCCAGGGATGAAACCAGCCCAGACCGCACCGCACCCCCCACCAGGCCGCCAGGGCACCGCCGACCACCAACAGCCAATGCAGCAGGCCGCCCAGATAGCCGTTCAGGCCGGCGGCGAACAGCCACCGTTCCCACGCCAAGCTCCAGGCTCCCAGCAGTCGGATCGGATGCTGCGGGTAAACCGGATCGCCAAACGCGGCATCGAGCAGGCAAGCGATCAGGACGAGCGCGAAGTGGGTACCTAGTTCCATTTACGCGCGAATCCCCGCACCACCGCCAACGCCGCCAGCACACCCGGCTCGGCGTCCCGCCGCCCGCGCAGTACCTCGCGAAACTCGGCGAATCGCTCCGGCTTCACCGCCACCGTCGCGGCGAGTAGCGCGGCCTGATTGAGAATCGCTTCCCGCGCCACTTCCAGGTGCAACACGCCGGCTCGCGCCAGATCCACGCTTTCGGCCAGACCATACGCGGCGGCGGCGCTCTGCGGGTCATGCAGCAGTGCCGGAAGGTTGTCGGCGAACAGTTGCGCCAAGCCGGCGTCGAGTTCGGTCGCGGCACAAGCGCGCAAAGTGGCTTCGTCGCAACCGTGGCGGCTCAGGGCGCCGCAGATCGTGCGTCGCAGTTCCGGGCACAGTCCGTTCTGCAACAGCAGGCAGCGGGTGACCGCGTCGTGGGTGGCTCGCCCCAGCAATTCGCCCAAGGTATTGTGGCTGCTGGCCCAGTGCCGCTCCCATTCGCCGGCCCGCGCCAGTGGCGCGGCGATGGCCAACTGGTCGGTACCTGTTCCGGTGGCCAGTCCCGACGATTGCAGGCTGGGCAGACGCAAATTCAACAGCGCCGTGCTCTTGCCTTCGGTGATCATGGCAACCGCCTTGACCAGACAAGCCGGCGTACAGGGCCGATTGATGAAGACCAGGGTGACGATGGTGCCGGAACCGGCCTCGGCGGGCGGCGGCCTGGCGGCGACCTGCCTCACCCGCTCGCTGCCGTCCGGGCGTTCGTGCCAACCGGCCGGATCGCCGGCGCGAGTGGCGTTGCCGAGCACGCCGGCGGTGGCGGCGACATGCACCGCCAGTTCCGCGTGGGCGGCGCGCGCCACCACCGCGCATTGCATGTTGGCGGCGGTGGTCATCAGCGCCGTGGTGGCGGGGGGCAAATCGGCTTCGGCGCAGGCGAAGTCATGATAAGCATCCGGCCCCATGCGAAACACCGAGGCATGGCGGGCGGTGTGAGCGACGGCTTCGCAGCTTTGGTGATTGGCGATGTGGGTCAGGTCTTCGCGGAAACCGCCGTTGATCCGGCAGGTGCTCAGCACCCGATGCGGCTGCTTGAAAGCGGCGAAAAGGAAACGGCCTTGCCGGCGTAGGGCATGGCGGTCAGTGTCGTCAAGCAGCATTCCGGGTCTCAAACGCAAAGGCGGGGCGGAAAGCGATCACCCCGAGGCGATCGGATTACCGGTGCCTGTCAGGCCCGGCGAGCTCTTATGTTCGCCGATACGTGGATGGAAATGCCAGCGAGAAAGCCACGCTCAAGGCAATTTCGGCGCCGGTGACCAAAGCGAAGCTTTTCGGCTGATCGAGTTCGGTGATCCAGGTGGCTTGACTCGTCACCCAAATACATGCGGCTGGCGTGATCCGTCAGACATGCTCGTGCAGACCGCATTCGCGCTTGAGGCCGAAGAAGCGGGTTTCTTCCTCGCTCATGCCGTCCAGCAAGCGTCGGGTGGTATGGGTGTCGCCGATGGAGACATAGCCCTGATGCCACAACGGGTGATACGGCAAATTGTGCTGGCTCAGGTAGCGGTAGACATCGCGGTCGGTCCAATCGATCAAGGGGTGAACCTTGCAGCGGCCGTTGCGCCATAACAGCACATCGAGATGCTGGCGGCTCTTGGCCTGCTGCCGGCGCAGGCCGGAAATCCAGGCCGCCGCCTCCAGCTCCCTGAGCGCCCGCTGCATCGGCTCGACCTTGTTGAGCCCGTTATAGCGCTCGATCCCCTCCAAACCCTGCTCCCACAGCTTGCCATAGCGGGCTTCCTGCCAGGCCGCGCTGAGTTCGGCGCGATAGATCTGGAGATTCAGCGACAATCGTTCGGACAATTCATCGATAAATTGGTAGGTTTCCGGGAACAGGTAACCGGTATCGACCAACACGACCGGAATATCGGGTTGCTGGCGGGTGACCATGTGCAGGCAGACGGCCGACTGGGCGCCAAAGCTGGAGGTCAACACGACACGGCCGGGGAAATGCTCCAGCACCCAGGCAACCCGTTGCTCGGCGGGTGCTGCGGCCAGTTCACGATTCATTTCCGCTAGATCGAACCACGGGTGCGCGGCCGTTCCCTGAACATGAACGTTCACCTGCTCCTGTGCTTGATTCATCGCGTGTTTCCTTGTTCGTTCCGACGAAAGATGGGGGAAGCGGTTGCTCGCATGCCCGGCTTTTCGTCGATAAATTAGCAACAAACTCCATAAATCAAAAAGGAATTAATATCTATATATTTATTTCCTTTTTTTATGATGCAATAGTTCGGACAGTTTTAAACCGCTTGATTCAAGGGGTTAGATCTCAGAAGCGGGATTAAATCCATGTTAGGGGTTCGCCCTGATATTGATAAAATTCCTAAGCGATTGATTTTTAATAGGCGTGTGCCTTAAAAGCTGCTAAAAACTGTCCGAAGTATTGATGATGGAGAACGATGGCGATCGCGCCACGGCAAAGATTCCCCGTACCCGACCGCACACCTTGACCGCCTTACAAAACAAGTTGAAGAATGGTTGGTCCGCGCCAGGGCTCGCATCCTGCGAGCCCTGCTCAATACTGGAATCGATCGATGACTGGATGGGATGAATGACATGTCGAAAGCTGTTCGCGCCTTGCTATTGCTGCTTGGATTGACCGTTCTCGTGCTGGCCGCCCGCGCCGAAGATCCGCCCAGCGCCGCCAAGAACAAGCTCACCGTGATGCTCGATCAGTTCGTGAATCCCGACCATGCCACACTGGTGGTGGCGCTGGAAAAAGGCTTTTTCACCGCTCAAAACCTGGAGGTCGAACTACAAACTCCGATCGACCCCAACGACCCGTCCAAAATGGTCGCCACCAACAAGGCGGATCTGGCGGTGAGTTCCCAACCGCAGTTGCACATCCACGTCAACGCTGGCCTGCCGCTCAAGCGAATCGGCACGCTGGTGGCCACACCGCTGAACGCGCTGGTCGTGTTGCAAAAGGGTCCGATCAAAACCCTGGCCGACCTCAAGGGCCACAAGCTCGGCTATTCGGCAACGGGATTCGAGAAAGCACTGCTCAAGGCCTTGCTGGCACAAGCCAACCTCCAACCGGAGGAGGTGACCTTGGTCGATGTCGGCGCCTCGCCGTCGTCGGCGCTGCTGTCGGGACAGGTGGATGCGGCGATCGGCGTGCTCCGCAATGTCATATTGAACCAAATGGACTTGGCCAAAAAGCCGGGCCGGATCTTCTATCCGGAGGAAGAAGGCGTACCTCCCTACGACGAACGGGTGCTGGTGGCCGCGCGTGATCGGCTCAACGATCCTCGGCTACGGCGTTTTCTGACCGCGCTGGAGCAAGCGACGCTCTACATCGTCAATCACCCGGACGACGCCTGGAACGCATTCATCGCCAACCATAAGGACTTGGACAACGAATTGAATCGACGCATCTGGCGCGATACCGTGCCGCGCCTGGCACGTCGGCCGGCGGCGCTGGACGAAGTCCGTTACAAGCGCTTTGCCCACTTTCTCGCCAAGGACGGCGCGATCACCGTGGCATTGCCGGTGTCCAATTACGCGGTGCAATTGCCCTTGCCGGAGTGACCGCCATGCATTACCCCGAACCCTTCGACGTCATCGTGATCGGCGGCGGTCACGCCGGTACCGAGGCGTGCCTGGCCGCGGCACGCATGGGGCTGCGTACCCTGTTGCTGACCCACACCATCGAAACCGTGGGCGCGATGAGCTGCAACCCGGCCATCGGCGGCATCGGCAAAGGCCATCTGGTCCGGGAGATCGACGCCCTCGGCGGCATCATGGCCCGCGCCGCCGACCGGGCCGGCATTCAGTTCCGCATCCTCAACAGCCGCAAGGGGCCGGCGGTGCGCGCCACCCGCTGCCAAGCCGACCGGGCGCTGTACCGGGCGGCGGTGCGAACCTTGATCGAAAACCAGCCGAACCTGCATGTATTCCAGCAGGCTGCCGCCGACCTGACGCTCGAAGGCGATCGGGTGATCGGCGTGGTGACGCAAACCGGCATCCGCTTCGCCGCCGGCGCGGTGGTGCTGACCGCCGGCACCTTTCTGGCTGGACGCATCCATGTCGGACTGACCCACTACGAAGGCGGCCGCGCCGGCGATCCGCCGGCCAACGCCCTGGCGGCGCGGCTGCGCGAACTGCCGTTGCGGGTCAGTCGGCTCAAGACCGGTACCCCGCCGCGCCTGGATGGGCGAAGCATCGATTTTTCGCAATTGACCGAGCAGCCGGGCGATGAGCCCTGTCCGGTGTTTTCCCATCTCGGCTCGGTGGACGAACACCCGCCGCAGATCTCGTGCTGGATCACCCAGACCAACCCGCGCACCCACGACATCATCCGCGGCGGCCTGGATCGCTCGCCGATGTACACCGGCGTGATCGAAGGGGTCGGGCCGCGTTACTGCCCGTCGATCGAAGACAAGATCCACCGCTTCGCCGATAAGGATTCCCACCAGATCTTCCTGGAACCGGAAGGCTTGCAGACCCACGAAGTCTATCCCAACGGCATTTCCACCAGCCTGCCGTTCGATATTCAGCACGCATTGGTCCGCTCGATCCGAGGATTGGAACACGCCCACCTCACCCGACCCGGCTACGCCATCGAGTACGATTTCTTCGACCCGCGCGATCTCGACTATTCGTTGCAGACTCGCGCCATTCAAGGCTTGTTCTTCGCCGGCCAGATCAACGGCACCACCGGTTACGAGGAAGCCGCCGCGCAGGGATTGCTCGCCGGCCTCAACGCCGGCCTGTTCGTGCGCGGCGAAACGCCGTGGTGGCCGAATCGTGACGAAGCCTACCTGGGCGTGCTGATCGACGATCTGATCACTCGCGGCGCCAGCGAACCGTACCGGATGTTCACCAGCCGCGCCGAACACCGTCTGCTGCTGCGCGAGGACAACGCCGATCTACGCCTGACCGCGACTGGCCGCCGCTTGGGCTTGGTGGACGACGAGCGTTGGCGGGCCTTCGAAAGCAAACGCGAAGCGATCGAACGGGAAAGTCAGCGGCTGCGCGAGTGCTGGGTGCGACCGAGCCAGTTGACCGAAACCGATGCTGAATGGCTGCTGGGCGGACCACTGGCTCGGGAAAGCCGCGTGGCCGAACTGCTGCGCCGGCCCGAAGTTACCTATGAAAAGCTGATGCGCCTGCCCGGTATCGGTCCCGGCGAGTCCAACCTCCAAGTCGCCGAGCAGGTGGAGATCCAGGCCAAGTACGCCGGTTATATCGAGCGGCAACGCGAGGAGATCGAACGCCAGCGCCGCCAGGAGCACCTGAGCTTGCCAGCGACGCTCGACTACGCCGAGGTGCGCGGCCTGTCGCGGGAGGTGCGGGAGAAATTGGAGCGCCACCGACCCCACACACTGGGCCAAGCCAGCCGGATTCCAGGCATGACCCCCGCCGCCATTTCCCTGCTGCTGGTGCACCTTAAGCGTGGCCGGCCCGCCAAAGCAGCCCTCGGCGACGGCTAAGGCATCGCCCTCGCCCGGCGGGACCCCGTGGAAAGTTGCACGCGCCCCGCACGACCGGAAGACCGGGGACGCTATTCCTGCTATTCTTTTTCAGAATTCGGCGGTTCGACCCCATACCTTAGCCTCCGGCGGTGAGGCCCGCAATCCCGATGCATGAGGAAGCCTTTCGATGAAAGTCAATGTCAGCGTTGAAGCCACCGCTCAGGAAATGCGCGAGTTTCTGGGTCTGCCCAACGTGCAACCCCTACACGACGAGATGATGAAGGTCCTGCGCGACAACGTGCAGCGTGGCGTCATCAACTTCGAGTCCCTCGGCCTGCTAAAACCGCTGTTGCCCGCCCAGTTCCACTCGATGGAAATGGTGCAGAAATTCTGGGAAGCGGTTGCCAAGGCCAGCGCCATTCCAAGCAAGGACGGACCCGACAAGAAGACCGACCCATCGCCGGATACCCGAGAGGGCGGCACGGCGCGCGGCGGTTCGGAAAAGTCATGAATTTGGCGATGACGAGCTGAAAAAGTCCTGATTGCTCAGGGGAGCGGATATGGCGAACAAGATTTTGGTGGTGGACGATGAGCCAAACATCGTCCTCTCTTTGGAATTCCTGATGAAACAGGCGGGGTTCCAGGTACGAACCGCCGCGGATGGCGAGGCCGCGCTAGCCGCCATCGCCGCCGAGCAACCCGACCTGGTGTTGCTCGATGTGATGATGCCGCGCAAGAATGGCTATGAAGTCTGCCAGGCCATTCGCGCCAATCCTGACTGGCAGAGCGTCCGCATCGTCATGCTGACCGCCAAGGGCCGCGAGGTCGAACGGGAAAAAGGGCTGGCACTCGGCGCGGACGACTACATCACCAAGCCCTTCTCGACCCAGGAAGTGGTGGAACGCGTTCGCGAGCTGCTGGCGGAAGCAGGCTAAGCACCATCATGCGCTATCGGACCAAGCTCTGGCTGTTGTGGCTGGTTCCGGTCGTCCTGACGCTGGCCTCCTTGACTTGGCTGGGTTGGCAAATTCATCAAGTCGTGCCGGATCCCAGTCAGCGCGATCAGACCCTGCTGTGGCTGATGCTGGCCGTCTTCGCCATTGTCGGCGTGATCACAACGGTTTGGGCGATGCTTGACTGGTATTGCTTCATTCCCCTCGGCGCTCTGGCCCGCGGCGCCCGGATCATCGCCCGCAGCAATCCCGGTTATGTGCTGGAACTACCGCGCCAACACTGGTTGGGCTTTTTTCCGAACATGCTGCTGGAACTGGGCGAGGCGCTGCACAAGGCCCGGCGCGAGGTCGCCGCCGCCACCGCCATCGGCACCCAGGAAATCGAAGAACAAAAAGCCCGGCTGGAAACCGTGCTACGGGAATTGTCCGAGGGCGTGCTGGTCTGCGACGGCGAGGCGCGCATCCTGCTTTACAATCCGGCGGCGGTGAAACTACTGCCCAACCGCGCGGCGCTGGGGCTGGGCCGGTCGCTGTACGATCTATGGACCCGCGCGCCGCTCGAAAGCACCCTGCAACTGCTGCGCTTCCGCCAACAGAACAGCAGCGACGGCAAAGCGCCCGGCGACGCCGAATTCGTGTGTGCCACCGTCAACGACGAGACCTTGTTCCACTGCCGGATGAGCCTGCTGCCGGGCGCCGGCGATCGGGGCGCCGCCTTCGTCATCACCTTCCGCGACATCACCCAGCAGATGGACCGCTCGCTGCTCAAGACCCGCACCGAGGACCTGCGCCAGCCACTGGCCAACCTGCGAGCGGCGGCGGAAAATGTCATGAATTTCGGCGACATGACCACGGTACAACGCGAAGCCTTCCAACGGGTGATCGTCGAGGAGAGCGAACGCCTCAGCCAGCGGCTACAGGAATTGACCCTGGAAGTGCGCAACCTGTACGCCAGCCGCTGGCCGATGAACGATGTCTATTCCGCCGATCTGATCGGCGCCGTCGTCCATCATCTGGAACAGCGCGCCGGCCCGCGAGCGAAGATGGTGGGTATGCCACTTTGGCTGAACGTGGACAACCAATCGATCATGCTGCTGCTCGAACATCTACTCGAACAGTTGCGCACCCACGAGCTCGGCGATGATTTCGAGATCGAATGTCTGCTGGGCAACCGCCGCGTCTATCTGGACATCATCTGGCCGGGTCAGCCGGTGCCCACCGATCGACTGGAAGAGTGGCTGAGCGAGCACGTTCAGGATCTGGTGGGTGAAACCACGGTCGGCGAAGTGCTGCGGCGACACAACAGCGACCTGTGGAGCCAGTCCCACCGCCGGGCCGGCCACGCCCTGCTGCGGATGCCGCTGCCGGCATCCTCGCGCCAGTGGCGAGAGCCAGCCGAAGCCCTGCCGGACCGGCCGGAGTTCTATGATTTCTCTCTGGCCGAGAACCTGGAGGAATGGGGTGACCTGGTCAATTATCCCCTGGCGGCCTTGACCTACGTGGTCTTCGACACCGAAACCACCGGGCTGTCGCCCTCCAAGGGCGACGAGATCATCCAGATCGCCGGCGTGCGCATCGTCAACCGCCGGGTGCTGGCGGGCGAGCACTTCGACCAGTTGGTCAACCCCGGCCGGACGATTCCCAAGGCCTCCATCCGCTTCCACGGCATCACCGACGACATGATCGCGGACAAGCCCGGCATCAAGGTCGTGCTGCCCCAGTTCCGCTCCTTCGTCGGCGACGACCGCACCGTGCTGGTGGCGCACAACGCCGCCTTCGACATGCGATTCCTCAAACTGAAGGAACGGAAAACCGGCGTGCGCTTCGGCAACCCGGTACTGGACACTTTACTGCTGTCCGGCTACCTGCACGATTACACCGACGATCATAATCTGGACGCCATCGCCGACCGGCTGGGGGTGGACATACACGACCGTCATACCGCGCTGGGCGATTCGCTGGTGACCGCCCAGGTGTTTCTCAAACTGCTCGATCTACTGGAAGCGCAGGGCGTCCAAACCCTGGGCCAAGCGCTGGAAGCCTCCGACAAGATGGTGGAGATCCGCAAGACCCAGGCGAATTTTTAACAGTCACCGGGGACGGGCACGGGGCGCGAAACCGCCATCCTCCAACGCCCGCCTCCAACCCCAGAACCCTGAAACCCTGTCCCCTTACCATGCGACAACAATCCAGGGAACACATCGTGATCCTGTTCGTCGGCGGAGTGATCGCACTCAACTATCCGCTGTTGGATCTGTTCGATCGAGCGTGGGCGCCGTTCGGCATTCCGCTGTTGTATTGCTATCTGTATCTGGCGTGGCTGATCATCATCGTCCTGCTGATCGTGGTGGTGGAACATTCGGAAATCCGCGAACCGGGCGAACCACCCAAGCCCCTGCCCCCCTCGCCGAAAGACACGCCGTCGTCGAATGCCGCCGCTCATGCGCGAGATTCCAACGGTGGCGAAATGAAGGGACCACCCTGACATGTTGGGCGACGGAATCATCATCGCCAGCGCGCTGGCCTATATGGGCATACTGTTCGGGGTCGCCTATTACGGCGACCAACGCGCCGACGCCGGCCGTTCGATCATCGCCAACCCCTACATCTACACCCTGTCCCTGGCGATTTACTGCACGGCTTGGACTTTCTACGGTAGCGTCGGCCTAGCGGCTACTGGTGGGGTGGATTTCCTGCCGGTTTATCTGGGTCCCACCCTGATGGCGGTGCTGTTTTGGTTCGTGCTACGGCGCATCGTGCGCATCACCAAGGTCCATCGCATCACCTCCATCGCCGATTTCATCGGCTCCCGCTATGGCAAGAGCGGCCTGCTGGCCGGGATGGTGACGGTGATCGTCATACTCGGCATTCTGCCGTACATCTCCATCCAGTTGAAAGCCATCGCCGCCAGCTTCAGCCTGCTACGCCAGTATCCGGAAGTCACCCGGCTGGCCGCCTCGACCCAGCATCCGGCCTGGATGGATACCACGCTGTACGTGGCGCTGGTGCTGATCGTGTTCAGCATCCTGTTCGGCACCCGGCATATCGACAACACCGAACGTCACGAGGGAATGGTGGCGGCGGTGGCGTTCGAATCCTTGCTCAAACTGTTGGCCTTCATGCTGGTCGGCGTGGTGGTGACTTTCGTCATCTTCAGCGGCCCCGGCGACCTGTTCCAGCAAGCGGCGGCCCATCCAGATTTGGCGGCGCTGCTGCGCTTCGAGGTGGTGCCGGGCGGTTATGGCGGCTGGCTGTCGCTGACTTTTCTATCGATGATGGCGTTTCTGTTCCTGCCCCGGCAATTCCAGGTGCTGGTGGTGGAAAACGTCAACGAAGCACACATCCGCAAGGCGATCTGGCTGTTTCCACTCTATCTGTTCGCCATCAATCTGTTCGTGCTGCCGATCGCCTTGGGAGGACGGTTGATCTTCAGCCACGGTGGCGTGGACGCTGATACCTTCGTGCTGGCGTTGCCGATGGCCGAGCATATGCCGACCCTGGCGCTGCTGGTATTTATCGGCGGGCTGTCGGCCGCCGCCAGCATGATCATGTTCGAAACGGTTACGTTGTCCACCATGGTCTGCAACGATCTGGTGATGCCGATCCTGCTACGCGCCAATCCCCGCTGGCTAGCCGGTCGCACCGATCTGTCCGGCTTGCTGCTCGGCATCCGCCGCGTCGGCATTGCCGTGATCATCCTGCTCG
>DAOTGT010000097.1:0-6441 GCA_035447285.1 Candidatus Competibacter sp.
TGGGATCTGCATGCCATGTGGGACGATTTCCAGTTCGGCGTCAAACACTATTCCGATCTCGAACGAATCGCCATCGTCGGGGACCGCAAATGGGAAGAGTGGATGGCAAAACTCTGCAAGCCGTTCACCAAGGCCAGCGTGAACTACTTCGATGTCAGCCAAATCGACGCGGCCTGGGCTTGGCTGCGTGAGGGCGCTTAATCCGCCATTCGGTTGTTGGCAAAGCGGCCGGCGCCCTGAAACACGGTGTCGGCGCGTGGGGAAGTGGCGGGACCGACACGCGCTCGGAGCGCCGGCCCCCTGTCTTGCGATTACAGCTCGATCCGGGTGCCCAGCAACTTCAGGAACGCACTCAGCCAAGCAGGATGGGCGGGCCAAGCCGGCGCGGTGACCAGATTGCCCTCCGTGTGCGCCGCATCCAAGCCGATATCGGCATAACGACCGCCGGCGCCTTCCACGTCGGGACCGCAGGCCGGATAAGCCGAGCAGGAGCGGCCTTCCAGCACGCCGGCCGCCGTCAGCACCTGCGCGCCATGGCAGATCGCCGCGATCGGCTTGTTGGCTCCGGCGAAGTGGCGGACGATCTCGATCACCGTGGGATTCAGCCGGATGTACTCCGGCGCCCGCCCGCCGGGAATCACCAAAGCATCGTAATCCTCGGCCCTGACCTCGGCGAAGGTAGCGTTGAGGGTGAAATTGTGGCCCGGTTTTTCGCTGTAGGTCTGCGCGCCGTCGAAATCGTGGACCGCGGTGCGGACCTGGTCGCCGGCTTTTTTGTCCGGACAGACCGCCTCGACCGTGTGCCCGACCATTTGCAGGGCCTGAAACGGCACCATGACTTCGTAATCCTCGACGTAATCGCCGACCAACATCAAGATTCGCTTGGCACTCATGAGGGTTCTCCTGGGGTTTCGAACGGTGAGTTGAGATCCAATTTCACGACGACCTGATGGATGTTGCCGTCCCGAAACAGCGGCACGCAAGCCGCGCCGCCGTCGTCGATCATACCGGGCGCATCGTCGATTTCCACCGCCGCGACCCGCTCCGCTCGGCTATTGGGATTGCACACTTCGATGTCATACACCGCCTCGCCGTCCGGCAAGCGGTAGCGTAGGCTGAAGCCCGGCCAGGCATCCGGGATGCGGGGCCGCAAGCGCAGGGTGTGCCCCTCGACCAGTTCCAGGCCGAGAATGGATTCCAGCATCACCCGCAGCAACCAGCCGGCCGAACCGGTGTACCAGCTCCAACCGCCACGACCGACATGCGGGGGCGCGCCGTACACGTCGGCGGCCACCACGAACGGTTCCAGCCGATAACGCGCCACTGCTTCGGGAGTCAAGGTGCGACTGATCGGACTCAGCATTTCCAACAGATGGACAGCCCGGTCGCGCCGGCCCAATTCCGCCAGCGCCCGTACCACCCACAACGCCGCGTGGGTGTACTGGCCGCCGTTCTCCCGCACCCCGGCGACGTAGCCCTTGATATAACCGGGATCGTGCGGGGTGTGTTCGAACGGTGGCGCCAGCAAGCGGATCAAGCCCTCCTCTTCCGAGATCAGGTGGCGCTCGACCGCATCCAACGCCGTTTCGGCGCGGGCCGGCGGCGCGGCCTGGGAGATCACCGCCCAAGCCTGCGCCAGTGCGTCGATTTGGCATTCATCGCTGGCGGAAGAGCCCAGCACCGCGCCATCGTCGTACCAGGCACGGCGATACCATTCCCCATCCCAACCGTCCCGATTGAGCGCTTCGGCCAGATGGCGGCGAAACGCGGCGTAGCGCCGCGCCCGGTTGTGATCGCCGTGCTGGCCGCATACCCCCACGAACTCGCCGAGGATGTGGTAGAGAAAAAAGCCCAGCCAAACGCTTTCACCGCGCCCTTCCCGGCCGACCCGGTTCATGCCGTCGTTCCAGTCGCCACCGCCCATCAGCGGCAAACCGTGCGCGCCCTGGGTCAACGAGCGATCCAGCGCCCGACAGCAGTGTTCGTACAGGCTAGCCGTTTCGTCCGCCTCGTCTGGTTCCAGGAACGCCTCGTCTTCGCCCGGTTCGAGCAGCCGCGCCTTGACAAAGGGCAGCGGTTCGCCGAACAGGCTCCAGTCGCCAGTGGCGCGGGCGTAAAAAGCCGCCAGGCAAGGCAGCCATAACAGATCGTCGCTGAACCGGGTGCGGACCCCTTGACTCAACGGTGGATGCCACCAGTGCAACACGTCGCCCTCGACGAACTGGTGAGCGGCGTGCAACAACAACTGTCGGCGGGTCAGTTCGGGATCGTGATGAATCAGCGCGGCGGCGTCCTGCAATTGGTCGCGAAACCCGAAAGCGCCGCCCGACTGATAGAAAGCCGACCGACCCCAAAGCCGGCACCCGAGCGTCTGGTAAGCCGCCCAACCGTTGACCAACAGATCGAGCGCCGGCACCGGCGTCTTGACCTGCACCGCCGACAAGCAGTCTCGCCAGAACTCCTGGACTTCGGCCAGCGCCGCCGCCACCGCGCCATCTTCGCGGTAGCGGGCCGTCAGTCGGCGCACCTCGTCCCGGCCGTCGGCTTCGCCCAGCAGAAAAGCCTGCTCCAGCATCGCGCCCGGCTCCAGCCGGATCGTGGTTTGCAACACGAAGCAGGGATCGAGATCCGAGCCCAGCCGCCCGCTCAGCATCTGGCCGCGCGTCAGCGCCGCCGGGTGGGCGGGATGCCCGTGGCGACCGATAAATTCGGCGCGGTCGCCGGTAAAGTACAGCGGCACGCTATCGAATGGCGTGATAGCGGCGAAGGCGATCCGGCCGGAGAATTCCCGGTTGTGGTTTTCGGCCAGCAGGATGCCGGCCGCCGCATCCCGCTCGATCCGGATCCGCGTCGCGCTCTCGCCCGGCAACACGCCCAGCACCAGCCGGGCATAGGCGAACAGAGACAAGCGGCGCGGCTGGCCGCTGGTATTGCGCAGCCGGACCCAAGCGATTTTGATCGGGTCCTCGCGCGGCGCGAACAAGCACAACTCCTGCTCCAATCCATGGCTGTGATGGCGGTAGCGGCTGTAACCGAAACCGTGACGGATTTCGTGAGGCACCGGTTGCGGGGTCGGGCCGGGCGCCAGCGACCAGAACGCGCCGCTGTCCTCGTCGCGCAGATACCAAGCCTCGCCGTGCGGGTCCAGCACCGGGTCGTTGTACCAGGGGGTCAGCCGGTTCTCGCGGCTGTTCTGGCTCCAGGTGCAGCCGGCGCTGGTCTCGCTGGCGATAAAGCCAAATCCCGTGTTGGCGATCACATTGGTCCAGGGTTGCGGCGGCAGGCGCAATCGACCGCCGGCCTCCGGCTGGAGCCGAATGACGTATTCCGTACCGTCGGCGCTGAAACCGCCATGGCCGTTCCAGAACTGGAGCGACTCCTCGTCGAACGGGGCTTCGGCCACGGTCGCGGCAGGAAATACCGGCAGCGGGGCGGCGGCTTCCACCGCAATCCGGCGGGTTGACACCGGCTCGGTCGGGCCGCCCGACGCCGCCCGAAATGCTTGCTCGACCGTCGCCGCCGAGGCATGGCGAGCCGCCAGCGCCAGCGCCTGTTCCCGATTGGCCGCCGCGCCGAGCAGGAAAGTCAAACACGCCTCCCCGCCGGGCGCCAGTTCCACCGTCCGGCGCAGACAGACGATCGGGTCCAGCACCTTGCCGACCATGCCGGACAAGGGCGCGGATTCCACCAAAGCGCGCGGCGCGGCCAGCGTGTAACCCCGGCCGATGAAGCGAGCGCGGTCGGTTTCATAATGTGGCGACTCGACATGATCCGCTTCGCCGGTCAGCGCATGGACCAACCAGCATACCGGTTCGTCCGGGACGCGCGGTCGCCGCCGCGCCAGCAGCGCCCGCGTATCGGCCACCCATTCGGTCTGCACGAACAGTTTGGAAAAAGCCGGATGCGCGGCGTCGGCGGCCCAGTCGTTCAACACCACTTCGGCGTAACTGGTCAGTTCGATCCGCCGGGGCCGGTCGCCGAGGTTGCGCAGGGTTACCCGCCGCAGTTCTCCATCGATGTCGGCCGGCACGCAGGCTTCGAGGCAAGCATCGATTTCTTCGTGCCGGCATAGCAGTTCGGTCAGGGCGGGACCGAAGCGGCCGGAGCGGCGTTCCGCCGTCCCCGCCGCCGGTTGCTGGCCCAGCGACCAGAACGCGCCGCTATCGAGATCGCGCAGGTACAGGAAGAAACCGTCGCCGTCTTCGAGGGGATCGGCGTGCCAGCGGGTCAGCGCCAGATCGCCCAGCAGGGAACAGCCGGTACCGCTGGCGGTGAGCAAGGTCGCATAGCGGCCGTTGGTCAATACCTGCCCGCCGAACAGCCGGGCGGATTTGGATAAGGCGGCGCGCATGAACGATTCTCCCGACAACTCTGAAACGATGAAAAAAGTGTAGCTTTATTGAGCGGTGATGCCGGGGTAATGCAGTTCCACTTCAGCCGGAAACCGATCGATCCGCACGGTTTCGGCGGTCAGGGCCGGAATCGGCTGACCGTTGACCGTCACCGCCTGTAGCGGCCGGTCGAGCGGCGAGTGCAGCACGATTCCCCCCGGCGGCACGACCACGTCGCCGCTCAAGCGCACCCGCAGCGTGTCGGGATCGCTCATCGCCATCCGGTAGTTCAGAGTACCGTACCAGGTCGGCAGGCGTTTGACTGTGACTCCTTCCGGACTGGTTACCCAGGCGGGCGGAATGCCGGCACCGATCACCAGCGCCTGATCGGCCTCGCGCTCGTAGGCGAACAGGGTACGCGCCGAGCGGATGAAATCGGAACCGATCCAGGTGTGCGGCATGTCGCCGATGAAGCGTGGTTTGCGGGGTTCGCGCCACACTACTTCCGCCCAGTGGTTCCAGGCCACCGGTCGCTGTCCCTCGAAAAAGAAGGCCAGTTCTTGCAATGCCCGGTCGCGTTGCCCCAACCGGATCATGGTGCCGACCACCCGCAGTTCGTAGGGCGTATACGCCTCCCAGGTGGGATTTTCGAGGCGCTGGCGGAAAAACTCGTCGTAGCGCTCGAAGGTACGGTCCAGCTCCGGTTGCGGCAACCAGCCCAACTCGCCGCCTGGAGCGACCGCGATGGTGGTGGCGGTGGGGTCGAAGTCGCCCAGTTCGACCGCGCCGGGAATGAAGTCGATCCAGTGCAACTTCATGGTTTCGAGAATGGAGGCATACAGATCCTGGCGGAATGCGCGATGCATCGCCGCGAACCGCTCCGCCTCGGCATCCTCGCCCAGCACCGCCGCCATGGCGGCCGCATCCTTGAGGCCACGCAGGACGAAGAAATTATCCCAGTAGGAATGGCGCGGCTGGCTGGCATAGCCCTCGTGACTGATCGATTCCGGCACCAGCCCACGGTAGGCCAGGTAATCCGGATCGGTCCGGTACTTCTCGGTCAGGCGCTGCTGACGCAGCGAATCGATATAGCCGACCGCGCGAACCACGTACGGCCACATCTCGCGCAAAAAACCGACATCGCGGGTGTAACGGTAGTACTCCATCACCGCGAAAATGAATTCGCCGTGGCTGTCGTGCTCGGGGACCGGATCGGCGCCACGCTGGTCCACGCAGCAGGGAATCCGGCCGTCGGCGGCCTGATGGGGCGCGTACCATTGCAGGAATTGCCGCACCTCCTCGGTGTAACCCATGCCCAGCAGCGCCGCCGAGGTGAGCGCCCCATCGCGAATCCAGGAACGGGCGTAGGCGCGCGCGCCCGGTTGGATGGCGGGACCGGCGCGATTGATCAGGATGTAGGCCAGATTGCTCTTGATGCTGTCGGCGATCCGCCGGGCGACGGGTGGCAATTTCAGCTCGACCCGGTCCAGCCGCGCTTCCCACTCCCGCCGAGTTTGCTCCAGCAACTGGTTGGCACGGGCGGAGGCTTCGATATCGGTCGGCGCCCGGGGACCGGTCTTGGTCGCGTGGAAGGGGATGCGTAGATAGACTTCGCGCCCCTCGCCGGGCCGCAGGTCCCAACCGTACTCCAGCGCGCCGGAGGCGTAGCCGAAGGCGTCGTCCACCGTGTCGCGGTCGGGCAACTTGCCGGCGGCCAGATAATCGACGATCGGCCCCTGATCGAAAGTAACGGCGCGAAAGCGGTCAGGTTCGGTCAGCACCTCCACCCTCTTACCGGTCCGATTCACTCGGATCGCGCGGTCGGCGTAGCTCAGCTCGCGAATGGGGGAAACGCCACCCTGCATGTTCAAGGATTGCCAGGGCGGGTTGACCTGAAACGGCCGCACCGCCAGAAACAGAGTGACATGGCGGGTTTCGGCGCTCAGGTTTTCCAAACGATAGCGGGCGTACAGGACCGACTCGCCCGGTGGACCGGCGGCGAAGACGGTGACCGCCAGCCAGAAATGTTCGTGTTCCCAACGCACGCTGGGGATGGGCAGGTAGCCGTTGGCCAGATCCTGGACCGGCTCCACGTCGGCCCAGGTGAGCA
>DAOTGT010000097.1:6541-12269 GCA_035447285.1 Candidatus Competibacter sp.
TAGCGCGATTCGGCGTCGGGCAGGTACAGGTAATCGCGCCGGCCGTTGCCGTCGCGCACGGTGTAAACCGTTTGCCAGTCGTTGCCATCGTCAGAAACTTGTACCTGATAGTCGACGGCATAATCGTCCGGGTCCCAGTCGATCACCAGACCGCCGTACTCGCGCGGTCGCAGGAAATCCAACAATAGCCATTGATCCTCGGCCAGCGCGCCGCTGCGCCAACTCGTGGCTGGGTCGGCGTCGAACACCGCCGCCGGCGGATGATCCGCAGTTGAGGTGGAGGCGCTGATCACCGGTTGCAAGGTGTAGATCTGGGTCGGCTCGCGTTGCTCGAAGGTCAAATCGTCGATCCAGACCGAGCCCTTGCCGCGACCCTGTGCCCCCGGCAGGATGGCGAACTCGATCACCGCCACGTCTTCCAACGGCCTGCCGGGACCCCAGGCCAAGCTGAGATGACGCTTCTTGACGGCGATGGGCCGCCATTCGCGGGGAAAGGCGTAGTCGCGCTGCTTGAACCACCAGACGTTCTGTCGCGGATCGACCAGCTTGAATTCGAGATCACCGGCCGGTGCCTCGCCGCGCAACTGGAAGTGAAACGCGAAGTTGTCGGGCAGGCGCAGGCGAAATTTCTTGCGGGCGATCGCCCAACCGGCGCCGTCCTGAAACTCGAAATCCAGCCGCATGCCGCGACCGGCGCGGCCAACATCCTGCGCGATCTCCAGCCGCGTGCCGGGTGAAGTGGCGACGCTCCAGCCGTCCAGGTTTTCGAAATCGTCGAGCACCACGATTTTACGCTCGTCCGTGCCACCGGGTGGCGTGGACGCGGCCGGAACCGCCAGGATGGAGGTGGGCAGCACGGTCAGGATCGTCATGAAAATCAGGGCGGATAGGGCGCGGGCTAGCGGCATGGGCACGAACACTCGTCGGGAAATTTTTCGCATGGTCATGGGCGGTTCCGTGGCGGATGGCCTGAAACGGGCAAAGCCAACGCGGCCCGTGACGGAAAG
This sequence comes from Candidatus Competibacter sp., assembly GCA_035447285.1. Lineage (GTDB taxonomy): Bacteria > Pseudomonadota > Gammaproteobacteria > Competibacterales > Competibacteraceae > Competibacter. Next base: position 7,549 of record DAOTGT010000097.1, read on the forward strand.
CCTTCAACTTTAGCCTGCATTTTCCCGCGCCGCGCGGCTTCAGAAATCCTTGCGCAGATCCATGCCCGCATACAGGCCGGCCACCTGCTCGGCGTAACCGTTGAACGGCAGGGTATCGCGACGGAAGAAATCGCCGACCCGCCGCTCTTTTTTCTGGCTCCAACGCGGGTGATCCACCGCTGGATTGACGTTGGCGTAGAATCCGTATTCACTGGGACCTTCGCTGGCCCAGGTGGTGCGCGGTTGCTGCTCGGTAAAGCGAATCTTGACGATGGACTTGATGCTCTTGAAGCCGTACTTCCACGGCGTCACCAGCCGCAGCGGCGCGCCGTTCTGGTTGGGCAGTTCCTTGCCGTACAGCCCGGTCGCCAACAAGGTCAGCGGATGCATCGCCTCATCCATCCGCAAGCCTTCCACATAGGGCCAGTCCAACAACCGGGTCCGCTGTCCCGGCATTTGCGCCGGATCGAGCAAGGTGGTGAATTCGACATATTTCGCGCTGGCGGTGGGCTGGAATCGCGGCAGGATCTGGCCAAGCGGAATCCCCAGCCACGGTATCACCATCGACCAGGCTTCCACGCAGCGCAGGCGATAGATGCGTTCCTCGGCCGGGTGCGGCGCCAGAAAATCCTCCAGCGCGTACTGACCCGGCTTTTCGCAGTGACCTTCGACCGTCACCGACCAGGGGCTGGTTTTCAGGCTACCGGCATTCTCGGCCGGATCGGTTTTACTGGGTCCGAATTCGTAAAAATTGTTGTAGGAAGTCACTTTCTCGTAGGGCGTCGGCGTGAGATCGTCGTCCGCCGCCTGGGCGAGGTTGCCACGCAGCACTGGCGGCAGCAGCGCGGCGGCGCCCAACACGGCGGCGCCTTTCAGGAACTCGCGGCGGCGGGCGTACCATTCGGACGGGGTGATTTCGGATGGGCGGATATCGGCGGGTTTCTTGATCAGCATGATGCGGCGCTCCCACAATGGATTCTGCTCGTTGTGACCGGCGATGCCCACGCGAGTTGCGTGCGTGGGCCGGAACTTGACGGCCCGTCCCGAAATACGCTCTATTCCTCATTTGAACACAGTTAAGAAGCATTTAACCGCCAGACTGTATAATGTTCACCGTCTTCCACCCGAAGCGGGGTTCTTGCCTTGGGGATTCCCAACCTTCCGGCTCGCTTCGGCGGATATTTTCGCCAGATAACCGTCAACTTGGCAGGACACGACCGGCATGAATCCACTGGTGGGTTTGATCATGGGCTCCAAATCCGACTGGAGCACCCTGGAACACGCGGCGAACACGCTGGACGCGCTCGGCGTGCCGCATGAAGTGCGAGTGGTCTCGGCCCACCGCACGCCCGATCTGCTGTTCGAGTACGCCGCTGGCGCCGAGGCGCGTGGTTTGGAGGTCATCATCGCCGGGGCCGGCGGCGCCGCCCATCTGCCGGGCATGGTCGCCGCCAAAACGATGTTGCCTGTGCTGGGCGTACCGGTGCAGTCGCAGGCGCTCAACGGCATGGATTCGCTGTTGTCGATCGTGCAGATGCCGGGCGGCATCCCGGTCGGTACCCTGGCGATCGGCAAGGCCGGCGCGATCAACGCCGCTCTGCTGGCCGCCGCACTGCTCGGCAATAAATATCCCGCCATCCGCGCCGCCGCGCGCGCGTTCCGTGAGCGGCAGACCGCCGCCGTGCTGGCCGAACCCGATCCACGGAACCCGCAACCATGAACGTCGGCATCGTCGGCGGCGGCCAATTGGCACGGATGCTGGCCCTGGCCGGCTACCCGCTGGGTCTGCGGTTCCAGGTGCTCGATCCGGCCGCCGATGCCTGTGCCGGACAGATCGCGCCGCTGATCCAGGGTGATTACGACGACGAGGCCCGGCTCCGGCAATTGGCTGAATGGGCCGAGGTGGTGACCTTCGACTTCGAGAACGTGCCGGCGGCGGCGGCCCGCGCGCTGGAACGGCAAACCGTGACTTTCAACCCCCCGGCCGGGGCACTGGCGGCGGCGCAGGATCGGCTGTATGAGAAGGCCTTGTTCTGGGAACTGGGCATCCCGACGCCACCCTTCGCCACGGTCGATAGCCTGGAAGAACTGCGCGCCGCCGCGGTACGGGTCAATCTGCCGGCGGTGCTGAAAACCCGCCGGCTGGGTTACGACGGCAAGGGCCAGTGGGTGCTGCGCGCGTCCGAAGACATCGAGCCCGCCTGGCGGGCGCTGGGCGGTGTGCCGCTGCTGCTGGAAGGCTTCGTGCCTTTCCAGCGGGAAGTCTCGGTGCTGGCGGCGCGCGGCCGCGACGGGGCGACCGTGTTTTACCCGTTGGTGGAGAATCACCATCGCGACGGTATCCTGCGACTGTCGCGGGCGCCGTTGGCCGCGCCGGAACTGGAAAGTGAAGGCTGGGATCACGCCCGCCGGTTGCTGGAACGGCTGAACTACGTCGGACTGCTGGCGATCGAGTTCTTTGTGCGGGACGGTCAGTTGATCGCCAACGAAATGGCTCCGCGCGTCCACAATTCCGGGCACTGGACCATTGAGGGCGCGGTGACCAGCCAGTTCGAAAACCATCTGCGGGCGATTCTCGGTCTACCGCTGGGCTCGACCGCCGCCCTCGGCCATTCCATCATGCTGAACTGCATCGGCGCGATGCCCGAACGAGCGGCGGTGCTGGCCGTGCCCGGCGCGCATTATCATGCCTACGGCAAAGCGCCGCTTCCAGGCCGCAAGGTCGGCCATCTGACCCTACGGGCGGAGCATCCCGACGCGCTGCGAACCGGTCTCGACCGGCTGCTGCCGCTGGTCGGTCTCGAAGCCGGCGAATTTGGCTGAGGCTGATGGATTCTCGGCGCCAAGTCGGCATCCCGCTCGGTCTCTCGGTCCCTTCATTCCAGCAAACGCACCGCCTCGCCCAGCGGGCAGGCGTGGATGGCCTCGGCCAGCAAGGCGATCACGCGCTGGCGCGGAAAGCTCTTGCGCCAGGCCAGCGCCACCACTCGGGTCGGCGCCGGGGCCTCGAACGGCCGGACGCTGAGCAGATCGCTGGGATAGGCGTAGCCGCTGACCGAGGTATAGGGCAGCACCGTGATGCCGACGCCGGTGGCCACCATCAGCCGGATGGTTTCCAGCGAGCTGCCCTCCAGGGTTCTCTGCATGTTGTCCGAGGTCACGCTCAGCCGGTTGCACTCCGGGCAGAACCGCAACACCTGGTCGCGGAAACAATGACCGGGCCCCAGTAGCAGCAGATCCTGCCGGGCCAGGGTGGCGGCATCGACTTGGGTCGCCGCCTCCAGCGGATGACCGAGCGGCATCAGCACCACGAACGGTTCCTCGTACACCGCTTGCGTCATTACCCCCGGTTCGTCGAACGGCAGCGACAGGATCAACACATCCAGATCGCCGGCCTTGAGCCGCTCGCCCAGCTGCGCCGTGTAGCTCTCCTCGATTTGCAGCGGCATATCGGGCGCGCGGCGGTGCAGCCGTGGGATCAGATGCGGCAGCAGATAGGGGCCGATGGTATAGATGACCCCCAGCCGCAGCATCCCGACCAGATCGTCCTGGCCCTGGCTGGCGAGCTGTCTGACGACGGCGGCTTCCTCCAGCACCCGCTGGGCCTGTTCGACGATGCGCCGGCCGATGGGTGTCACGGTCATTTCGCCGGGACCGCGTTCGAACAGGGTCACGCCCAGCTCGTCCTCCAGCTTGCGCACCGCCACGCTCAGCGTGGGCTGGCTGATGTGGCAGGATTCAGCGGCGTGGCCGAAATGTCGTTCGCGGGCAACCGCGACGATGTAGCGCAGTTCGTTCAGGGTCATGGCGACAACACTCGCGGCAGCCAGCGGCCGGATGGGTGCAACCCATGGCCGTCATGGACATAAATCGTGATTGCGTGTAGCTTATGCGCGTTTTTTCGCGCCCCGTAGCGGGCTGCGTAGCGGGTCGCCGCGCAACCCGGCGTTCAACACCTCGGTGGAAACCAAAACGAGAAGGAGGGTCCATGACCTACCAGCATATCCGCATTCCCACGAGCGGTGAAAAGATTACCGTCAAGGATGGCAAGCTGCACGTACCCGATCAGCCGATCGTCGGCTATGTGGAAGGCGACGGCATCGGTCCGGACATCACCAAGGCCTCCCTGCGGGTCTGGGACGCGGCGGTCGAGGAAGCCTACGGCGGCCAGCGCAAGATCAACTGGTGCGAAATCTTCCTGGGCGAGAAAGCCGCCGAGATTTACGACGGTAACTACTTCCCCGATGAAACCCTGGAAGCGATCAAAGAGCTGGTCGTGGCCATCAAGGGCCCTCTGACCACACCAGTCGGCGGTGGCTTCCGCTCGCTGAACGTGGCCTTGCGCCAGGATCTGGACCTGTACGCCTGCGTCCGCCCGGTGCGTTACTATCCCGGCGTACCTTCGCCGGTGCGCTATCCCGAGAAAGTGGACGTCATCATCTTCCGCGAGAACACCGAGGATGTCTACGCTGGCATCGAGTACAAGTCCGGTTCGGCCGAGAACACCAAGCTGGCCAAGTTCCTGCGCGAGGAGATGGGCGCGGACTTCTTCGACGAAGCCGGCCTGGGCATCAAGCCGATCTCGCCGTTTGCCTCCAAGCGCTTGGTGCGCAAGGCCATCCAGTATGCGATCGACAACGGCCGCGACAGCGTGACCCTGGTCCATAAGGGCAACATCATGAAGTTCACGGAAGGCGCCTTCCGGAACTGGGGCTACGAAC
>DAOTGT010000098.1:0-12174 GCA_035447285.1 Candidatus Competibacter sp.
AGCCTTGGCCAAGGCGCTGATACAGGGAGAAGGGCTGACCAGCGGCACCCTGGATAAAACCGCCGCCATCATCGCAAGGCGCGTGGACGCTATCCCCTTCTATATCCATCATGTGGTCGCCGCCATGGCGGATCGAGGCCAAGCCGCGACACCCGAGATCGCGGAAACGATCGTCGCCGAGGCGCTTGCGAATGCCCAGGATTGGGATCTGGAACATTTTCGCAGCCGGCTGAGTAGCTATTACGGCGAGCGCGCCGAAGTGGTCCGGGCGCTGTTGGATCAGTTGGCCGAGACTGAACCATTGAATCTCGACGAGTTGCACGAGCGTCTCAAGATCAACCTCTCCCGACTCGGTGCGAGCGCCCAGCGCATGATCGAAGGCGACCGGGAGGCACTCCGTACCCTGCTCAAGCTCATGCAGCGGGATCATTATCTGTGCCAAGATCGGGATGGCGGTTACCGGTTCCGCTTCGGTCTCATCCGCCGTTGGTGGCGTTTGGATCAGGGTTTCGCCTGAATGAACGCGCCCTACCATTCGACCTTCACGCCCAGCCAAAGCGATCCCGAAACGCTGGAAGATCTGTTCGTGGCGCGGGAGAAACTTGCCCAGCGCATCCTGGATGGCATTCAGGAGAGCGCCGCCAGCGCTAACAAGCACCAGCGGCTCTTGATCGGTCCACGCGGCATCGGCAAGACCCATCTGGTGGCCTTGCTCCACCACCGGGTGCGGCGCGATGCTGAATTGGACAAGCGGTTGCGGATTGCCTGGCTGCCGGAAGATCCGTACATCGCCGGCTATCACAACCTGTTGCTGCTGATTCTGCAAACCCTGCAACAGACTTACGCACTGGAAAGCCTGCGCCAGCGGCTGGAGGACGTGCTCGACCTGGAAGATGCCAACCAGGCCGAACCTCTGCTGGAGCGATTGCTGGTTGAATTTGTCGGTGACAAGACGCTGCTGCTGATCGTCGAAAATCTGGATGATCTGCTGGCGAATCTCAAAGAAACAGGCCAGCGCAAGCTGCGCGCCTTTCTGCAAAATCACCCGATGACCACGCTTCTCGCCACCGCCACCAGCCTGAGCGAAGCGGTGGCCGACCGCAAAAACACCTTCCACGGCTTTTTCAAAATCCACTCTCTCGATCCGTTCACCGTCGAGGACGCCGTGCGCCTGCTGACCCGCATGGCCCAGCGCGCGGGCAGTGACGATTTGGCCAATGCCCTCTGTAGCCCGATGGGTCGCGCTCGCATCCGCGCCGTTCATTATCTGGCTGGAGGCAATCCACGCATCTATGTGGTCTTTTACGACTTTCTCACGCGGGAATCCCTGGACGATCTGGTCCGGCCGTTCATGAAGCTGATCGATGAACTGACCCCTTATTACCAGGCGCGAATGGACCGGCTTGCACCTTTACAGCGCGGCATCATCGACATCATGCGCCGGCTGCGAGGCGCCGTAACGATCAAGGAAATCGCCCGCCAGGCCATGAACACCTCCCAGACCATTTCCGCCCAACTGGGCAAGCTCAAGGACTTGGGCTACGTGACTCAGGCCGCCGCTCTGGGACGCTCCAATTACTACGAGTTACGCGAGCCCTTGATGCGGTTCTGTCTGGAAGTCAAGGAGCAACGTGGCCGCACGGTAGAGCTGTTCGTACAGTTCCTGCGGGTCTGGTATTCGGAAACAGAACTCGCACGGTTGGCGCTTGATGGCGTCATCAGTCTCGAACAAACCCATCTGCGGGAAGCCATGCAGCGGGCGCAATCTGAGCGAGATCCGGTGTGCTCGATGCTGAAAACTGAATTTCAAACCCATCAAGACGCTGGTGACCACCAAGCCGCCCTGGAAGCGGCGGAACTGGCGATTCAACGGGACGCCAATGATAAGGAGAGTTGGACTTACAAGGTCCAGTGTTTGGAAGCCTTGGGCCATGATCTCGAAGAACGGTTAGCCTGTTGGCAGCGGGTGGCTGAAATTGATCCCAAAGATGCTATTGCTTGGGCTTGGCAAGACATCATTCTTAGTCAGTTAGGCCGTTTTGAGGGAGCACTGACTGCGTCGGTCAAAGCGCTGGAGCTGGATCCCGACGATCCGATTCTCAACAGCAATTATGCTTGGAATCTCAAACAACTGGGACGCTATGCCGAGGCCCAAGCGTATTTCGATAAAGCCCTGGAGCTTGAGGGAGAACCGAAGACCGCCCCTGAATGGATTCAAAGAGGAAACGATCTCTGGAGTGCAGATCGACCGGAGGAAGCCTTGCACGCCTACCGCAAGGCGCTGGAGTTGAGTCCACGCGCTGTCGATGGTTGGCGATATCTTTGGGACTTACTTGAGGAACAGGGACGCTATCGACTCTTTCACCGCATGGCGGAGCAAGTGACGGCTCTCTTACCCGAAGAACCAAGGCTCTGGTTTTATTGCGGCATCGCCAATAGATGCCTGGGTCAATTCGAAGCGGCGCTAGCAGCTTATGATCGAGCGCTTACGATCAATCACGATCTGGTTTGGAGGAGGGAATCGGCGTCTCTCTCCCTCCTCCATCCTATGACATTGAGTCTTCCTGGCCGTCACGCCGCTGCTCTGGAGGCGTTGGAGGTGCCGGAATCGTCTCCGGTGCCTGCCTCTGAAAACGTGCGATTCCGACACGCCCTTGCTCACGCCGACACTCTGATGTGGCTGGATCGCTGGGAAGAAGGTTGCGCGGAACTGAACGACACCTTGGATCATTTTGCGCCGGATCTCTGGACAGGCGAGAGCTTGGACATCATTACCAAGCTCATTGCAGGAACGCAAAATCCAGCCATCTGGCGGCGTTTCATCGCGGTCTGGCTGGAATTGTTCGCACGCCACGAACGGCTCACCCAACTGGGCCAGGGCTTGGTCTGGCGCATTCGTTCATTAACGCTACCCTGGATCAGCGACTCGGTGGCCCGCACCTGGTATGACATCTGGCGAGAGCTGGCCGGTGATCTCGAAGAAATGGCCCTGCCCTTGCGGCTTCTCAAGGCCGGCGTGGACTACAAAGCAACCCGCGATCCTCAAGTTCTCCTGGCATTGGCTCAGGAGGAACGCCGGCTGCTGGAACCCTGGCTAATCAACTTGTTCCGGGAAGAGCCCGATGAAATCGACCGCGAAATGGAAAATCTGCTGCATGTGGTAAAACAGCGGCTGATGCAAGCAGCGGACGCAGAACTCATGCCCCGCGCCGCCACAACCAACGCCGCCGACCCGCCGGCCGCCGATGCATGAAGAACCGGTACAGTACCGGGATCACGAACAGCGTCAGCACGGTGGAAAAGGCCAGCCCCCAGACGATGCTGGCCGCCACCGGACCCCACAACAACGACTTTCCCGCCAGCCCGAACGCCAGTGAAAACAGCCCCGCGATCGTGGTGCCGGTGGTCATCAGAATAGCGATCACCCGCCGGCGCGCGGCGTACAGCGTGGCGTGCAGCGTGCTCATGCCGGCGGCGCGGCGAGTGTTGGCGGCATCGATCAGCACGATGGCGGCGTTCACCGCGATGCCGGTCAGGGCAATGATCCCGTAGAGCGTATACAGCGACAATGGGTTACCCGATACCAGCAAACCCAAGGTCACGCCGGTGAAGGCCAGTGGTACCGTCACCAGGATCAGCAGCGGCTGAAAGTAGCTGCGAAACTGCGTCGCCAAAATCAAATAGATCAGCCCCACGCCGAGCAGAAACAACGGCCCCATCGCTTCCAGTGATTCGTTGATGTCATCTAGTTCACCGGAAAAATCGAGATTGGTGGCGGGGTAACGCGCTCGAATCTTTTCCCACTCCGCGCGCAATCGATTGTTCGCCGCCAAGGTATCGGTCGTCTCCTTGTCGAGATCGGCCTCCACGGTGATGGCACGGCGCAGGTTCCAATGCCGGATCAGGCCAAGACTCTTGCGTTCCTCCGTCACCAGCAGCGCGGCCAGGGTCGTGGTCCCGCCACCGGGTAGGGCGATAGGATCATCCAGCACCTCTCGCACGCGCGCCACTGTGCGCGGGGCCGCGCGAACCCGCAATTCCACCTTCTCGCCCCGGTCGCGCAGATCGGCCACCACCTCGCCGTCCAGATGCAACCGGACCAAGCGGGCCACCGTGCCAGGGTCCAGCCCGGCGTTGCGGGCGGCGTTCACGTCCACCCGCAGATTCAGCTCGTCGCGGCCCGGCGTGTCGTTGTCCGCCACGTCGCGGGCGCCGGGAATGTTCGCCACGATGGTCTTGACCGCGTCGGCGGCGGCGCGCAGCTCCGCGCGGTCGTCGGCGCGTACCTTGACGCTGATCGGCTTGGCGGTCGGCGGACCCCCGGACAGCTTGAGGAAGGAAATCGTCGCCCGGCCCGGCGTTTGAGTCACCGGCTCGCGCATTTCCTCGATGATATCGTCCAGCCCGCGCACGCCCGGCGCGGCCGGGTTGAGCGAGACCGCAATCTGGCCATACTGGTCGCCGTAAAGCGGTTCCATTTCGGTGAACTTGATGCCGGCCAACGAAGTCACCGAGCGCGCCTCGCCGGCGCGCAACCCGGCGCGTACCCGCTCTTCCACCTTCAGGGTCTGGCGCAGGGTTTCCTCGATGGGTGCATCCGGCGGCATATCCACGTTCACGTAGTACAAGCGGATCGGGTCGAAGGCGAAGAACTGAAATTTCACCAGCCCGGCGCCCACCGCTGCCGCCGCGCCGAGGAACAACGCAAAGGCCAAACCCAGATACGTTTTCGGGTAGCGCATCACATGGATCAACAGCCGGGTGTACTTGACCCGCAGCAAATGGGTCCACTTCTCGCGCAGTGCCTGTGTCCGCGAACGGCGGCTGATGGCGCGTTCCCCCAGCGCCACGACATGCGCCGGTAGCATCCAGAACGCCTCGATCAGACTAACCGTCAGTCCCACCGTCACCACGAAAGGGATGACGAACATGAATTTGCCGACGATACCCGGCAGTAGCATCAGCGGCAGGAACGCCGCGATCGTGGTGGACACCGCCGCCAGCACCGGCCAGCCCACCTCGCGAATGGAATCCAGAGCGGCGTCGAGGGCTTTCATCCCGCGTTCCATGCGGAAATACATGGCCTCCACCAGTACCACCGCGTCATCCACCAACATGCCGAGCACGATGACGATACCCAACAGCACCGAAACATTGAGCGTCGAACCGACCGCGTTCAGCAGCACAAAGGCGCCGGCGACGGAAAACACCACGCCCAAGGCCACCATGGTGGCGATGCGCGAGCCGAGGAACAACCAGCACACGCCCAGCACCATCAACAAGCCAATGGCCGCGTTGTTCTGCATGATGCCCAGCGCCGAGCGAGTCGCCACGGTCTGGTCGTCGGCCAGCACCAGTTTCAGGCCGCTACCGGCCAGCACCGCGTTCTTGCGATCGATGTAGTCGCGGATGTCACCCACCAAGTCCAGGGTGTTGGTATAGCCGATCTTGCTCACCGACAGCATCACCCCCGGTCGGCCCGCCATGCTGGCAAGCTGGCGAGGGTCGTCGCGCCCGCGTCGTATCCTGGCCACGGCGTCCAGCGGCACCCTGGCGTCGGCCGCGCCCGGCGGTTGCAGGTAAAAATCGGCCAGCAATTCCGGGTCGGCGGTGGTGCCGTTCACCCGCACCAGCCACTCGCCGCCGCCGGTCTTGATCTTGCCGGCGAACACGTCGCGAAACCACAGCCGCAGCGCCTCGGCCAGATCGGCGGCGGTCAGCCCGCGCGCGGCCAGCGCCGGTGGGCTGAATTCCACCAGCAGTTCCGGGTCCTGAAAGCCCAACGCCAGCACCTGATCGACGCCGGGAATCTGTTCCAGATCTTCCTTGACCGTGCGCGCAGTGGAACGCAAGGGTTCATCATCGGCCTGACCGGTCAGCACCACCATGGCGGTGGGAAAACCGTTGGAGCTGGTGATTTCGAGGATTTCCGGGTCCAGCGCCTCCACCGGCAGTTCGGCGTTGGCTTTGTTTTGGATTTCGCGGCGTAGATCGTTGACCCGTTTGTCGAACACCCGCACCGGGATATCGCGAAAGCGCACCAGAATGTTGGAAACACCCTCGCGCGAGGAACTGACCACGAACTTCACGTCCTGGACGTTGCGGATCGAATCTTCCAGCGGATTGGTGACGCGCTTTTCCACATCCTCGGCGGAAGCGCCGGGCAGGGCGGTGGAAATATTCACCCAGTTGAAATTGATTTCAGGGTCCTGCTCGCGCGGCATGTGTGTGTAGGCGAGCAGCCCCATCAGGATCACCACCACGAAGGCGATGTTGGCCAGCGGGTGGTTGGTGATCAGCGCCTGGAAAAAGCGCATGTCAGGGCGTTCCGTCGGTGACGGTCACGGCTTGGCCGTCGGTCAAGCCTTGCTGGCCGCGTACCACCATCGGGGTTTCCGGCGACAAGGCCATGGCGAAGGGCCGGCCTTCCTGGGCGGCGGGTGCCGGCAGGAAGCGAGCATGGCCGTTCTCGACCATGAACGCGCCCAAGGTTTGGTCACGCTTGACCAGCAGTTCGGGTGGCAGCAACACCCCCGGCGCGAGCCAACGCAAGGTACCGCTGCTGCCAGCCGGGGCAACCGAGTCGCTGAAAACCAGCCGCGCCACGCGGGTCCGCGCCGCCACATCGACCACTGGCGACAATCGCAACAACCGGGCCGGGTAGGATTTACCCTGGCTTTCGAACATGATTTCGGTGGCTACCGGGAGTTCATCGGCCTGGGCCGCCTGAATCTGGGCTTCGATCTCGGGCGGAGCCAAATCCACCAGCCGCAGTAGTGTCGTACCCGGCGCGGCGGTCGCGCCGACCTGCGCCTGACGCTCCAGCACCACACCGGCAAACGGCGCCTCGATACGGCATTTTTCCACATTACGAGCGGCCACCGCCCGCTGCGCCTGGGTCACGTCCAGATCGGCCTCGGCGGCTTGCACTCCGGTTTGCAGTTCCAGCACGGCATCGTCGGACACGAACTGTTTCTTGCGCAGCGACAGCGCCTGCCGTAGTCGTTGTTCGGCCAGCGCCACTCGCGCCCGCGCCGCCGAAACCTGGGCATCGGCTTGAGCCAACGCCAGCCGGTAATCGGTGGCGTCGAGTTCCAACAGCGGTTGCCCGGCCTTGACCGTGCCACCGACCTCGGCGTAAACCCGCGCCACCTTGGCCGTGACCTCGGCGGCGATCCGACTGTCGTTGGGGGCGATCACGCTGGCCGGCGCCGTGCCCCGATCGGGTATCGCCACTTCCCGCAAGGGCCGGACGCCAACCTCCACCGGCGCGACACCCTGGGCTAGCGCGATCGCGCAAAGGAGCAGGCCGAAGATTGACAGGGAAAGTCGTGACATGGAGGGGTATTCCAAGATGGCGACGAATGGCGAATTTTGCAGGGAACGGCCAGAACACTCAATCCAGAAATATGATGCGGGATCGAAAGCGAGTCATCCCCAAACCAGTTCCCTGGATATTGGAGCCACAGCGAAGCCGGTCTGGCTTCCCGTGTTTGGTCGTGATTCGGTTCCGTCTCGGACCGAGCGCCCGCTTGACTGTACCGGATGGCTCAATTCAAGGTGGAGCTTCCCCGATTGGCACATTCAGACGATCCAATTCGTGGGATCGTCTCCCGCGCATCCACATCGCCACGACAGCGGCAAACAGCGAGCAAGCCAGCGCGCCATAGCCCAGCAGCCACGGCAGGGAGGCATGGAATATGGCGATCTCGCTTTCGGGTGAAACCGCTTCTCCACGCAACACCGCCAGCAATCCCGCGTACAGCAAGCCGAGCGCACCGTAACCGAGATTGAAGGTTAAACCCTTGAAGCTCAGCACCGTCGCGCGTTGAGTGGAATCGGTGATCGCGTTGAGATAGTGGCTGACCAGAAAAGAAGTCAGCAGCATCGCCACATGGAGCAACACGACCGGTAGCAAGCCCAAGCCGAACGGTAACGCCAATGCCGCGCCGGCCAAGCCCAGCAGGCATAACAGCGTCAGCAGCACGAAGTTGAAACGCGGCGAGCGTCGGCCCAACGCCGCGGCCGGTCGGGCGATGGCGACGCCCAGCAAGGCGATTCCGGCGCCGATCAAGCCGAAACTGGCGTCCGGCAAACCGATCAGCCGGAAATAGGTGCTGTTCAGCGTCACGAACAATCGGCAGAGATGATCGAACAACATGCCCCCGACGATGACCGTCAAGGCCAGTGGCGTGTTCAAAATCCAGCGGCCGGCGTTCAGCGTCAGGCGAAAGGCGGCCAGGATGGCTTGGAACAAGCCGTTCTTCCGTTCGGGCCGCCCGCCCGGCTCCGTCATCCCCAGCGTCGCCCACCACGCGCCGAGTGCGGTGATCAGGGTCAGATACAGCGGAAAACGCATCGTGGTTTGTTGATCGAGCGTCAGATCCCAGCCGAGTCCCCGCAGCAATTCTTGTAAGGTCGTGGCGTCGTAGACCAGCGCGCCGAGCGCCAGTGCCGCGACGAAGGCCAACGCATTCCAGCGCATCAGCGTGGCCAGCACGCGCGGCCAATCCGCCGCTCGACCGCACGCTTTCAGACTATCGTAGGCCAGCGCCTCGTCGGCGCCGCTGGCCAATGCCTCGGCCAGCCCGCTGAGCAAGCGGTTGAGCAAAAACACCGCGAACACCAGTTGCGGATTGCCCAACGGGACGAAGCAAAGCAGCGCGATCTCGACGACCATGAGCGCGCCGGCCGCCACCAGCAGCGCGCGCCGACCGAGTGCGTCCGCCAGGGCGCCGGATGGCACTTCGCAGAGTACGATGGCCCCCGCCCAGATCGCATTCAACATGGTGAACTGGCCGATGCTCAAGCCGAAATCGAGAAACAGCACCGCGAATACGGGGTAATAGAAACGGACTCCGAACAGCAGTCGAAAAGCCAGAAAACGACGGATGTTCGGGATGGCAAAGATCGTGACGGGCGGGGCGGTTGGCGGATCGCCGATGGCGTTCATGATCTTCCTTCATGCGGCCCGAGGACTGACGCACTATAGCAATCCTGTTGGAGTTGTGATGACACCGACGGCCGAGCCGCATCCCCTCGCCTTCGACGTGGCGCCCGCTCGACTGCCGGATCGTCGATTGCTTGGTGGTAATAAATTCCCGATCCAGCACCATGAACCATTGTATGACTGACGTTTTGACTCTACGCAATCGCAGGGAGAGGCTGTGGAGTTTTCAATCCTAGAAGTTTCTGATAGGCTTTTTTTGCTCTATCGAGCCGTTCAGGGGTTGCCTTTTCTGGCTTGCGCCGTTGGGTCTCCCCCCAAGGATCTGAAAAATTCTCAACTGCATACAAATAGGCAGCAGTGGCAGCGATCTCCAATATGACTGGGTCTATCGCAGCTGCTTCCTTAATAAATCGCACACGGTCATTTTCAATTAGCCGCTCTAACTCTTCGCTAGCCTTATATATCGAATAGCGACCACCCCATTGGGCTGTACGCTCTTCTTCAGTAATTAGACCAAAAGCATCCGCCGCATGGATAGCATCGGACAAAGCCTCGCTATAGGGTCCATAGTGTCGATACTCAAAATTGAAATCGAATCCATTAACTTGGCCTGTTAGTTCAAGCAAATAAACGACTTTCTGAATCCTAGTGCGACCAACAATTTGTCCGCCGGCATCGCGCACAATTTTTGCGACCTCATCACGCTCTCGCATTGCCATCTTTATTCACTCCTCAGTTTTTCTTCGATAATTTGATCCAATTGCTTTTTAATGTCTGTATCATCGGCATCATAGTAAGCGCGAAATAAACTGAATGGTTTTAATCCAGCAACCACTTGAGAGGCCTCAGCCATATCGAGAATCTTCTCACCTTGCCGAATATTAATTTGGTTCAACGGTCCTTTAGATTCTTGAAAGCTTTTGTAAGGATGTCTATCCGCTTGGTCGACCAAAAGCCTTGGAATAGTATCCATAAGAGAATTGCTCTTAATCGTGTTCAGTAATTCTTCAATGGATTCCTTTACGGATATTGTGACTCGTTCTATCTTTTTTTTGCACGCTTCTATTTCTTTTTGTGAGGAACCACGATTTGCCCCGATACCGTCGGTTATTTTTTGTTTTATATCAATACATTTTGGAAGTTTTCGCGTCCATAACCAATTTGAAAATTTATTAATAAGAGGATCATCTGCCTCTATGAGCATGGGTAAAGCACCCCAGAATACAGTATCATCTAGGGTCAATACTTTCTCGATATCATCTGGGTTTTTGGCGAAACATATAATCGGATGATTAATAGGTAAGGCAGTCTTATCTATAGAGTCATCACGTACCAAATTAATCAAGCGCATCATGATCTCGGAGAAGATTTTCTCAGCTCCACGCGTTGTTTTATGATAATAAATTGTAGGGTAAAGGTGAAACAATGCTAGAATATATGTCTCGGCCGCGTAAATCGCCTTATTGCTTATCACAAAGGTTTCAATCGAACCACTTTCTTGCTCATCATTCCCAATCTTAAAACCACCAACCTCTAAGTTATTTATTAACCAATTAAAATCAATACCGCTATTCTGGACACCCGTCATTAATCGATCACGCTGCATATAATCTAGTCTGTCCGCATCGAACTGACTAGATACAACTGCATCATATAAGTTTCCTGGACGCCCACATCCAATCACATTTGCCACATCATTAGCAAAACCGCTACCAAGCGATCTAGTTAATATGTCGCTGATCTCTCCATTACGAATAAGATAATCGCTTACATGTTCATGTTCTGCCATCTTTAACTTGAGTTTCTTGCCAACATCTTCAAACGCATGACTGAACATACCATGCCCCACATCATGAACAAGTGCGGCAGTAAGAGCGACTTTTTCTTGATGATCTTGTAGTTGTATTCCATTAGATAGTAAATAGCGCTTAATTATTTGTATTAATCGGCGTGCAATATGGTATGCTCCTACACTGTGAGCGAAGCGAGTATGGGTAGCGCCAGGAAAAACCAATTCTGAAAATCCGAGCTGTCGGATTCGACGTAAACGCTGAAATGGCCTTGTTTGTATGACTTTCCACAGCGTTCCCTCAAGCTGACTTGAATCAAATTCAATTAAATTGTGCAGAGGGTCACGAATGCGTTGGGGTTTTGGATTTGTAGGCATACTGGGTTTCTCATACTCTCGATCTTATAAAACACTACTATCCGATAATAAGTTTCAGCTAGCCGGCACGCGGGATAGATATAGAGCTTCCGAGACTGTATTATTAAGAAGACTCTAATTGCCGCTTGGAACTGTAAGACTTAATATATCCTAATAGAAAGAACAAATTTCCGTTACCACTAATTGATTATTATAGCACATTTTGAAATACTTTTAAAAGCATAAAAAAGCATAAAAAATTAGATTTAATTTCCAATAGGCGATCATTAATTCAATAGGGTACACGATACATATCCTACTAACCCGATTTTGGTTTCTGGGAACACCCCCTGGCGTCACGTTAATTCAATCTCGTTCTGCTCGCTTTAGATCGCTATTACGGGTAGCGACACTCATGTGGCGACGGGTTATTAAATAGCAATCCCTTCCCTTCTCCCTATTGCAAAAAGAGGGAGATTTGGCACGCGCTACCCCTTCTCACCAAATCCTGCCGAGGGTTTTCCGGCTCACCCTGTGCCGCCGGCAAATCTCGTCCAGATCGAAGCCGGCGACAGCATCGCACCGGATCGAAGCATCGTGGGCGACAACATTTACATGCAGCTAATACACCGTGGCCATACTGATACACCAGTACAGGCGCGTCATGATCGCGTCCACCAGTACCCACCCAGACAAGCCGCTGTCAACAGTAGCGGACAATTCGTCGCACGCTTTGGCGAAGATATCGCTCGTAGCCGTAAATATGAATCAAACGAAGAAATGTGGTGCAAATCCACCCATCGCACCCAAGCAGGCGGTAGATAGTTAAAACGTTGATCTCGCGCCCAGTCCGCGATCAGATAAAGCTAGTGGATCGTTTCCCGTGAAATCCGTGGCTGCTGGATGACCAGCCATTGAGCGAATCAGATAGTCCGTCATCAACTCCCACGTTTTTTCAGCAACTTGCGAAGCTGAAAGAGTCTTGAGCGTGTGGCACGCTCATCGGGAAACGGCTCCTTTATCGCCCGCTTCCCGGAGTAGGAGGTGAACTGGCTTTGGAACATCGTCCACCCGGCTG
>DAOTGT010000099.1:0-3030 GCA_035447285.1 Candidatus Competibacter sp.
TCATTGGTCTTTCGATCCACACTGCAACGATATTTGGAATCGCTAATCACAAAAAGCGGCCAATCCTCTGAAAGATTACTTCCCCGGACCACCACATAAAATATAGTCAAAATCATTGCAGTCATAAAAAAAAATGCTCTACAATAATCGCATGGTCCTAATCAAGGACTCCTAACAGCAAACATTGACAACGGCAAACGAAAAACCATGAGCGACAACATCGAAGACATGATCCATTCCTATTCCGTTGAGCAACTCAAGCAGTTGATCCAGACAGCCGAAGATGCCATCGAACAAAAAAAGACCGGTGAAATTGAAGCCCTTCGCGATCAAATGATCAAAATGGCTTATCAATACGATATGACACCGGAAGAGGTAATCAACTATTCGGGCCGTCGGAAGAGATCGCCGGGCAAACCTAAATACCGTAATCCCAGCAACCCCGAACAAACATGGACAGGACGTGGCAAAAGGCCGGGCTGGCTGAAGCAGGCGGATGATATCGAAGTTTTCCGAATCCCTGAATAGATTTTGCGGTTAAATCCCGCCAAGAAGGCGTGCTTTAACCATCTTGCAACCTACCTGCTTTATCTCTATGATTTCCGGACTACCCACTTGATTGGGTTCAGGCAGGAAGAGCGCGGGATTATGCGGCGGGTGTAGTTCAATGGTAGAACCTCAGCTTCCCAAGCTGATGGCGTGGGTTCGATTCCCATCACCCGCTCCAAAGTGACAGGGTTACGTTGCAACGCGTAACCCTTTGTCTTTGCAAAGAGCACCCGCGAACGTTCCTCGCGGTAACGCCTCAAGGCCGACACCAAGCCGGTTGTCGGTAGCGTCTGACCATCCCACGGGAGAACGCCCGCCATGATTCACGTCGCGATCGCCGGCGCCGCCGGTCGCATGGGGCGACAGTTGCTTGACGCATGCAGCCGGGTTGAAAGCATTCGTTGCTCCGTGGCTTCCGAACATCCCGATAGCCCATTCATCGGCGCCGATGCTGGCGAAATTGCCGGTATCGGCCGGTTGGGCATCCTCATCACCGCCGATCTCGCACCACTGGTCGATCACTTCGATCTGCTGATCGATTTCACCAAGCCGGCGGTGACCATCGCTCATCTTGCGCTGTGCCGATCCGCCGGCAAGGCGATGGTGATCGGCACCACTGGCCTGTCGACGGAACAGAAGGCGGAAATTGCCGCCGGCGCGGCACGGATTCCCATTGTGTTCGCGCCCAACATGAGTGTTGGAGTCAACCTCTGCCTCAAACTGCTGGAGCTGGCGGCACGGACCTTGGGCGACAGCGTCGACATCGAGATTCTCGAAGCCCATCATCGCCATAAGGTGGATGCCCCCTCCGGCACGGCGCTGGCGATGGGACAGACGATTGCCGGAGTGCTCGGTCGGGACCTAGCGCAATGCGCGGTGTATGGTCGGGAAGGCGTCATCGGCGAGCGCGAGCGCAACACCATCGGCTTCGCCACCATCCGTGCCGGCGACATCGTCGGCGACCATACCGTCCTGTTCGCCGACGACGGCGAACGCATCGAAATCACCCATCGCGCCTCCAGCCGGATGACCTTCGCCAAGGGCGCCGCGCGCGCGGCCGCCTGGCTGGCAAACCGTCCTCCCGGCCTGTATGACATGCGAGACGTGCTCGACCTGCACTGAACGCGCTATCCGCCGGCAATCCCGCTCTCTAGAGCCACACGGCATGATTTGGTAAACTCCCCACCAGTTCACCATGTTTTTTGCATCGCATCCTGGGAGCGGCCCGTGCGCTGCTCCCTTTCTGTGTGTCCATTCTGGAGGCTCCCTTGAGGAAACCCGCGCTTCTGGCCCTGGAAGACGGTAGCCTGTTCCAGGGCGAATCCATCGGCGCCGATGGATTCGCCCAAGGCGAAGTTGTTTTCAATACCTCGATCACCGGCTATCAAGAAATTCTGACCGATCCTTCCTACTGCCAGCAGATCGTGACCCTGACTTATCCTCACATCGGCAACGTCGGCACCAACGGCGGCGATGAGGAGGCGGGCCAAATCCACGCCAGCGGCCTGGTGGTGCGGGATTGTCCGCGCCGTGCCAGCAACTGGCGCAACCGGCAATCGCTGGACAGCTACCTGCGTGAACACAGCGTGGTCGCCATCGCCGGTATCGATACCCGGCGACTGACCCGCCTGCTGCGGGAAAAAGGCGCGCAGGGCGGCTGCCTGATCGCGGGCGACGCTCCCGACGCGGATCGGGCGCGTCGCCTGGCTCGTGAATTTCCTGGCTTGAAGGGCATGGATTTGGCCCAGGTCGTCAGCGTCTCCGAACCCTACGAGTGGCAAGAGAGTACTTGGCGCTTGGCCGACAACGGTTTCCCAAGCGTGCGCGCCACCCGCCACCATGTGGTCGCCTACGACTACGGCGTCAAACGCAACATCTTGCGGATGCTGGTGGCCCGCGACTGTCGAGTCACCGTGGTGCCGGCGCGGACGCCGGCCAGCGCGGTCATCGGCCTGAATCCCACCGGCGTATTCCTGTCCAACGGACCCGGTGACCCCGAACCGTGCGACTATGCCATCGCCGCCATCCGCGAGTTGCTGGACACCGGGATTCCGCTGTTCGGAATCTGCCTCGGCCATCAGTTGCTGGGACTGGCCAGCGGCGCGCGTACCGTCAAGATGAAGTTCGGCCACCACGGCGGCAACCATCCGGTGCTGGATCTCGACAGCGGCCGGGTGATGATCAGCAGCCAGAACCACGGCTTCGCGGTGGATGAAACCACGTTGCCGACCAACTTGCGCGCGACTCACCGCTCGCTGTTCGATGGCTCGCTGCAGGGCCTCGCCCGCACCGACCGACCGGCCTTCAGTTTCCAGGGCCACCCGGAAGCCAGCCCCGGCCCACACGATGTGGCGCCGCTGTTCGACCGGTTCATCGACCTGATGGCGGCAAACCGACCCGACGCATGAGCCGGGCACCAAACAGGCCCCCGCTGCTGCTCGTGTCTTGTTGTCCTCGTCCGACACCCGACACCCGACACCC
>DAOTGT010000099.1:3130-11877 GCA_035447285.1 Candidatus Competibacter sp.
ACCCGACACCTGAGCCATGCCCAAGCGCACCGATTTGCACAGCATCCTGATCATCGGCGCCGGTCCCATCGTGATCGGTCAAGCCTGCGAGTTCGACTACTCCGGCGCCCAAGCCTGCAAGGCGCTGCGGGAGGAAGGTTACCGGGTGATCCTGGTCAACTCCAACCCCGCCACCATCATGACCGACCCCAACATGGCCGACGCCGTGTACATCGAGCCGATTCACTGGCGAACGGTCAGCCAGGTCATCGCCCGCGAGCGCCCGGACGCCGTGCTGCCGACCATGGGCGGCCAAACCGCGCTGAACTGCGCGCTGGATCTGGTCCGCCACGGTGTGTTGAAACAATATGGTGTGGAAATGATCGGCGCTTCTCCCAACGCCATCGACATGGCCGAGGACCGCGAGCGCTTCCGTCAGGCCATGCACGAGATCGGGCTGGCCACCCCACGATCCGTGGTCGCTCACACTTTGGAAGAGGCACTGGCCCAGCATCACGAGATCGGTTTTCCGACCATCCTCCGTCCATCCTTCACCCTAGGCGGCAGCGGCGGCGGTATTGCCTACAATCGTGAAGAACTGGTCGAGATCCTCGAACGCGGCCTGGATTTGTCGCCGACCAGTGAGGTGTTGCTGGAAGAATCCGTGCTGGGCTGGAAGGAATTCGAGATGGAAGTGGTCCGTGATCGGGCCGATAACTGCATCATCGTTTGTTCGATCGAAAATTTCGATCCGATGGGCGTGCATACCGGCGACTCGATCACCGTAGCCCCAGCCCAGACCCTGACCGACAAGGAATACCAGATCATGCGCAACGCCTCGCTGGCGGTGCTGCGTAAGATCGGTGTCGATACCGGTGGCTCCAATGTCCAATTCGCCATCAACCCCGACAATGGACGCATGGTCATCATCGAGATGAACCCTCGGGTCTCGCGCTCCTCGGCGCTAGCGTCCAAAGCCACCGGTTTCCCCATCGCCAAGGTCGCGGCCAAACTGGCGGTCGGCTATACCCTGGACGAACTCAAGAACGAGATCACCGGCGGCCGCACCCCGGCATCGTTTGAGCCGAGCATCGATTACGTCGTCACCAAGGTACCGCGCTTCAATTTCGAAAAATTTCCGCAAGCCAACCAACGCTTGACCACCCAGATGAAATCGGTCGGCGAGGTGATGGCCATTGGTCGGACCTTCCAGGAATCGCTCCACAAGGCCTTGCGCGGCCTGGAAATCGGCACCGACGGTTTCAACGAAATCCTCGACCACCAACACCCCGACCCGCATGTCGCGCTCAAGTACGAGCTGGGCATGCCCGGCCCGCAGCGACTGTGGTTCGTCGCCGAAGCCTTCCGCCTGGGATACTCGGTGGACACACTGTACGAACTCACCCGGATCGATCCCTGGTTCCTGGCGCAGATTGACGAACTGGTTCAGATCGCCGGCGAGGTGCGCGCTCTGGGCGCGGCGGCCTTGCGGAACCGGGAACGGCTGTATTTTCTCAAGCGCAAGGGCTTCTCCGACAGCCGCTTGGCGACCTTGGCCGGCGTCACCGAGACCCTGGTCCGCCAGCAGCGCAACGAATTCGACATCCACCCGGTCTACAAGCGAGTCGATTCCTGCGCCGCCGAATTCGCCACCAGCACCGCCTATCTGTATTCCACTTACGAGGAAGAGTGCGAGGCCGAACCGACCGACCGCGCCAAAATCATGGTGTTGGGCGGCGGCCCCAACCGCATCGGTCAGGGTATCGAGTTCGACTACTGTTGTGTCCATGCCGCCCTCGCCCTGCGCGAGGATGGCTACGAAACCATCATGGTCAACTGCAATCCAGAGACGGTGTCCACCGACTTCGATACCTCCGACCGGCTATATTTCGAGCCGCTGACCCTGGAAGACGTGCTCGAAATCGTCCGCAAGGAGCAGCCCAAGGGGGTCATCGTCCAGTATGGCGGACAGACACCGCTCAAGCTGGCCCGGCCATTGGAAGCCAACGGCGTGCCGATCGTCGGCACCACGCCGGACGCCATCGACCGCGCCGAGGACCGCCAGCGCTTCCAACAGATGATCGCCCAACTCGGTTTGCTGCAGCCGCCCAATCGCACCGCCCGCGAACCCGAGGAAGCGGTGCGGTTGGCCCAGGAAATCGGCTACCCGCTGGTGGTGCGCCCCTCCTACGTCCTGGGCGGCCGGGCCATGGAAATCGTCCACCAGGAAGAGGACCTGCGCCGCTACATGACCGATGCGGTACAAGTCTCCAACGATTCACCGGTGTTGCTGGACTGCTTTCTCAACAATGCCGTCGAGGTGGATGTGGACGCGCTCAGCGACGGGCACGAAGTCCTCATCGGCGGCATCATGGAACACATCGAGGAAGCCGGCGTGCATTCCGGCGATTCCGCCTGCTCGCTGCCGCCCTTTTCCCTTAGTCCGGCGATTCAGGACCGGCTACGCGAACAAGTGCGGGCGATGGCGCTGGAACTGGGCGTGGTTGGGCTGATGAACACCCAGTTCGCCATTCAGGGCAACGACATCTACGTGCTGGAAGTCAACCCTCGCGCTTCCCGCACCGTGCCTTATGTCTCCAAAGCCACCGGCCGACCGCTGGCCAAAATCGCCGCCCGTTGCATGGTCGGACGCGGACTCGCCGAGCAAGGGGTATCCGGCGAAGTGATTCCCGCCTATTATTGCGTGAAGGAAGCCGTGTTCCCCTTCGTCAAATTCCCCGGCGTCGATCCCCTATTGGGGCCGGAAATGAAATCCACCGGTGAAGTGATGGGCGTCGGTCGTACCTTCGGCGAAGCGTTCGCCAAGGCCCAACTCGGCGCGGGTGACCAATTGCCACGCGGTGGACAAGCCTTCATCAGCGTGCGCGATGCCGACAAACCCAAGGCGGTCGAAGTTGCTCGCGAACTGGAACGGCTCGGTTTCAGACTGGTCGCCACCAAGGGAACCGCAGCAGCCTTGCATGCCTTCGACCTCGCCTGCGACACCGTCCATAAGGTAGGGGAAGGCCGGCCACATGTCGTGGACATGATCAAGAACGATCAGATCAGTCTTATCATCAACACGACAGAAGGCAAACAGGCGATCGCCGATTCTTACTCCATCCGTCGCGAGGCTCTGATGCACAAAATCAGCTACACCACCACCATCGCCGCCGCGCGAGCCACCTGCCAGGCCCTGCGCGAACTCGACAATGGGAACGTGAACTGCCTCCAGGATCTGCACCGGGAACTGCACGCATGACTCAGAAGGTACCGATGACCATCGCCGGCGCTGAAAAACTGCGCGAGGAGCTGCTCCAACTGAAAACGGTCGCGCGACCGCAGATTACCGCCGCCATCGCCGAGGCCCGCGCTCATGGCGATCTGAAGGAAAATGCCGAATACCATGCCGCCCGCGAGCAGCAAAGCTTTACGGAGGGCCGCATTGCTGAAATCGAAGCGAAGCTGGCCTATGCCCAGATTATCGACGTCACCAAGCTACCGCCCTCCGACAGGGTGGTGTTCGCCTCCACCGTGCTGCTGACCGAGGAGGACAGCGAGGAAGAAAAGCGCTACCAGATCGTTGGCGAGGACGAGGCGGATATCAAAGAGGGCAAGATTTCATTCAGTTCGCCCATCGCCCGAGCATTAATCGGCAAGTTCGTTGGCGACATCGTCGACGTCCAAACACCCGGCGGTCTGAGAACCTACGAAATCGTCGACGTACAATACATCTGAGTGAAACCGCGATGTATGCGTCATTCTGGCCGTATTCCCGTTACCGGAACTCGGGGTTTCGTCAGTCTGTATTTGGGTTGTCCACCGGAGAACCGAGGCATAAATGAAACAAACGCTTGTCAGAAAGGAGGTCGGCTGCTTATAATCTCGGCCCCGTTTGACGGGCGATTAGCTCAGTGGGAGAGCACTACCTTCACACGGTAGGGGTCGCTGGTTCGAGCCCAGCATCGCCCACCACTTCGCAATAAAAAAGCCGTTCGCTGGAACGGCTTTTTTTGTGTTCCGCCAGAAAGAACATTACTGGCCATCGGCTACTTGGCTTCCTTGTCGTGCTCAATCATGGCGTAAGCAGAGTGGTTGTGGATGGATTCGAAATTCTCCGACTCCACCGCATATGCCGCAACGCGATCGTCCTGATTCAGTTTGGCGGCGATATCGCGCACCATGTCCTCGACAAACTTGGGATTGTCGTAGGCTCGCTCGGTGACATACTTCTCGTCCGGGCGCTTGAGCAGCCCGTACAATTCGCAGGACGCCTCCTTTTCCACCAAGTCGATGATGTCCTCGATCCAGATAAAATCCTGGGCGCGCACATTGACTGTCACATGCGAGCGCTGATTATGCGCGCCGTATTTGGAAATTTTCTTCGAACAAGGGCATAGGCTGGTCACCGGCACCACGACTTTGACGTTCATGGTCGGCCGGCTGTCGCGAATCTCGCCAATGAAGGTCACCTCGTAATCCATCAGGCTCCTAACCGCGGATACCGGCGCCGCCTTGGTGACGAAATACATGAAAGTCATCTCGATATGACCGGCTTCCGCTTCCAGCCGCCCGGTCATCTCGGTCAGCATGTCCTTGAAGGAGTCCACCGAAATCTCTCGGCCCGGTACGTTCAGAATCTCCACGAAACGCGACATGTGCGTGCCCTTGAAATTGTGAGGCAGGTTCACGTACATGTTGAACGTGGCGATGGTGTGCTGTTCGCCCCCGCTGCGATCACGAACTCTGACCGGATGGCGGATATCCTTGATTCCCACCTTGTTGATCGCCAATCGGCGGGTATCGGCGCTGTTCTGCACGTCGGGAATATGGATGACCGCCGGCATGGCCGCGGGACTCATCATTGATGGCTTCATGCAATCCTCTCAACCGCGCGCCTTCGCGCGCTTCATTCAAAATCCAACGCCTCACACCGCTCCAACCAGTTGCGGAAGTGCTTCAATACCAGTGGTTGGATGATCAAATCAACGGTTAATTCCCGAGCATATCGCTCAGCTATCAAACCGGGGGCGGGACGGGACACTTTATCCCCCAATCCGTCAGTTGCCGGAGCACGCCTTCCACATCCAAGCCACACTCGGCTAGCAGTTCGTCGCGCTCACCCTGACCCACGAAGCGATCCGGTAATCCGATATTGTAAACTGGGACGTGGATATTCCGCGCCGCCAGGCACTCGTTCACCGCACTGCCCGCGCCACCGGCCACCACATTCTCTTCCAACGTCACCAGCCAGCGGTGTTCGGCGGCCAACCGTACCACAACCGCCTCATCCAGCGGTTTGATAAAGCGCATGTTCACCACAGTGGCATCCAGCCGTCGAGCCACGGCCTCGGCGATCTCCACCATGCTACCGAAAGCCATCAATGCCAGATCCCGGCCGCGACGGCGGACAACGGCTTCCCCTAGTGGCAACGCCCGCATCTCTTCTCGCCACACGTCCACTCCAGTGCCCTTGCCGCGCGGATAGCGCACCGCCGCCGGCTGGTTCAACTGGAAGCCGGTATAGAGCATCTCTCGGCATTCGTTTTCGTCGGCCGGGGCCATCACCACCAGATTGGGAATACAGCGCAGATAGCTATAATCGAAGCTGCCGGCGTGGGTCGGCCCGTCGGGTCCCACCAATCCGGCGCGATCGATGGCGAACAGCACCGGTAAATTTTGCAGGGCGACATCATGAATCAATTGATCGTAAGCGCGCTGCAGGAACGTGGAATAAATCGCCACCACCGGCTTGAGCCCCTCGCAGGCCAGACCGGCGGCCAGCGTGACCGCGTGCTGTTCGGCGATCGCCACATCGAAATAGCGATTCGGAAAGCGCTCCGCGAACTCCACCAAACCGGAGCCTTCCCGCATGGCCGGGGTAATGCCGATCAAACGCTCGTCCCGCTCGGCCATATCGCACAGCCATTCCCCGAACACCTGGGTATAGCTCGGCCCTCCGCCCGACCTGGCTGGTTTGAGCCCGCAGGCCGGGTCGAAAACACCGACTCCGTGATAGCCGACCGGTTCATCCTCGGCCGGCGGATAGCCCTTGCCTTTGCGGGTGACCACATGCAACAGTCGCGGCCCCTTGAGCGCTCGCAGGTTGTGCAGGGTCTGAACCAACGTCGGTAGGTCATGCCCGTCCACCGGTCCGAAATAATTGAAACCCAGCTCCTCGAAGAGGGTGCCGGGAGCAAACATACCTTTGACGTGTTCCTCGGCGCGTCGCGCCACTTCCAGCATGGGCGGCACCCGACTGAGCATGCGTTTACCGCCTTCCCGGACACTGGAGAAGAATCGGCCCGACAGCAGCTTGGTCAAATGGGCCGACAGGGCACCGACGTTCGGCGAAATCGACATTTCGTTATCGTTCAGCACCACCAACAAGTCGGGCTTTAGATGGCCGGCATGATTGAGCGCTTCGAACGCCATGCCGGCGGTCATGGCGCCATCGCCGATCACCGCCACCACCTTGCGGTCGCTGTTCGCCTGCTCGGCGGCGATGGCCATGCCCAGCGCCGCGCTGAGCGAGGTACTGGAATGACCGACGCCAAAGGTATCGTAGGGGCTTTCGTCCCGCTTGGGGAAACCGGCGATACCGCCTTTGCGCCGCAAGGTTTCCATCCGGGCTCGACGGCCGGTCAGAATCTTGTGCGGATAGGTTTGATGGCCTACATCCCAGACCAAGCGATCCTCGGGCGTGTCAAACACATAATGCAAGGCGATGGTCAATTCCACGGTGCCTAGATTGGCGGCGAAATGTCCTCCGGTCTTGGCCACGGTCTGGATGAGAAACTCACGCAGTTCGCAAGCCAATTCCGGCAGGCGCGCTTCGGGCAACTGCCGCAGGTCGAGCGGCGTATCGATCTGTTCCAGCAACGGAAAAGCGAATCCGGCGGTCATCGTGACAAAATCCATGCCCATTCGTGATTTTATGTGAGGGATGCGTCGAGTGGCTTCGGCCACCCAGTGCTTGCAAGCTGGCTAGTAGACACGCTCGACGATGTAAGTGGCGAGCCAACGCAGCGGATCGGCTTCGGACCCCAAGGGTCCAAGGCTGGCCAGCGCTTCCTGGTGCAGCGCGCGAGCGTGCTCGCGGGCACCGTCCAAACCCAGCAGTGCGGGGTAAGTGGGCTTGTTGAGCGCCCGGTCGGCCCCTTGGGTCTTACCAAGGGTGGCGGTATCGCCGACCACGTCGAGAATGTCGTCGCGAATTTGGAAGGCCAGACCGATGCACTTGGCATAACGATCCAACCGCTCCAGCACCGTGGGCTCGACTTCCGGTCGGCTGAACGCTCCAAGCAGCACACTAGCGCGAATCAATGCGCCAGTCTTGTGGATATGCATGTTTTCCAATTCCGCCAGGGTCAGATCATCTCGACCGACCGCCGCCAGATCGATGGCCTGGCCACCCACCAACCCACGTGAACCGGCGGCTTGCGCCAACAGGCCGAGCATCCGCATGCGAATGGCTGAATCGGGAATCATGGCGGGATCCTGACTCAATACCTGAAACGCCAACGCCTGCAAGGCGTCGCCGGCCAGGATCGCCAGCGCCTCACCAAACGCCTTGTGGCAGGTGGGCCGACCATGGCGCAGTTCGTCGTTATCCATTGCCGGCAAGTCGTCGTGGATCAGGGAATAGGCATGGATGAATTCCACCGCGCAAGCCGGACCGTCCAAGGACTCAAGTACCGCGCCGACCACCGCGCCGGCCGAGTATACCAACACTGGCCGGATGCGCTTCCCACCTCCTAGGACCGCGTAGCGCATGGCCTGATGCAGATCGCCGGGATGAAGATCCGCAGCGGGTAACCGTTGATCGAGTGCTTGGTTGGCGCGGCTCCGATAGTGCCTGCTCCATTCCGCAACCATGTTCATCACGCCGTCGTCTCGTGGAACGGCAAAATTTCCAAGCCGCCATTTTGCTCAAGCAATTGTTCCACTTTTTGCTCGGCCAGTTGCAGGGCGATTTGGCAGGTTCGCGTCAAGGCAACCCCCTGCTCGAACCGTTGCAAGGTCTCTTCGAGACTCAGTTCGCCTTGTTCGAGCTGCGCGACCACACTTTCCAGTTCGGTCAGAGCCGCTTCGAAAGAAAGAGGGGAATGTTTCTTAGCCGTCATACCTGCCCATCCGTTTTCGGTAGGCGCTTACGTTACCTTGCAGCTGACGAACGGTCAATTTCGTGCGTAAATCTGAAGCGAGGCTCGAAAATGCGGAAAGGGTCGCTTCCCGAGCCTGCTTTTCTCCCTAACGCCCGCTCGCAATTTTCTCGGTTACCAACAACCGGGCGGCGATGCTCACAATGGGCCGGCTATCTTGGAGGACGCTACTGGATTGGCGTCCTTGCCGACACACATTTTTCTGATCTTGGCCTTCGCTTCCGCTGCCCGGCTCAAATCCCGAATTGTCCGGTCCAGTAACTTCACCTGCCGGAGAAGTGGCCCCAGAAATCTGAACAGCCCGGTAAGTGGATTCCCTGCTCCGCAGGGGCGTGATATGCCCCGCTTTTGAGGAGCAAGACATGAGCAGAAGACCCCGCCGGAACCACTCGCCGGCGTTCGAGGCCAAGGTGGCTTTGGCCGCCCTCCGGGGCGAGAAGACGATGGCCGAGTTGGCCAAGCAGTTCGACATCCACCCGAACCAGATTGCAGATTGGAAGGGGCAGTTGCTCGCCAACGCGAGCCAGCGTGTTCGGGCAGGAGGGCCACCCTGCGGAGCCCCTGGTTGATCTGAAGGCGCTGCACGCCAAGATCGGCGAGCTG
>DAOTGT010000100.1:0-5639 GCA_035447285.1 Candidatus Competibacter sp.
CCACCAAGGTATTGACCATGCTGCTGGGCGCGGTGGCCGCCGTCAGTCTGCTGGTCGGCGGCATCGGCATCATGAACATCATGCTGGTATCGGTGACCGAGCGCACCCGCGAAATCGGCATCCGGCTGGCGATCGGCGCGCTGGAACGGGAGGTCTTGCTGCAATTTTTGATCGAGGCGGTGGCCCTGTCGTCACTGGGCGGCGTTGTCGGAATCACCTTGGCGACGCTGGCCTCGCTCGGGCTGGCCAAGGTCATGCAGGTGCCGTATGTCTTCGATCCCGGCATCAATCTGCTGTCGTTCCTGTTTTCGGCGGCGATCGGTGTGATCTTCGGTTATTTCCCAGCCCGCCGCGCCGCGCGGCTCGATCCCATCGACGCGTTGCGGCACGAGTGAACGTCATCGGGTGAAACGACTCTGGATCTGGGCTGAGCACGCACCAAGCTGGAGCCGTTCAGAACAATGCTTCGATGCTCGCCCATTCCGCCGCTGGATCGGCGCCGATCCGGGCGATCTTGTCTTCCAGATCGGCCCACATGGCTTCATCGACCAGTTCGTAGCTGTGGCCCCAGAAGCAGAACACGCCACCCGATGCCTTGGCATGCTCGTAACGAGTCCAGAACGAGGGATCGACGAACCGGCAACTGACTCCGAACTCGAATGGATCGGTCAACGGCAATATCGGTTCGCGTTCGGTCACGGTGCGGGCGTAGACATGACCGGCGGCGCGCACCGCCTCCTTCACCATCGGGTTGAACCCGCCGAAGGGGTAGCAGAAACCACGCACCGGTTGCTGAAACCACTCTTGCAGGATGCGTCGGCTGTCTTGCACCTCACGCCGCAGATCCGTGGGAGACAGATCGGGTAGGTTGGGATGGTTCAGGGAGTGGTTGGCGATCTCGAAACCGGCGTAGATCTCGATCAGTTCATCGCGGCCGAGCCGCCACACCTCCTTGTCGCCATAACGCCAACTAAAGGAACGCTCCGCGTGGTGCAAACCAGGATTGAGATTGAAAGTGGCGCTGGCCTGGTGGCGGCGCAGCAAATCCGCCAGCCGAATATCGTCCACGACGCCATCATCCCAGCTCTGAACGACCTTCATTCGTCACCCGCGCATATCGGAAATCCGGCAATCGAGTGGAACCCGCTTTGGCGAGGCAAGCGCGATGTTCCCAGCTCGCCGCCCTTCTACCAGACGCCGTTGCGGACCTTATGCACCAAGGCGGACAACTCCTCGTCGGACACATCGCCCAATCCTCGGATGATCTCGGCAAACAGCGTCGGCCGTTTGGCGATGACCTCCAGAACGTCGCTGGCCACCAAGCCCGCCCTGGCCAACAGCAAGTCCGCGTCTTCCCCCAGATCGGCCGCCAACCGCCGCATCGTATCCTCGGTCGGCGGGTAAATTTCCCCGCGCTCGATCTTGCTGAGGTGGGTCGGCTCCACTCCGATCCGCTCGGCGGTTTGCCGCACCGAGTACCGGCGGTTCACTTTTCGGCGTTGTTCGCGGAGCTCCCGAAGATGAGCTCCAAAACTCTTGGCCTTCGCCGCCTCATCGTCCTTTTCGTCAGCGCTTGATACGTACCGTCTCGATTGCATGCAGAGACGGGAATCCCGTACAACGGAGAATGACCTTATCACCATCACCATCACCCTTTGCCGACCCACACAAAAATCCGAATGAAAAGTTTGGATTTTGTCCGGTTCCGATGCCTTAACGATCACCCTTCAAAACTGTAGAACATATCTTGCACAAGAGATCGACAATACGGTGGTTCGCGCCTCAACCACTCCTCAGGAATCCCCATTCGGTGGGATGCCCCGACGGCGACGATTGAGTCGCCGCCGGGGATCAGCCCCGAAAACCCGGTATCAATCCTCTCGCCGCCGCAAATCCAGCGTAAACGGAAAGTTGGGGTTGGGTTCCTCGGCTGGCGCCATCATCGACCCAGGGGTGTGACCATACGGCCAGAATCGGGCGAAACGCCGCGCTTCCGCTTCGTTGGCGTTGACGGGGAACGTGTCGGGGTTGCGGCCACCTGGATGTTGCACATGATAGGTGCAACCACCGATGGAGCGCTGGTTCCAGGTATCCACCAGGTCGAATACCAGAGGCGCGTGAACCGGGATGGTCGGGTGTAATGCCGACGGCGGTTGCCAAGCACGGTAACGAACGCCGGCCACGAATTCGCCCGGAATCTCGGTCGGACGCAGCGGTACCCGCCGGCCGTTGCAGGCCACCACATGCCGCTCGCCGACCATGCCGCGCACCTTGATCTGCATTCGTTCCACCGAGGAATCGACATAACGGGCGGTGCCACCCAGTGCCTGCTCTTCACCCAGCACATGCCATGGCTCCAAGGCCTGGCGCAGTTCCAGATCGACATCGCGATGGACGATGTTGCCATAGTGCGGAAAACGGAACTCGAAGAACGGCAGAAACCAGTCGCTCGCAAACGGGTAGCCGGCATCGTTCAACTCGCCGATCACATCCTGGAAATCCGCCCATACGTAGTGCGGCAGCATGAACTGATCGTGAATTCGCGTGCCCCAGCGCACCAATTCTCGACCCGCATAGGGCCGCTCCCAGAACCGCGCCACCAAGCCGCGCAACAGCAGCATCTGCATCAGGCTCATGCGGGCATGCGGCGGCATCTCGAAGGCGCGCATTTCCACCAGACCCAACCGCCCGGTGGCGGAATCCGGCGAGTACAACTTGTCGATGCAGAATTCGGCGCGGTGGGTGTTGCCGCTCAGGTCCACCAAGAGATTGCGCAACAATCGGTCCACCAACCACGGTTGCGGCACGTTACCAGCCGGCATCTGCTGGAAGGCGATTTCCAACTCGTACAGGCTGTCGTTGCGGGCCTCATCCACTCGCGGCGCCTGACTGGTCGGGCCGATGAACAGCCCGGAGAACAGCGTGGACAAGCTGGGATGATGCTGCCAGTAGGTGAGCAAACTGCGCAGCAGATCGGGCCGGCGCAGGAATGGGCTGTCGCTCGGCGTGGCACCACCCAGGGTAACGTGGTTACCGCCACCGGTACCGGTGTGCCGCCCGTCCAGCATGAATTTCTCGGTACCGAGCCGCGATTGGCGCGCATCCTCGTACAAACCTTCGATGTTGCGCTTCAGTTCGTCCCAGTCGCTGGCGGGATGGATATTGACTTCGATCACACCGGGATCGGGCGTGACGGCGAATTTGCGCAGCCGCCAGTCGGACGGTGGCGCGTAACCCTCGACCAGCACCGGCATTGCCAGATCGGCGGCAGTCTGCTCGACGCAGGCCAACAGATCCAGATAATGCTCCAATTGCCCAAGCGGCGGCATGAAAACGTAGAGGTGGCCTTCACGCGGCTCCACGCACAAGGAGGTGTGGATCACGGCTTGGGTATCCGCCGTCGCGGCGGGTTGTTCCTGGAAATCGCCGCGCGCGGCCTCCGTTCCTCCTCTCAGAAATTCGCTATAGCGGCGCATCACCTCGCCATGGACATCGCCCAGCGCGGCGCGGAACTCGAACAGCGACTGCGGATGCGGCACTTCGCGGTCGGTCTCTCCAACCCAGGGCAGGGCCGCCAACGGCAACCGATAACCCATCGGCGAGTCACCGGGAATCAGATACAGATGCTCACGACGCAGCGCCCACGGTCCGCTCATCCATCGCCCGCCATCCGGCGTTTCGTGCCAGCGAATCGGCAGTGCATACCCGGTGATGGCGTTCAGACCCCGTTCCAGCAGGATCGCCAATCGCCGGCGCTCCTCGTCGTCCTTGAGATCGTACTTCAAGGGATCGACGTTGACCGGCAGCGTGCGTTCCTTCCACAGGTAGTAATACACGTCCTCGTAGCCGGGAATCAGGCGCCCGGCGTTCACGCCCAAGCGCCGGGTCAGCTCTTGCGCAAAGGTCAGCGCGTGCTCCGGGCCGAACCCTTGCGGCGTCTCGTCGTCGGCGATCCAGCGCGGATCGTGCCACAGCGGCAGATCGTCGCTACGCCAGTAGCAAGACAGCGCCCAGCGCGGCAGGGATTCGCCCGGATACCACTTGCCTTGACTGTAATGCAGGAAGCCGTAAGGCGCGAAGCGGTCGCGCAGTTTCTTCAACAGCCGCCCAGCCAGCTTGCGTTTGGTGGGACCGATAGCGGCGGTGGTCCATTCCGCGCCGTCCATGTCGTCGATGGAGACAAAGGTCGGTTCGCCGCCCATGGTCAATCGCACGTCGTCAGCGCGTAATTTCGCGTCCACGTCGTGGCCCAAGGCCTCGATGGTCCGCCATTGCTCCTCGGTGTAGGGCTTGGTGACACGCGGGTCCTCGTGGATGCGCGTCACTTTCATGCCGAAATCGAATTCCGTTTCGCATTGATCGGTATAGCCGGTGACCGGCGCGGCGCTGGGCGGGGTCGGCGTGCAGGCCAGCGGGATATGACCTTCGCCGGCGAACAAGCCGGAGGTCGGATCCAAGCCGATCCAACCCGCGCCCGGCACGAACACCTCGGCCCAGGCGTGCAAGTCGGTGAAATCGGCCTCGGGGCCGGAGGGACCGTCCAAGGACTTGAGATCGGCGGTCAGTTGAATCAGGTAGCCGGAAACGAAACGCGCCGCCAATCCCAGATGCCGCAGGATTTGCACCAGCAGCCAAGCCGAATCGCGGCAGGAACCGCTGCGTTTGCCCAGCGTTTCCTCACAGGTCTGCACCCCTGCTTCCATGCGAATGAGATAGCCGATGTCCTGACCCAGCCGTCGGTTGAGTTCCACCAGGAAATCGACGATCGTTTGCGGCTTGCGGTCGACACCCTCCAGCCAAG
The DNA here is from genome assembly GCA_035447285.1 of Candidatus Competibacter sp. Taxonomy (GTDB): domain Bacteria; phylum Pseudomonadota; class Gammaproteobacteria; order Competibacterales; family Competibacteraceae; genus Competibacter. The sequence continues at coordinate 4,802 of DAOTGT010000100.1, forward strand.
CATTCAGTAACGGGCCGTTTTCCTGCGTTTCCAGATAGGGCGTCAACTCCCGGCATAGGGTGGGTTCGTAGGCAAACGGATACTTCTCGGCGTAGCTTTCGACGAAGAAATCGAAAGGATTGATAACCGTCATCTCGGCCACCAGATCGACGGTCAGGCTCAGTTCCCGAACCTTTTCCGGAAACACCAGCCGGGCCTGGAAATTGCCGAAGGGGTCCTGCATCCAGTTGATGAAGTGCTGGGCCGGCTCGATCTTGAGCGAGTAGGCATGGATCGGGGTGCGGGTATGCGACGCCGGGCGCAGTCGGATCACGTGCGGCGACACATTGACGGCGCGATCGAATCGATACGAGGTATGGTGGTGGAGAGCAACACGTATGGCCATGGCCTATCCTTCACAGTCGGCTACAATCGTGGCGCGCATTATGCGGGAACAACTCGGCTTGGCCAATGCCGACGACACACCGTCAAACGGGAGAAGTTCGTTCACAATTCACCGTATTGCACCAAATAAGCGCAACATAACTTTTCCCGCGCCATCCTCGTGCATTCAGGCCGTTTCCCTTGGACCACCGTCCGTCATGCTTCCCATGCCATTGAAGGCAGCTATTATATTTTTGTTTGTCATACCACCAACCAGCCCCAACCATCATGGTTTATTCCCAACTGGCTTGGATTTTGCTGCACTCAAACGCAACAACGATCGAGCATGCCAATGCTAAGGACAACGATAGATGACAATCGAATGGCGGAACTATGCCGCGACCGGCGCATACGACGAACTCATCGACGGCGCGACCGGACCACGACCGGCGGCGAAGACTCTATGCGAGTATCT
>DAOTGT010000100.1:5739-9043 GCA_035447285.1 Candidatus Competibacter sp.
GTGCGCGACAAGGACGGCACGGTCTACGTGCTGGAAGACAACCTGCGGGTTCCCTCCGGCGTGTCCTACATGCTGGAAAACCGGGTGGTCACCAAGCGGGTGTTCCCGGAACTGTTCGAGTACCAGCGCATCCAGCCGGTGGACGACTACGCCCCACGGCTGTACGACATGCTGGCCTCGCTGTCGCCGCGCCCCGGCGACAACCCCACCGTGGTGGTGCTCACCCCTGGCATCTACAACTCGGCCTATTTCGAACATTCCTACCTCGCCCAGCAGATGGGCGTGGAACTGGTCGAGGGCAGCGACCTAGAGGTCGACGACGACGACTGTCTCTACATGCGCACCATCAAGGGATTGGAACGAGTGGACGTGATCTACCGGCGGGTCGACGATCTGTTTCTCGATCCCGAAGCCTTCCGGCCGGACTCGTCGCTGGGCATCAAGGGTTTGATGCGGGCCTGGCGCAAAGGCAACGTGGCGCTGGCCAACGCGCCGGGGGCCGGCGTGGCCGACGACAAGGTCGTGTACACCTTTGTCCCTGACATCATCAAATACTATCTCGATCAGGACCCCCTGATCGCCAATGTGCCATCCTACCTGTGCATGCGCGAAAAGGACCGGGCCCATGTGTTGGCCAATTTGGATAAACTGGTGGTCAAACCCGCCAACGAATCCGGCGGTTACGGCATGATGGTCGGACCGCACGCCACTTCCAGCGAGCGCAAGCGCTTCGCCGAACTGATCCAGAAAGACCCGCGTAACTACATGGCCCAACCCACCCTGTCGATCTCCACCTCGCCAACCCTGTGCGACGACCAGATGGAACCACGCCACGTGGATTTGCGGCCGTTCATCCTGTCCGGTCCCACCACCTACGTGACCACCGGCGGCCTGACCCGGGTCGCCCTCAGAAAAGGTTCGTTGGTGGTCAACTCCTCGCAGGGGGGTGGCAGCAAGGACACCTGGATCGTCGATACCGAGGGCCTCTAACATGCTGTCACGCGTCGCCCAAAACATCTATTGGATGGCCCGTCAAATCGAACGGGCCGAAGACACCGCGCGCATCATCAACGTCAACAGCAACCTGCTGCTGGACCTGCCGCGCAACACTACCTTCGGCTGGCTGCCACTGATCTTCATCGTCGGTGCCGAAAAATTGTTCTTCGAGAAGGACCCGATCCGGCTGGCCGACGAGACCGCCGTGCTCAAGTTCCTGATCAGCGACCGCGATCATCCGAGTTCGATTATTTCCAGCCTGGCCGCCGCCCGCGAGAACCTCCGCACTACCCGCGACACCGTGCCACAAGAAGTCTGGGAGCAGGTCAACGGCCTATACATCTACGCCCGCGACCATGTCCCCACCCGGCGCGGCCGTTTCGAATTCATGCGTCGGGTCATTCACGGCGCGCAGCAGATCAACGGCATGCTGTCGGGGGCCATGAGCCGCACCGCCGCCTACGATTTCGTCCGGCTGGGCCGCTATCTGGAGCGGGCCGACATGACCACCCGCATTCTGGACGTACGCTCGGCCAATCTACTGCCGCGCGCCGGCCAGCCGGCGGTCGCGGAATCTCGGCAGGAGCAGGATTCGACCGAGTCCAGTCAGACCCAGTCGCAATCCCAGACCGTCACGCCCGAACGGCAGGAACAGGACCCCTTCGAGAACATTCAATGGATGAGCGTATTGAAATCGCTGAGCGCCTACCAGATGTACCGCCAGCAGGTACGGTTGCGAGTCGGCGGCCCCGACGTGCTCAAGTTCCTGTTGCAAGATGAATGTCTTCCGCGCGCCGTGGCCTACTGCTTAACGCAAATGGAAATCTGCTTGCGGGAACTTCCCAAGAGCGCCGCGCTGCTCGATAGCATCGCCGCTCTCCGGCAAAGGTTGAACGCAGCGGCGGTACCGGAACTGGCCCGCGAGGGCCTGCACGAATTCATCGATGAATTGCAGATAAATCTGGGTCAACTGCACGACCAGATCGCCACCACCTACTTCGCCTGACTTGCAAGTTCCGGCTGGCTTCGCCCGGTCGCGGAGCATCCACTTCGCCAGCCTTCGGGCTGGCGCTTTTTTATCGTGCCCGCCGTTGCGGCCCCGCTGGGCTTACCCGACAATACCTCTCCCGCCACTCACAACTTGGAAAAATCCTCGTGGCTTACCAACACCGCTATCTGGATGGCAACCCGCTGGCACTGCCGACTGGCAAGGTCGTCTGCATCGGCCGCAACTATCTCGACCACATCCGCGAACTCAACAACGCAGTGCCGGAAACGCCCATCCTGTTCATGAAACCGGCCACCGCGCTGGCCGGTCTGGACGAAGCGATCCGGCTGCCGACGAGGCGAGGCGAGTGCCACCACGAAGTGGAACTGGCGGTGCTGGTGGGCCGGGAGCTGCGGAACGCCGACGCCGACACCGCCCGCGCGGCCGTGACCGGTTACGGCATCGCTCTGGATCTGACCCTGCGTGATTTGCAAAACGACTTGAAAAAGAAAGGCCACCCCTGGGAAACCGCCAAAGCCTTCGACGGTGCCTGCCCGCTGTCGCCGTTCCTGCAACCCGAGGCGCTGCCCGAACCGCAAGCGACCGAGCTGGCGCTGCGGGTCAACGGTGAGTTACGTCAGCAGGGCAATACCCGCCAGATGATGGTCGGCATTTTCGAACTGATGGCCTACATCTCCACCCACTTCACCCTGCAACCGGGCGATGTGGTACTGACCGGCACGCCATCCGGCGTTGGCCCGCTCGCCTCCGGCGACACGTTGACGCTCAGCCTGGCCGGTCACGATTTCAGTGCGCGAGTGGCCTGAGCCATGCTTCGAACATGAATATCCTGTTGGTTTACGCCCATCCCAACCCGCGCAGCTTCAATCGGGCCCTTCTGGAAACGATTGATGCCGAACTCTGCGAACGGGGACACGCCACCTGCATTCGCGATCTGTATCAAATGCGGTTTCGCGCGGTGCTGGACGGCGAGGATCTGATCCGCAACTGGCGGGGTGACCTGCCGGACGACATTCGTCAGGAGCAGGAAGCCATCCGCTGGGCGCAAGGGCTGGTCTTCATTTATCCGATCTGGTGGTTCGGCCCGCCCGCCATCCTCAAGGGCTGGATCGACCGGGTATTCGTCCGCAAATTCGCCTTCGACTTCACCGAAGCCGGCATGCAGGGTCTGCTGACGCACGAAAAAGCCTTGATCGTCAATACGCTGGGCGGCGACGAGGCCACTTACCAACGTCTGCGCTGGCACGAATTGCTGGTGCGGCCGATGGCCGAAGGCATCTTGGAGGCCTGCGGCGTTCG
>DAOTGT010000100.1:9143-11768 GCA_035447285.1 Candidatus Competibacter sp.
CGAGTCTCGGTCTCGTTGCCCTCGGCGTCCACCAGAATCACGATCCGCTCGGCCGGCTGGGCGGCGACGGTCAGAATGTCTTGCGGCTGGATCAGCCCGGCGCTGCGCCTGCGCAGCGTTTCCAGCAGCAGTTTGCGATCGGCCTGGGTGTAGCGATCGATCTTGTTCAGCACCAGCACCAGTCGCTGAGCCGCGCCCTTTACCTGCCGCAGCGCCTTCAGTTCGGTATCGGTGATATCGCCGTCCACCACGAACATGACCAGATCGCTGCGGCTCGCCACGTCGTGGGCAAGCTGCTCGCGAGTTTCGCCGGACACTTCGTTGATGCCGGGCGTGTCGATCAGGAACACCCCACCGGCATCGTACTCCTGCCAGCGGGCGTGAGCGGCGCGGGTGGTCTCGCCGTGCAGCGGGCTGGTCGAAAACCGCGTCTCGCCCAGCAGGGCATTGAGCAGCGCCGACTTGCCGACGCTGACCCGGCCGAACACAGCGATATGGATATGACCATGTTCGATCTTTTCCAGCAACACTTGCAGTTGCCGGTATTCCTCCGCCAGCGCCGCGCGCACCGGCGGCGGCACTCGCTGATCGTCCAGCAGTTCGCGCAGGCTCTCGCGGGCCAGGGCCAGATGCCCGTCACCGTTAGCCGGTTGCGGTTCCAGTGCCTTCATCGCCTCGCTGTCGCGTCCAAGCCAGTTGGAGTAAACGCTTTGCACGCGCTTCCAGATTTTCACTCAAGTCATCCTCGAACATCCGCAAGGTGGGTCCGCTCACCAGGTCGCCACGACTTTCCAGGGAACGGGCCACCGCCTTCCCCAGGCTTTCGAATATCAATCCATAGACCACGGCGTGCAACATGCCGCCCACCACCGTCCCCATCCCCGGAAACGCCTTGAACATATTGCCGACCAGCGCCAACAGCAGGTTGAAGCTGCGCTTGACCTGATTGCCGGCCAGATCCAGGAAGCGCTGCATATCGACCTCGCGCACCGGTACTTCGTACAGCGCGCACAGCTCCTTGAGCAGACGGATGCCCAGATAGCCCTGGATCAGGACGTCGGTCCCCGGCCCGACCGCCGCCAGCGCGCCAAACACCGCCTTACGGGAATAACTTTGGACGATTCCATCGGCCCGCTGGCGCCGGTGTTCGGCAACCGCCGCATCCAGCTTCTGCTGGACCAGCACGAACACTGCGGTATCGCGTAAGCCGTCCAGAACTTGCGGGTCGGTGTCGAGATAGCGTTGCAAGGCGCGGCGCAGCTCCTCGACCTGTGGCTTGCGCTCGCGCAGGGTGGTTTCCTCGCGGCCATCGTGATAAATGCGGGTGACTTCCTCCACGCCGCCGCACTGCACCGGCACCACTTCCACGCCTTCGCCCACTCGCTCGCCCAGACGCTCGCGCACCAACTCCAGTTCCTGGCCGATGAAACGATCGATCTTGTTCAGCGCCAAAATCACCGGACTACCCAGATCCACCAGCGTCCGCAGCGCCTGATACTGATCGCGGGTCAGGTCGCCCTCGCAGACGTAGATCACCACATGGGCGCGCAATGCTTCGTCGCGGGCTTCCTGATCGAGCGTGCCGTCCGCTTCGTTCAGCCCAGGCAGATCGGTCAGAATCAGCCGGTCCCCGGCCGGACTGGTCCAGGTATGGTAGATCACTTCCCGGGTGGTGCCACCGCGCACGTCGACCGCGATGTCGGTGCCCGGCAGCAAGGCGCCGATCATGGACGATTTACCGGTGCTGATCTCGCCAAACACCGCCACGATGATCTCGCCCGCCGCCCGCCGCCGTTGCAGTTCCTCCAACTCGCCGCGGATGATGTCCACCGGCACGCCAGCGGCGGCGTGGCGCTCCATCTGCCCGCGCAGGGTTTCTTCGTCGGGCGGCTTGGCGGGGACGACCGTGCGGGATTTGCCGGCTGGCTGACCCAGCCGCATCACCCGCCAAACCAGGTAGACCCCACCCACGCCCAACAGGCCCAACACCAGCAGATAGATTACCCAAAACGTGGTGGGCGCTCGCTGCAAGCGATCCCAGACCGACAGCCCGAGATCGGTGATGTACAGCACCATCACCAGCAACACCGCGACGCCCACGCTGGCGCCCGCGGCCAGCAGCAGGCGGACCGGCAGCCAGGTCCGGGCGGCCGGCGACAACGACGGTTTAAGCGACGGCGGCATCGTGCGGGAACAGATCGAGGAAAGCAGGTGGCACGGCCTGGACCGCACGTTTTCGGTAATCGAAGAACACGACACCGGTCTTGGCTCGCGCCACTTCGCGCCCGCTGGCCTGTTCGGTCACCCGGTAGACGAAATCGCAGCCATATTTGTTGAAATCCACGACGCCCACCGCGATCTTCAGCACTTCGCCAGGAAACGCCTCGGACTTATAGATGATGACGCTGTCGGCCATGATCAGCCCCAGACCGAAGATATCCAGCTCCTTGAGTCCAAAATGCGCCAGGAATCGAACCCGCGCCTCGTGCAACAAACCCAGCAGGGAATCGTTGCCCATATGCCCGCCATAATTGATATCGGTGATCCGCACCCGCAGCTCGGCGGCAAACGGAAAATCCGCCGGCAGGTCCAATTTGATTCGCGCCATGCGCCGCCTCGACAAAA
>DAOTGT010000101.1:0-11732 GCA_035447285.1 Candidatus Competibacter sp.
CTTCGACTCGTCGCCTGAACCAGGGGCGCGCTCGACTGGTTACGCCCGTTTCCAACCGCGAGGTTACCGTTATGACACCCACCGTCGCCATCATCGGGGGCACCGGCCTCGCTACCTTGGACGCTCTACGGACCGCGCATCGGGAAACGCTGTCCACGCCCTACGGCGAGCCATCCAGTCCCTTGATTCACGGTGAACTGGGAGGACGAGCCGTGGTTTTCCTGCCTCGCCATGGTCAGCATCACACCTTGCCGCCGCACAGGATCAACTACCGGGCCAACCTCTGGGCGCTACACCGGCTCGGCATCGAGCAGGTCATCGCGGTGGCGGCGGTGGGCGGCATTCGCGCCGATATGGCACCAGGGGTACTGGCGCTTCCCGATCAGATCGTGGATTACACCTGGGGCCGGCACTGCACCTTCTTCGAGGATAACCTGAGCCACGTCACCCATATCGATTTTACCGAACCCTACTGCCTGGAACTGCGGGAACGGCTGATCCAGGCGGCTCGCAAGCTGGGTCTTGAGGCGCGCGAGTCATGCACCTATGCGGCGATGCCGGGGCCACGGCTGGAGACGGCGGCGGAAATCCGCCGGCTGGAGCGGGACGGTTGCGATATCGTCGGCATGACCGGAATGCCGGAAGCCGCCCTGGCCCGCGAGCTGGGCATGCGCTATGCCGCGTGTGCGGTGGTGGCCAACTGGGCGGCGGGTAAGGTTGCCGGCACGATCAGCATGGCCGAGATCGAGAGCAATTTGGCCGGTAGCATGGATAAGGTCAAGGCGCTGCTGGCGCAAGTCATCCCAACCCTGGTACCGCTCTGATCTCACCCGCCGCGTACGGTCCGGCCGGTCCGCAAGTTGCGGATGGCGGTCGGTCGGGCCGCGCCGCCGGTCGGACCGGGCAGCAGGGCATCGAGATGCCGCCCCAGTTGCCGGCGTGCCGCCAGCGCGCTGCGAGCCGGCGGACGGCCGCTGAGGTTGGCGCTGGTGGATACCAGCGGATGGCCGCAAGCTCGGCACAGCGCCGCCGCCAGCGGATGGGCGGTCACCCGCACCGCCAGGGTGTCGTGCCGGCCTCGTAGCCAGTGCGAGGTTCCGCTCCGGGCGGGAACCAGCCAGGTGTAGGGTCCCGGCCAACTGGCGTGCAACCGCCCCAGCTCGGCCGGGGTCAGGGGGTGCAGAAAGGGGGCGAGCTGGGCGAAATCGGCCGCGATCAGGATCAGGCCCTTATGCGCCGACCGGCGCTTGAGCGCGAGCAAGCGCCGTACCGCTGGTTCGTTGCGGGGATCGCAGCCGAGCCCGTACACCGCCTCGGTGGGGTAGGCGATCAGGCCACCGGAACGGACCGCGCGGGCGACGGCGCGCAAACGTGGCAGGTTGATGGCGGACACTCCAGGTCAGGACGACTTAGCGGCGCGGCGGCGGGTGGTGGGCTTCTTGTCGGGCGCGTCACGCACCAGCGCTTCGCACTCGGCCAGCGCCAGGCTGGCTGGATCGCGGTCCTTGGGCAGACGGACGTTTTTCTTGCCGTCGGTGATGTAAGGGCCGAAGCGGCCGTTCAGGATGCGGATGGAAGAATCGGGGAACTCACGCAGAACCTTGTTGGCCACCGCCTGCCGGTGCGCGGCGATCAGTTCCAGCGCCCGCTCGCGGCTGACGGTGTAGGGATCTTCCTGTTTCAGCGAAACGTAGCTTTTGCCGTAGCGAACATAGGGTCCGAACCGGCCGATGTTGGCCTGGATCGGCTCGCCGTCGGCGGTGGCGCCGAGATCGCGCGGTAATTGAAACAGCGCCAGCGCCTCATCCAGGGTGAGGGTATTCATCCGCTGCTCCGGCCGCAGGCTGGCGAAGCGCGGTTTGTCGGCATCCTCCTTGACGCCGATCTGCGCGTAGGGGCCGAATCGGCCCATCCGCACCGAAACCGGTTTACCCGTCTTGGGGTCGTTGCCCAACTCGCGGCTTTGCACCACGTCCTGGCGCGAGACGTTTTCCGTCTTCTCCGCGACCCGCTGCTTGAACGGGTCCCAGAAGCCTCGCATCAGCGGCAGCCAATCTTCCTCGCCGCGAGACACCGCGTCCAGATTGTCCTCCAACCGGGCCGTGAAGTCGTAATCCACATATTGGGTGAAATGCTGGGTCAAGAAGCGGTTGACGATGCGGCCGATGTCGGTGGGTTTGAAACGGCGGTTGTCCAGCACCGCGTATTCGCGGGCCAGCAGGGTCGAGATGATCGCCGCATAGGTCGAGGGTCGGCCGATGCCGTATTCTTCCAGCGTCTTGACCAGGCTGGCCTCGGAAAAGCGTGGCGGCGGTTCGGTGAAGTGTTGTTCCGGCCGCAACGCCAGCAGATCGACCCACTCACCGGTTCGCAACGGCGGCAACATCCGCCCTTCGATGTCGTCGGCTTGGTCGTCCACGCCTTCGCGGTAGACCGCCATGAAACCGGGGTCGGCGACGACCGAACCGGTGGCGCGAAAGCTGTTGCCGGCGCCGCAGGCCAGATCCGCCGCGACCGTGTCCAGGGTGGCCGGGATCATCTGGCAGGCGACGGTGCGCTTCCAGATCAACTCGTACAACGCGTACTGATCGGCATTGAGGTGGGCGCGGATGGTTTCCGGCGCGACCGCGACCGAGGTCGGACGGATCGCTTCGTGCGCCTCCTGGGCATTCTTGGCCTTGGTCTTGAACAGCCGGGGGCTGGCTGGCACATTGTGCGCGCCGTAGCGCTGGAGGATCAGCGCGCGGATCTCGGCGAGCGCGTCCTGGGCGAGGTTGACCGAATCGGTGCGCATGTAGGTGATCAGGCCGACCGCGCCGCCGCCGGTGTCGATGCCCTCATACAATTGCTGGGCGACCCGCATGGTGCGCTGGGTGGAGAAACCCATCTTGCGCGAGGCTTCCTGCTGCAGGGTCGAGGTGGTGAACGGCGCGGCGGGATGGCGCTTGCGCTGCTTGCGTTCCACCTTGGCGACCCGCAACCGGCCGATGGCGGTGGGATCGACCGCTGGTTCCCCGGACTCGGCCAGTTGGGCGCGCGCCGCGGCCAGCAGGGTTTGTTCCAGGATCCGCGCCCGAGCACCGTCGGCGATACTGAACTGGGTCAGTTTCTCGTCGGCATACTCCAGCAGGCGGGCGGTGAACGGCTGACCGGTTTTGGCGGCGTCGGCTTCCAGGCTCCAGTACTCCCGGGTCTGGAACCGCTCGATTTCCTCCTCGCGCTCGACGATCATCCGTAGTGCCGGCGACTGCACCCGGCCGGCCGACAAGCCGGGCCGGATTTTCTTCCACAGCAGCGGCGACAGGTTGAAGCCGACCAGGTAGTCCAGCGCGCGGCGAGCCTGTTGAGCGTTGACCAGGTCCAGCGATAGCTGGCGGGGGTGGTCGATGGCGTCCAGAATCGCCCGCTGGGTGATTTCGTGGAACACCACCCGCTGTACCGGTTTGTCGCTCAGCAGGTCGCGCTGCCGGAGGATTTCGTGCAGGTGCCAGGAAATGGCTTCGCCCTCGCGGTCCGGGTCGGTGGCCAGATACAGGGCATCGGCTTTGGCGACCGCCTTGGCGATGGCTTCGACATGGCGCAGGTTTTTCTCGATCGGCTGATACTTCATGGCAAAGTCGTGTTCCGGATCGACCGCGCCCTCCTTGGGAACCAGGTCACGCACATGACCGTAGGAGGCCAACACTTCGAAGTCCTTGCCCAGGTATTTCTTGATCGTTTTCGCCTTGGCCGGCGACTCCACGATGACCAAGTTCTTGCTCATGACAAATCACTGCGGGTGACTGATGTAAAGGTGGCGCCGGATCGAACTCCGGCCCGAGAAGGCGATGCTCTCGCCACGACCGATCGGCGCGGCGAGAATTCAAGCACACGACGGAAAGATCTGACGAACGCTTGGCGCTTTGGCGCTTAATTTGGCGCTTTGGCGCTTAATGAAGGTAGCCGGGCGGGCTATCGAGCACCAGATCTTCCAGCCAGGCGCAGGCTTCTTCCTGACCGGGTTGGTTGAACAGCAGCATCAGAACGATCCACTTGAGTTGGTGCAGGCCGATATCGTCGGCTTCCAGCGCCATGACTCGATCGATGACCAGTTCGCGGGTTTCCGAATTGAGAATGCCGCTTTGTTCCAGGAACAGCAGGAAACCTTGGCATTCCACATCCAGCTTCGCCAGTTCCGGCGCCACGTAAATGCGGCAGGAACTGGGGTTGACCGGCAGGGCGATTGCCTGACGGTCGACCAAGCTGTCCAACCATTCGAACGCCTGTTGGATCTCCCGCGAGGGAAAGCCGGCGGCGAGCAGTTCGGTCTGGATGGATTCACGGTCGGGGTCGGTGTCCTCATCATCGCCCATGTAGTTCTGAAACAGGTACATCAGCACGTCCAACACGTTTTCTTTCATTCCAGCGCTCATCTGGGAAGGATAAAAACCCCCGCCGTCCGGCGTGGGCGCGGGCGACCGCCGGTTTGGGCGGCCGGCTTTCAGGCTTTCAGGCGGCAGTACAGACCGCCGGGGACGGCTGCCACATAACCTTCCAATTCCAAAATCAACAGCATGGAGGAAACCACTTCCGCCGTCAATCCGCAGCGTTCCACCAGCGAATCGACCGCCAGCGGTCCGTCGTTCATCGCCGCCAGCAGTTGCTGGTAGTCTTCATCCAGTACTTCCGAAGCCGGCGGCGCGGCGGTCGGGGTTTCGGCGCCGTCGCCAACGAACGCCGCGAGAGCACCCAGCTCTTCCAGAACGTCGGCGGCCGTCTCCACCAGTTTCGCGCCCTGCCGGATCAATGCATGGCAACCCTTGACCAGCGGGTTGTGAATCGAGCCGGGAATCGCGAACACTTCCCGGCCCTGGTCGAGGGCCTGGCGGGCGGTGATCAGCGAACCGCTCCGCAGGGCGGCTTCCACCACCAGCACGCCCAGGGCCAGCCCGCTGATCAGGCGATTGCGCCGGGGGAAGTTCTCGGCGATCGGCGGTGTGCCGATGGGCAGTTCCGATAGCAGCGCGCCGCGCTCGGCGATGGCGTGGGCCAGATCCCGGTGCTTGGCGGGATAGACTCGGTCCAGGCTGGTGCCCATCACCGCGATGGTTGGGCCGCCGCCGGCCAGCGCGCCCTGATGAGCGGCGGCATCGATGCCGAGCGCCAGGCCGCTGGTGATGACCAGGCCGGAACCGGCCAGATGGGCGGCGAAATGGTGGGCGGTTTCCCGGCCGAGCGGGGTCGGGTTGCGGGTGCCGACGATGGCGAGTTGCGGCGCCCGCAAACACTCGGGGTCGCCGTGGACGAACAGCAGCGGTGGCGGATAGGCGATTTGCCGCAACAGCGGCGGGTAGCGGGGGTCGTCCAGTTGCAGCAGATGGTTGTCGGGTCGTTCCAGCCAGGCCAGATCCTGTTCCACCCGCCGCCAGTCGGGTTGGCGCAACGCGTCGAGCGCGGTGGCCGGCAGATCCAGTTGCCGCAGCTCGGCGTGGTCGGCGGCGAAAACTTCCGCCGCCGATCCATAGTGCGCCAACAGCCGGGCAAAACGGGTTGGTCCGATGCCCGGCGTCCGCAACAGCGCCAGCAGCCAGGCCGGTTCGGTGGCCGGAGGCGTGGTGTTACGGTTCAGGGGGTGGTTACCCGATCCTGCAAGCGGATGGCGCGTTCGGCCTGCATCACCAAGCCGTAGCTGACCAGATCGTGGACCTTGTAGATCATCAACAGGCCGGCCCGCTCGCCTGGCAGCTTGATACTGCCGCCGGAGACCGGATCCTCGACTTCCCGCCCCTTGCCGTAGATGGCGAGCACATGGCCGGGCTCGATACCTTCCTGAGCGCCCAGATTGACGATGACGCTGCTGTACTGGGTGATCTGGGTAACGTCGGTGTCGAGTTTGGCGATGATGGAGCCTTCCGTGTCCGGCGGGACCGGATGCGGCTCGAAGCTGTAAAGCTCGTGCTCGGCCTTGATCGGCAGCAGCCGGTCGCCGGCCCGGATTGGGGCAATGGTGCTGGCCAGCGTGAACGTGGCCGGATCGGCGTCCTGTTCCAGGATCGCTTCGCCCAAATAGACACCGGCGGTGCCCAGGTAGCGACCGGAACCGGGCTCGCGCAGCGCTTCGCCGGGGTGGAACACTTGATAGCGTGGCTGGTCAAAGAGAGAGCCGCGCGCGTATACCCGGTCGTGGTCGGCGTAGACGACCTGATCGTCGTCGTCAGCCACGATGTAGGGCGTTCCTTTCCACTGGGCGTCGCTCAGGATCACGGCGCGGGTCAGAAACGATTCGACCGCGTCGCGCGGCACCGGCGGGATCGGTTGGCTCAATTCCTCGATTCGAACCGTGGGCGACAACTTGATCAGCGGAACCTCGTCGCGTTCGGCGACCGCTAACTGAGGCTGACCGTCGGCGTCGTGGCTGAACTGGAGCACGTCGCCGGGGTAGATCCGGTTCGGGTTGCGAAGCTGCGGGTTTTGCCGCCAGATCTCCCGCCATTGCCAGGGGTTTTGCAGAAACCGTCCGGCGATGCTCCACAGCGTGTCGCCGGGGACCACGGTGTAGGTTTGGGGGTGGTCCTGCCGCAGCACGACCGGTGCCGGTGCGGCGCCGATGGTTCCCGCCGCTGATCCCGAAATCAGCGGCGGTTCGGCGGCGGTGGGGCCGGATTCAGGTTGGGAAGGCGTTTGGGCGCACGCCCCGAGCAGGACCGCCGCCGCCAGCGACAGGGTAGTCCCAAGCCGTTTTGAGGAACGCGTGACGTTCGAGGAACGCGAGATGTTCATGGTCCTTGCTCATCCTCCGAAGAAACGGGCGGGAGTGTAGCGAATCACCCCCATCGCGCTAAAGTATAGCCCTCATGCCGGGGTTTCTCGTATGATTTCCATATGCAAAAGCTAGTTTAGTCGACTGAACGAAGCATTCGTGGAGCTACCATGGCCCGATTGACCATACTGCATTATCCCGATTCCCGGCTGCGCAAACCGGCGCTGCCGGTGGAAATCGTCGACGACGGCGCGCGCGCGCTGGTGGCCGACATGCTGGAGACCATGTACGCGGCACCGGGCATCGGTTTGGCCGCGACTCAGGTCAACGTTCGGAAACGCATCGTGGTGATGGATGTTTCCGAGGAGAAAAATCGGCCGCTGGTGTTCATCAATCCGACCTTGCTGGAGCGGGAAGGCGAAGGCGAGATGGAGGAGGGTTGTTTGTCGGTGCCGGGCTTTTACGAAACCGTCCGCCGCGCCGAGCGGGTCCGGGTCAGCGCGCTGGACCGCGACGGCGAGCCGTTCGAACTCGACGCCAGCGGCCTGCTGGCGGTCTGCATCCAGCACGAGATCGATCATCTGGATGGCAAACTGTTCGTGGATTATCTGTCGGCGCTGAAGCGCGACCGCATCCGCAAGAAACTGGAAAAACAGACCCGACTGGAATCGCACGCGTCCTGAGCATGGATGCGTCCGGCGCCGTGCCCGCTCCGCCAAATGGCGTCACCCGTTTCCGGAAAATGGGTGACGCCTCCGCCAAACCGCCTGCCGCATGACCGTTGCTTCGTTACGTTTGATCTTCGCGGGTACCCCCGATTTTGCGGTGCCCGCCCTGCAAGCCCTGATCGATGCCGGCCGTGCGCCCGTCGCCGTCTATACCCAACCGGACCGACCGGCCGGGCGCGGCCGACAGTTGCGCGCCAGCCCGGTCAAGGTTTGCGCGCGGGCCGCCGGCATTCCGGTCCACCAGCCGGTCAGTTTGCGCGATCCCGCCGTTTGGGCCGAGCTGACGGCCACGGCGCCGGATCTGCTGGTGGTGGCCGCTTATGGCCTGATCCTGCCGCCGGCGGTGTTGGCGATCCCGCGACTGGGCTGCATCAACATCCATGCCTCGTTGTTGCCGCGCTGGCGCGGCGCGGCGCCGATTCAGCGGGCGCTGCTGGCTGGCGACGACGAGACCGGCATCTGCCTCATGCGCATGGAAGCCGGCCTGGATACCGGGCCGGTGCTGGCGCGGGCCGCCTGCCCGATTCCTCGAGGGACGACGGGTGGCGAGTTGCACGATCGATTGGCCGCGCTGGGCGCCGACACGCTGCGGGCGGCGTTGCCGGATCTGTTGACCGGACGACTGATCGCCGAAGCGCAGAACGACGCCCTCGCCACCTACGCGCCCAAGCTGGACAAGGCCGAGGCCGACCTGGACTGGACCCGACCAGCGTCGGAATTGGAGCGGCGGGTACTGGCGTTCAACCCTTACCCCATCGCCCGGACCTGGTTGGACGGTCAACCGCTGCGCGTCTGGCGGGCTCGGGCCGAGCGGGAGTCGGTGGCCGCCGCGCCCGGCACGGTCCTGCGCGAAGACTCGGCGGGTATCGTGGTTGCGGCCGGTTCCGGGGTGCTGTGGTTGACCGAAGTGCAACTGCCCGGCGGCCGGCCATTGCCGGCCGCGGCGTTTCTGAACGCCCACCGACTGGCTGGCCAGCGGTTGGGCGCGGCATGAACGCCCGCGTTATCGCGGCTCAGGCGCTGGGTCGGGTATTGGGTGAGGGGGAGTCGCTGGCCACGGTGCTGCCGTCGGCGCTGGCACACGCCGATCCGGGTGAACGCGGTTTGCTGCAGGAGCTGTGTTACGGCGTCTGTCGCTGGCAGCCGCAGTTGCGGTTTTTGCTCGATCGATTGCTGGCCAGACCACTGGCGCCCGGCGAGCAGGTGCTTCGGGGTTTGCTGCTGGCGGGTCTCTACCAGTTGTGGCATTTGCGCGTTCCCGAACACGCCGCGGTGGCCGAAACCGTCGCCGCCGTCCGCCCCTTGCGCAAGCCCTGGGCGGCGGGTCTGGTCAACGCGGTGCTGCGAAGCGCGCTGCGCCGCCGCGCGGAACTGGAGGCGCTGATCGAGGCGGACGCGGAAGCCCGTGCCGCCCATCCGCGCTGGTTGTTGGACTGGCTGCGGCAGGATTGGCCGGACGATTGGCCGGCCATCGTCGCCGCCAACAATGTCCGGCCGCCTTTCACGATGCGGATCAATCGTCTTCGGCTCGATCGGGAGGCGTACCGGCAACGACTGGCGACGGCGGGTTACGACGCCGGGCCGGCGGCGGCCGAAACCGCATTGACCCTGTCCACTCCCACCGATCCGGCGATATTGCCGGGCTTCGCCGAGGGTTGGGTGTCGGTTCAGGATGCCGGCGCGCAACTGGCCGCGTCGTTGCTGGCGGCTCGACCGGGACAGCGGGTGCTGGACGCCTGCGCCGCGCCCGGCGGTAAGACCGGGCATCTGCTGGAATGCGCGCCGGATCTCGATCTGACCGCGCTGGATTGCGACGCCGGCCGATTGGAGCGGGTGCGCGACACCTTGGCCCGGTTGCGGCTGAACGCTCGACTGCTCGCGGGCGACGCCCGGTGGCCGGCGGACTGGTGGGACGGCGCGCTTTACGATCGAATTCTGCTGGACGCTCCCTGTTCGGCGACCGGGGTGATCCGTCGTCATCCCGATATCAAACTGCTGCGCCGCAAGAGCGATATCGCCGCGCTGGCCGAACGGCAGCAGGCGTTGCTGACCGGGCTGTGGCCGCTGCTGCGGCCGGATGGCCGGTTGCTGTACGTCACCTGCTCGGTGCTGCGCGCGGAAAACGAGCGGGTGGTGGCGGCTTTTCTCGCTGCCCATCCGGATGCCCACGAGCAGCCGATCGTGGCGGACTGGGGGCACGCCTTACCGCATGGCCGTCAGATTCTGCCGGGCGAGGGCGGCATGGACGGTTTCTATTATGCCGTGCTGCGCCGGCAGGCCATTTTCCCAGAGACGGAACCATGATGCCGGTTGGCATGCCGATCAGGACCTGGCCCCGCCTCGGACTGCTGGCGCTGGCCCTACTGGTGCTGTTGGAGAGCGTCAGTAGCGTCCAGGCGGCTGGGTTCGACGTGATCAGCGCCAGTACCCGCTTGGAGAAAGGGGTCTACCATCTGAATGCCGAGATCGAATACGACCTTAGCGAGCCGGCGCTGGATGCCCTGCAAAACGGGGTGCCACTGACCATCGAATTGCTGATGGAGGTGCGGCGGCGGCGCTCGTGGGTGTGGGACGAAACGGTCTATTCGTTGGCGCAACGCTTCCATCTCGAATACCATGCGCTGAGCCGGCAATATCTGGTTCACAACCTCAACAGCGGCGAACGCCGTAACTTCTCCACCCGCCCGGCCGCGCTGCGGTTCATGGGCCGGATTCACGAATTCCCCATGCTCGATCGCAGCCTGCTGGCGCCCGACCAGCGGTACGAAGGGGCTTTGCGGGCGCGACTCGCGCTCGACACCTTGCCGACGCCGCTGCGCTTGTTCGCCTATCTCTCCGAGGACTGGCAACTGGCCAGCGAGTGGTATACGTGGCCGCTTTGATCCGCCGGCTCGCCCGTGGCCAAGGGCTGTTTCCCGTGCTGGTGCTGTTGGGGTTGCTGTTGGTCATGTTGGTGGTGGTGGCGGGCGCCACCACCAACTCGACCCACTTCGAACAGGTGTATGCTTGGTTGCTGTTGGCCAGCGCCGTCGGACTGGCGGTATTGGCGGCGCTGATTCTTTACAATCTGATCAGTTTGCTCGGCTTGTACCGCCGTCAGGTGCCCGGCGCGCGGTTGATCTTGCGGCTGGTGGGGATCTTCGCCGTGCTGGCCATCACGCCGGTGGCGCTGGTTTACGGCTTCTCGCTGAATTTCCTGCAACGGGGGATCGATAGCTGGTTCAACGTGCAGGTGGACCGCGGCCTGGAGGATGCCCTGGAGCTCAGTCGCACCGCATTGGATCTGCGGATGCGCGACGTGCTCAAGCAGACCACGCGGATCGCCGACAGCGTCGCTGATAACGACGGAGAACAGGCGGCTCGGCGTCTGGACGACCTGCTCGATTTCGGCGAGGCTTCCGAGCTGACCCTGTTCGGTCGCGGTGGTCGGATCATCGCGACCGCCACGGCTTATCCATCGTCGGTGTTGCCGGAACCGCCGCCAGATACGGTGTTGTTGCAGGTGCGACAGGGTCGCGATTACGTTGGCCTGGAGCCGATCCGCGATAAGGGGTTCCATATCCGCGTGGTGGTACGGGTCACCAGCTTTGGCAACGAAGATCGGTTACTGCAAGCGCTGTTTCCAGTGACCGACCGGCTCAGTTTGTTGGCCGACGCGGTGCAGGCGGCCTTCGACAGTTATAAGGAATTGATCTTCCTGCGGGCGCCGTTGAAAGCCAGTTTCACCCTGATTCTGTCGCTGGCGCTGCTGCTGGCGGTGCTGGCGGCGTTCTGGGCCGCATTCTACACCGCGCACCGCTTGGTGCGGCCATTGCGTGAGCTGGCCGATGGTACTCAGGCAGTCGCCGCCGGCCAGTTCGACAAACAACTGATGACCCGCGCCGGTACCGATGAGTTGGGGTTCCTGGTGCAGTCCTTCAACCAGATGACCCGTAACTTGGCGCAGGCGCGCGACGCCGCGCAGCGCAGCCAGGAGCTGGTCGAAAGTCAGCGTGCTTATCTGGAGGCGATGCTGGCACGGTTGTCGTCCGGGGTTCTGACCATCGATCAGGCCGGTCGCCTGCAAACCTGCAACGAGGCGGCCAGCCAAATCTTGGGAGTTGACTTACAGCCGTTCGTCGGCACCCATAGCCAGATCATCGCGATCGAGCAGCCGGTGTTGCAGGATTTTCTTGAGGCGATTGCGCCTCAGTTCGCCGAGATCGGCGACTGGCGGCAGGAGATTAGCTGGTTCAGTGGCTCTGGCCGGCGCATTCTGATGTGTC
>DAOTGT010000102.1:0-11674 GCA_035447285.1 Candidatus Competibacter sp.
CCTCGTCCAGCAGCTCAAAAATCCCTCCCTTACAATGCGTTTTGCGTAAGTCCTGAAGATATTGGATTAGTTTTGTTGCTGAAATAATATTGAGCATTCCAGATTCGCCGGATTCTCAATCGGTGCAAAGGAGCCACCAGCCATTTTTAGTGGCGTTGTTGCATAAATCCGAACGATCCCCATGTTGGAGGGATCGTTCGGATTTATGCAACAACGCCCTTACCGAGGATCAAACCTAATCTTCCATTTGTTTGGGCACTCATCTAGTTCGTTTTTTTATTTTCCAAAAAATATTACTTCATCATTCCAGTTTTTTCCATCGCATTGTAACGTGATATCTTTCTTTATATAACTAAAAATCCTATCAAAATGGATATTGATAACATGAAAGCTGCCAATATAGATTTTTTTGTCCAAAATTTGAGTTATGAATGAGGAAAAACAATAAAATATATCCCGACAAAATTGAGTATCGACTACTTGGGTCTCCGTGAAAACTGCCCAAAATGGTAAATATCGCCATACTGAACCATGATAAAAATAGCGCAATACTGATTTTATCTTTACTATTTATAGGAGTACAAATGTAAAAGAAAGAAATAATAGTAATTAAAACAATATAAAATTAGTATTATTTCCAATTATTGGAACAATAAATTGGTAGAAAAAACAAATAGAATAGATTGTATCCCTATATTGGAAAACCTTTTTTCATTTAATAGGTTGGAGTCTATTGCCGAGTAAAATACATACAATTGAATGCATAAGGTAATAGTTAAGATAAAACAACATATAATAATTTCTTTATTTTTTTCCAAAATTGCTTTTACTACGAAAAAAGGGTAAAAGACCAATAAATATAAGCCTGTTAGTCCACCGGTAAAAAATAACAATCTGTAGAAGTATTTTCTTTTATTAGACATTTTTTCAAAATTTTCAAAGAGAAGAAATAATCCAATCAAGCCAAACCAAATTTGAGAATTTATTGTATTTAACCAAATTTCTCCTGTCATAGAAGGTAAGAAAGCTAACACGAGAAATCCAAATATTTTTTTGTATTCTTTGTCAAATAAGTAGGAGTTTCCAGTTAGTAATATAATATACGGAATAAGCTGAACAACAAAAGCAAAGCCTGTTGTGACAAATGGAGCATAAGTCAAAGAAATTGTGCTAGCTATCTCTGTCGCAAGGTTAGTAAATAAATTATAATAACCACTTCTCCAATATACAAATAACATACTATCAATTAGGTTATTTTCATGTGCAAATTTAAAATGAACCGCTCCTTCTTCTGCCCAAAATCTTGGAAAGATTATTATATTAGGAGCTTTTAAGTAAAGTATTAAAACAGCAGAAATTATCAAAAAAAGATTAAATGAAAAGATATTTTTGAAATGCTCAAAACCCACCTTGAAAAAATTATTACCTACCTGATTCATTGCTACTTAACCCTCTAAAAAGATAACGATTTAAAAATTTTTTCAGGTAAGGATTCAATAATCCAAATAATCACTCTCCAAAATCCTGGCGTATAAACCACGTCTTTCCCTTTCTCCATCGCCGTCACGATATCCCGTGCCACCCGTTCCGGTTGGGCCCACAACAACCCTTTTGGAAACCCCCTCGTCATCGGCGTATCCACGAAGCCGGGTTTGATCGTGACTACATGCACGCTTGATTTATGCAAACGTTGCCGCAAGCCACTCAGAAACGTACTCACCGCAGCCTTGGCTGTGCCGTATACATAATTGCTTTGCCGTCCCCGGTCGCCGGCGACCGAAGAAATCACCGCGATCATGCCGGACCGCTGGGCTTCAAAACGGGTGGCGACCAAGGTTAGCAGGGCGATCACGCTCAAGGCGTTGGTATGCAATTCCTGGAAAGTCAGTGCTACCGATTTCTGGCATACCGCCTGGTCCGACAGTGTGCCGTGTGCGATCAGCACGGTATCTAGGCCGCCCAGCGCCGCGTCCGCGTTATCGAGCAAAGCCGCGTGACGTTCGATAGTATTAGCGTCCATCACTTCGGTTTGCGCTCGCGCCGCGCCGCGTACCCGCAGATCTGCGGCGATGGCTTCCAGTGCCTCCGCCCGCCGTCCCGCCAGATACAGCATATCACCTTGCGCGGCGAACAACCGCGCGACGGCTTCGGCGATGGCCGAGCTGGCGCCAACGATCAATACCTTTCTCATCTCAATCCCTCATCACTCGCCGCCAGAAGCTGGAGGAAAACTGGGGATCGATATATTCGCTGAAGTGGTGCCACTGCGGGAAGAATTCCCGGAACCGCGCCCCGCTCATGCGGGCGTCCTTGGCCGGATACACCGCGCCGCCCGCCGTCGCCACCACTGCGTCGAGTGCATCCAGCAGCTTGAAAGTCGCCGGACCCCGGTTGGGAAAGTCCAGCGCCAGCGTCACGCCGGGCCGAGGAAACGACAGCCACCCCACCGCCGGAACTGCGCCAAAGATTTTCAGCACCGCCAGAACCGATCCCGTACCGGAACGCGCGATGCGCTCCAGCACCTCGCGGATGGCGGCGTGACCCAGGGCTGTCGGAATCGCACACTGGTATTGCAGGAAACCGGATCGCCCGTAAATCCGGTTCCACGCCCGCACCCGGTCGAGCGGATAAAAGAAGGGGGCGTAATGCATGATCCGGCGCACTGCGTCCCCCCATTGCCGATGATAATAAACCGTGTTGAATGCCCTGAGGCTCCAACGATTGATAAGCGAGAACGGTGGCACGAACGGCACATTCAGCCGTCCAGCCGACGGGCGGGGCCGTGCGGCGCACAACGCCGGGGCATGGTTGCCGCGTATGAAAAGACCTCGGCCGAGAGCCGCGCCGCCCGAAGAGCAATCCAGCCAGGCCACGGTGTACTCGTAATCGCGGTCGGAAGCCGCTGACATCGCGAAGAATTCGTCCAAGTCGTGAAACCGGATCGTTTCGCTGGTGATCCAGGAATTGGCGATCCGCCGGAGTTGGATTTCCGCCCAGACGATCAAGCCGGTCAGGCCAAGACCGCCCACGGTCGCGGTGAACCAGTCGGGATTTTCGGTGGGGGAACAGCGACGGCGGCTACCGTCCGAACGCAGCAACTCGAAAGCGCGAACTTGCGCGCCGAACGTCCCGGCGCGATGGTGGTTTTTGCCGTGTACGTCGTTGGCAATCGCGCCGCCAACGGTTACGAATTGAGTGCCTGGCGTCACTGGCAGGAACCAGCCTTGAGGAACAACCAATTCCAGAATTTCGGACAGCAAGACGCCGGCTTCGCAATGCAGCACACCAGCTTGCGGATTGAAGGCGACGAAACGGTCCAATCCACGCGCGTGCAACAGCGTGCCGCCATCGTTGAGGCAGCTATCGCCGTAGCTGCGGCCGTTGCCGAAGGGTAATAGTAACCGCTCGGTTGCGGGCAGGACGGCGTGACGATCATGGCAACGAATCATCGTCTGCCGGGTGTGCGGGTAGCGACCCCATGACAGCGTGTCCGCGCGTTCCGTCAGAGCGCCAGCCATACGATCACCGCACCGATCCCAAGCAGCATCTGGCTCACTCGATCTTGAACCGCGAAAATCACCGGATCATCGTACATCTCGCCCCGATGGGTCTTGAGCCACACCCGACTGATCCAGTACAGCAACAGCGGGCAAAGCAGCCAGATGACTTCGGGATACCGGTACAACGCTTGGCTAGCACTGCTGTTGATGTAGAGCGCCAGCACCAGCACGCTTAAATAGCCGCTGGCGCCGCCCAAGGCTTGTAGCAACTGCAAATCGTCCACTTGATAGCCGCGCCCCCGCGCCGAACTTTGTCCCGCTTCCTGCATTGTCAACAGCTCGGCATGGCGCTTGACCAGTGCCAGACTGAGAAAAATGAACATTGAGAACGCCAACAGCCAGAAGGTGGGGGCAATGGTGGTAGCCGCCGTGCCGGCGATGATCCGCAGCGTGTAGAGTGCCGCCAACACCACTGTATCCAGCATCACGATCTGCTTGAAATAGAGCGAGTAGGCCAGCGTCAGCAAATAATAGCCGAGCAGAACACCCGCAAACAGCGGTGGCAGGGTGATGCCCGCCAGCAAAAAAGCCAAGGTCAGAAGGGCGGGAACCGCCAGCGCGCCCGCCAAAACAGGCAGCGTACCGGCGGCAAAAGGTCGTAACCGTTTGCACGGATGCTGGCGGTCGGCGGGTAAATCAAGCAGGTCGTTCAACAGAAGGCAAGATAGGCCAGGGCCGCTTGCAGCAACAAGGCGGGTTCCCAAACGCGATGCGCCGCCAGCAAAGGAACGAACACCAGTACGTTTTTCAGCCATTGGTGCAAGCGTAGCGCTTTGAACCATGGGTTGAGCGTCCAGCCTTCACGGTCGTCGAATTTAGCGGCGATCTCGGCCACTCGCGCCGCCCGTTCCCGAACCCCGCGCGCCGGATTGACCAGAATCGCCTGGTGGGCTAGCGCCCAGACCGCGATATCCACCTGTCCATTACCGGCGTAGTCGAAACCGCGCTGGCCAAAACAGTGGCAGAGCCGTTCGGCCTTGCGTTCACCGGAGAGGTTGACCTCGTCGGTAGTCGCGATCACCTGGGAAAAAATTCCCAGATGTTCAGCGACTTGGCGGGCGAACGGTTCTGCGGCGGAAGTCGCCAGAACAAGGCGCTGCCCTCGTGCGTGTTGCTCCCGCAGCCAAGCCAGAAAGACCGGCTGGTAGGGAAGGGTCGCGACGTCTAATTCCACCCGGCGGGCGAGTTCCTGTTTGAGTCGTGCCTTGCCATGCAACAACCAGAACGGAGCGAGCAGGATGACCAGCGGATGGGTTCTGAGAAGCAGAAAAAACGACTCGACCAGCAGATCCGTTTTGATCAGTGTCCCATCGAGATCAACACAGAGTGAGGGAAAGGTGAAGGCTGGCATGGCGGTGATTGGTTAAGATTCAGTTTCGTCATTTTATCGTGGATAATCCATTGTCATCGATTTATCGCGGCTAATCCAGGTGATCACCGCTCCGGGTCTTGGTTAGCCCGAGGCTTTTCCCGCTTCCAACCCCAGCATTGCCGACAGGCCAATCAGCACGGCAAACCAGAGGGTGGTGAATCGGCACAGCAGCGTGGCGGCAATCGCCGTGCTGGAACTCACGCCGGCCAGCGCCAGCAGCAATCCCATGACCGCTTCGGTGCTTCCCAGGCCGCCAGGCAAGAAGGATAGAGCGCCGGCCAGGACGCTGACTGCGTAGATGCCCATGGCGGCGGCCACGGGCAGCGGCCCACCCATCCCTCCCACGATCAGATACAGCGCGAAACCTTCCGCTACCCAAGCCAGTATACCAACCATCAAGCCGGCATAGAGCCTGCCGGGCGCGAGCAGGCGGGCGGATGCTTGCAGCAGGTTGGCAAGATGCCGTAAAACCCGCGCGGATTTGGCCGTGGCGGGGGTGCGCCCGGCCCAGTGGTTCAATTGGCTTGGCAGTCCGGGGCGGACAATGAACCAAGTGGACACGCCGATACCCAGGCACGATAGCAACACGAAGGCGCGGTAATCCGGGAACAACCACGCGCCGCCAATCGCTAGCGCCGCGATGGCGAGCACGTCCAGCAATCGCTCAACGAAGAACGCCGCTAGGCTTTCCGAGTAGCTCATGCCATGCGCTTTGAGATAGAGCGAACGCACCGCTTCCCCGGCCTTGCCCGGCGTGACCGTGAACGCGAAGCCGGCTAGGTAGTAGGCGAGATGTCGCCACCAAGGCACCGCGTGGCCCAGCACGGCAACGTAGTATCACCAGCGCAGGAAGCGCAGCGCGTAGTTGAGCAGCGACAGCCCCAAAATCAGGGCCAGTTGTGGCGCGGTGATCGCGGCGAGCGCTTTAGCGACTTGCCGGGTGTCGCCCACAAACGCGGCGACCAGATATAACACCATGGCCAGCATGGCGACTATCGCCAGCGGGCGCAGGTGTTTTTGGAGAGACATGAAGATTCGCTCGCCACACTATGGCGCGACGGTTTCAGGCCAGCTTTCGATATTTGATCCGGTGCGGCTGGTCGGCGTCCACGCCCAGCCGGCGCTTGCGGTCAGCCTCGTAGTCGGCATAGTTGCCCTCGAACCACACCACCTGCGAATCGCCCTCGAAAGCGAGAATGTGGGTGGCGATGCGATCCAGGAACCAGCGATCATGGGAGATAATCACCGCGCAGCCGGCGAAAGCCAGTAAGGCTTCCTCCAGCGCCCGCAGCGTTTCCACATCCAGATCGTTGGTCGGTTCGTCCAGCAGCAGCACGTTGCCGCCGCTCTTGAGCAGCTTGGCGAGGTGGATGCGGTTGCGCTCGCCGCCGGACAGGTCCTTGACGAACTTCTGCTGGTCCTGCCCCTTGAAGTTGAAGCGGCCGGCGTAGGCCCGCGAGTTGATCTGGTAGCTGCCGATGGCGATGACATCCAGTCCGTCGGAGATTTCCTGCCAGACGGTCTTGTCTGGAGCGAGGTTGTCGCGCGACTGGTCGACGTAAGCCAACTGGACCGTGTCGCCGATGCGCAAGGTGCCGTCGTCCGGCTGTTCCTGGCCGACCAGCATGCGGAACAGGGTGGTTTTGCCGGCGCCGTTGGGGCCGATCACGCCGACGATGCCGCCCTTGGGCAGATTGAAGTTGAGCCCGTCAATCAGCAGCCGGTCGCCGAAGCCTTTCCGTAACTGGGTCGCTTCCACCACCAGATCGCCCAGCCGTGGCCCCGGTGGAATATACAGGTCCTGGGTCTCGTTGCGCTTCTGAAATTCCTGCGATTCCAGTTCCTCGAAGCGGGCCACGCGGGCCTTGCTCTTGGCGTGGCGGCCCTTGGGGTTGGCGCGTACCCATTCCAGTTCCGCCTTCATGGCCTTGGTATGGGCGGTTTCCTGTTTCTCCTCGATTTCCAGGCGCTTTTCCTTCTGATCCAGCCAGGAGGAGTAGTTGCCCTCCCACGGAATGCCGCGACCGCGATCCAGTTCCAGAATCCAGCCGGCGACGTTATCGAGGAAGTAACGGTCGTGGGTGACGGCCACCACGGTGCCGGAGTAATCCCTCAGGAAACGTTCCAGCCAGGCCACCGACTCGGCGTCGAGGTGGTTGGTCGGCTCGTCCAGCAGCAGCATGTCGGGCTTGGACAGCAGCAGTCGGCACAGCGCGACCCGACGCCGCTCGCCGCCGGACAGTTGAGTCACATCCGCATCCCAGGGCGGCAGACGCAGCGCGTCGGCGGCGACATCCAGGGTGCGATCCAGGTTATGGCCGTCGGTGGCGTGCAGATGAGATTCCAATTCGGCCTGTTCGGCGGCCAGTTTGTCGAAATCGGCGTCGGGATCGGCGTAGGCGGCATAGATTTCGTCGAGCCGGGCCTGGGCGGCCTTGATCGGCGCGACGGCTTCCTCGATATTGCCGCGCACATCCTTGCTGGGATCGAGTTGCGGCTCCTGCGGTAGGAAGCCGATGTGGATGCCGGGTTGCGGGCGGGCCTCGCCGAGAATGTCGGTGTCGATGCCGGCCATGATGCGCAGCAGGGTGGATTTGCCGGAGCCGTTCAGACCGAGCACGCCGATCTTGGCGCCGGGGAAGAACGATAGGGAAATATCTTTGAGAATCTCGCGCTTGGGCGGAACGACCTTGCCCACGCGGTTCATGGTGTAGATATATTGGGCCATATGATTGGGTTCGGTGGTGGGTGGCGGAAAGGCGGCCAATCTAACCATTGCCCGCCAAGCCGTAAAGAGGAAAGACGGTGCTGACGACGAAAAACCCCATTCCCGATAATCAGGAAGGGATGACCCGCTTATACGACCAGTTGATCAATGACTGTCTGTTCCGACGCGCACCATGCGTGAATCGAATCGTCTGGTTTCCGCATTTCGACGGTCGCGCCGAATTAAACGATCAGCCTTTCAGTAATGTCCGGATCGCCGATGAATTCGTCACCTTGCCTTCGCCACGATAGGCTTCGTGATTGGCTTCGATATCGCTAAGTTTGTAGAGATAGTTCACCATCAACCCGGCCGATTGAGCGATGCCCTGAGGCGAAGTGTTGCCCAGCCAATTCAGCCGTTCGATGCGCGCGCCGTTCGATAGATGAAAATGAGCGACGCGGTCGAACGCCGAACCGCCTTCGCGCTTTTCCTTGGCAAGATAGCGGGCGCACAACCGCATCAATGGTTTTTTTAATGCCTTGGCCAGCTCCTGATTCTGGGGCCAGTCTGGTGTTTGCAGTAGGCTCGTCAATGCGGCGGGTTCGGTGCCGGTGCCGGCGGTGGTGGCCAGCGCTTTCCGTTCGGCGGCGGACAGTAGTTCCGCTTCCGCATCCTTGTCGGGTTCGTTCAGCTTGCCGTCCAACCAGTGGCGGAAGCCGGGGATCGGCGACAGGGTGGCGAAGGTCTTGAGGTTCTTGAATTCCTGGGCCAGTTCGTCCACCACTCGTTTGATCAAGAAGTTGCCGAAACTGATGCCGCTCAGTCCTTCATGGGCGTTGGAAATGGAGTAAAAAATCGCGGTATCGGCTTCGGTCGGATCAAGCACCGGTGCCGATTCGTCCAGCAGGGTATGCACGTTATCGGC
This sequence comes from Candidatus Competibacter sp., assembly GCA_035447285.1. Lineage (GTDB taxonomy): Bacteria > Pseudomonadota > Gammaproteobacteria > Competibacterales > Competibacteraceae > Competibacter. The sequence goes on from DAOTGT010000102.1 coordinate 8,565, forward strand.
GATGCCATGGACCAGTGCCACCTGAACGATGATCAACGGTTCGTTGGGCATGCGTGGGTGGAAGAAGGCGAAACAGCGTCGGTCGGAACTGAGCCGGTTCTTCAGGTCGTCCCAGCTCTTGATCGGATGCACGGCTTCGTAGGCGATCACTTTTTCCAACAGCGCCGCCGGCGATTCCCAACTGATGCGCCGCAACTCCAGAAAGCCGACGTCGAACCAGGAGACCAGCAGCGACAAAAGGTCTCGTTCCAACGCCGCCAGCGCCGGGTCGTCCTTGCGCCAGCTCAGCAATTCCGCGCGCAGGTCCACCAGGAAGTGGAAGCCTTCGGGTAGGGCGTTGAGCTGGGTCAACAGTCGCAGCCGTGGCGGATGCAAGGCTTGGCGCAGCGTCCGCTCGGCCTTGGCACGCTCGTCGTGGTTGTCTCCGGTCTTTTGCAACGCCGTCACTGCCTTGTTCACCACCTGGTGATCGATATCGAATTCCCGAGCGAGAATTTGCAGGAATCGTTTGCGACCCTTGGCGTTGAGCGAGAGGTAAATTCGTCCCAGATTGGCGGCCCGGGCGCGGGCGGACACTTCGCCGCCGCGCGCCTCCAGGCAGTCGCGCATTTGGTCCTTCAACGCCTCCATGTCTTTTTCCGGCAGATTGGGGCTAGGTGCCGCGAATAGCCCTTCCCGCCAGTCGGCCATCTCCCGCCAAGCCTCGCGGAGGTTGTACATGGTGCGGTTCAACAGGCTGGCGCGCGTGACTTCAGGCTCGCGGGTGGTCAGTTCGGACATGGCGGGATTACCTAATTCTGCAAGAGACTGCCGTATCGGATGGATGTGGCGGCTGGCCGGGCGTTGCTGGCGTCGAGAAGACCGCATGGGCACTGGCTTCTCGAAAGTATAGCGCTAACCTGAGCTGAAGCGGGGTTGTGGGCGGCCGATGGGGCTTGGCATGAGCAAGGAGGAAGAAAAATCCCGCCACCCCATCGGCAGGGTTGGCGGGATCGTCGAAGGTCGAGCCGGAAAACGGCGCTCAGAACTGTTCTTCGGTCAGCGCCATGATGGAAATACCGCCGTTCTGGATCGAATGCAGCAGGGCGTCCGCCTTGGGCAGCACATGTTCGATGTAGAAGCGGGCGGTGACCAGCTTGGCTTCATGGAACAGCGAATCCTCGCCGGTCATCAGCTTGTTCTGGGCCACCCGCGCGGCACGAGCCATTTGCCAGCCGCCGCAGACGGTGCCGACCAGCATCATGTAGTCCACCGATACCGCCATCGCCTCGTTGGGGTCGTCGCTGCTCAGCATCCATTCGGTGGCTTTGCTCAGCGCCCGCACGCCGTCGCGCAGCCCGTCGCGGATCACCGCCATATCGTCGCCGGGGATCGGGTCCAGCGTCTCGGCGGTTGCTTCGATCTCGGCGATCAGGGTCCGCATCGCGGCGCCCTTGTCCATGTTCAGTTTGCGGCCAGCCAAGTCGGCGGCCTGAATGCCGGTGGTGCCCTCGTAAATGGTGGTGATGCGAGCATCGCGCAGGTGTTGGCAGGCACCGCTTTCCTCGACATAACCCATGCCGCCGTGGACTTGCAGCCCCAGCGAAGCGATTTCGATGCCGATTTCGGTGGACCAGCCCTTGACCACCGGAATCAACAGGTCCACTCGGGCCTGATGGGTTTGGCGGATCGCTGGGTCGGAGTGGTGACGGGCCAGATCCAGGTGCATGGCAACCACATAAGCCAGGGCGCGCATCGCCTCGTTTTGCGCCTTCATGGTCATCAGCATCCGCCGAACGTCGGGGTGGTGGATGATGGCGATCCGGTCACCGCTCTTGGCGCCGGCCGGGCGGCCTTGCACCCGGTCCTTGGCGTATTCCCGGGCGGCCTGATAGGCGCGCTCGGCGATGGCCAGCCCTTGCAGTCCGACCTTGAAACGGGCCTCGTTCATCATGATGAACATGTAGGCCAGACCCTTGTTCTTCTCGCCGACCAAATAGCCGATCGCCCCATCCCGATCGCCGAAGGCCATCACGCAGGTTGGGCTGGCGTGGATGCCCAGCTTGTGTTCGATGGATACGGCGTGGACGTCGTTGCGCGCGCCCAGCGAGCCGTCCGGGTTGACCAGGAACTTGGGTACGATGAACAGCGAGATGCCCTTGACGCCTTCCGGCGCGTCCGGGGTACGGGCGAGCACCAGATGGATGGTGTTCTCGGTCATGTCGTGATCGCCCCAGGTGATGAAGATCTTCTGACCGAAAATCCGGTAATGATCGCCGTGGGGAACGGCGCGGGACCGTACCGCCGACAGGTCGGAGCCGGCCTGCGGTTCGGTCAGGTTCATGGTGCCGGTCCACTCGCCGCTGACCATGTTCGGCAGGTACAGCGCTCGTTGCTCGGCGGACCCGGCGCGGCTGATCGCCTCGATCGCGCCGGCGTTGAGCATCGGGCACAGCGCGAAGGACATGTTGGCCGAATTCCACATCTCCTGGGTCGCTGTGTTGAACAATTCCGGCAGGCCTTGGCCGCCGTGTTCCACGGGGCTGCCGATGCCGTTCCAGCCGCCTTCGATAAAGCTTCGATACGCCTCGGTGAAGCCGGCGGCGGGGATGACTCCAGCGGGGCCGATCTGGGCACCCTGCACGTCGCCCGACTTGTTGAGCGGCGCCAGCACCTCGGTGGCCAGTTTGGCGGCTTCCTCCAGTACGGCTTCCAGCAGCTCCGGGCCAACCTCCTGCTCGGCGAAGGCGGGGAGAGTGGCAATCTTGGAGAGGTCGGCCAGTTCGTTGATGACAAACTGCATGTCGCGGATCGGGGCGAAATAGGCGGTCATGACGCCTCCTTGAACATTACGAGGAACAACGATGAAAAACCCCGCCCCGCCCTTGTCCCGCGTTGAGGGAGAGGGTCGGAGCGGGGAAGGGGGACCGGGCGGGCGATTAACCGGCGGCTTTCAGCTTGTCCAGTTCCTTGGACAGTTCGGGTACCGCAGCGAACAGATCGGCGACCAGCCCGTAATCGGCCACCTGGAAGATCGGCGCTTCCTCGTCCTTGTTGATGGCGACGATGACCTTGCTGTCCTTCATGCCGGCCAAGTGCTGGATGGCGCCCGAGATGCCGACGGCGACGTA
>DAOTGT010000103.1:0-11615 GCA_035447285.1 Candidatus Competibacter sp.
CCCGGCTTCGACTCGTCGCCTGAACCAGGGGCGCGCTCGACTGGTTACGCCCGTCCTTGATCCATCAAATTACCTGCTATATAGGCATCGTTACTATATATTTCTGCAATAAGTCCGCCTGGGCCCAAATAATTCCCCACCACCGTCAACGAACCATCCCCCTCAGTGGTTTTGTAATCCGTCACATGGATATCGGCGCTATTGAACAGGCTGTTTTGCAGAATCTTCACGTCTGCCGCCTGATCGACATTGATATTCGTACTGAAATCCAAGCCCTGCACCACCACGCTGATGCCCGGCCCGGCGATGGTGAAGGCGCAACTGATCATGGCGTCAGCGCCGTTAGTATTGGCGCGGATAGTCAGCGACTTGTTCACCAGGAACGGATTGTTGACCGCATCGCTGCAACTGTAGGTGCCGGTTTCCAGAATCAGCGTATCGCCGTTGGTGGCGGCGGCGATGGCCGCGTTCAGCGTATCCACGCCGGGGGGTACGTTGACTTCCGCCGCCCAGCCGGTTCCAGCCGCAACAAAACTCATCACCAAACCCGTAACCCACGACTTCGCGCGCATCTTCAGCACCTCTGGCGGACAAAAACGAACAAACGATTGGCTGTTTCCACTACAAAAAGGATACATGCATGACTCAAGCACAACGTTCCATGGATGATCGTTTTATGGATGATCATCTGTTTTAATTTGACACAAAACTCCATTTACTTCAGTTTATTAGAAATATATGTATCATTATTATATACAGAGATCACATGGATTATATAGCACACATTATAGATTACAAGTGTTATAATTATTCAATTAAATACATTCACCATCGATCAGTTACATGTCCCACTTCCGCGCTTGGTAAATCAAGCAGAGAAAACGGATGATGGGAGCGATCCAGAAAGAGGGTCGAGGAAATTGGCTGGGAATTGCGGCAGACGCTACCGAACGCGCGTCAAATCGTGGTGCGTCACAAGGCTCCGGCGGTCGAAGCGATGATCGAGGAGCGGATGCCGAACACGGTGGAACGGGCTCATGGATTGCCCTTGGTCATCGAACGAACGGGCAGGACCGGCGCAAGCCGTGGCGCCAAGTCTGGATCAAACCGGCCTGGAGGATCGGTTTGTGGTACTGATGCCTCCTGGCGGAGGGTCGGGTGTTGCCGCTGGAGTGAGCGGTGACGGCAACCAGAGGGGATAGGAATACCGGGCAGATAGAAAACCGCCGCGCTCCACCGCCTGGATAGACCGGACGCGAGCGTGGCGGTGTCGGAGGGTATTACTTGGTCTTGGCTTCCAACTCCGCGGCAGTCAATTTGTCGTCGTAGACACCGGCGGCAACCTGATAATCGCCAGCCGTCAGCACGTAAGCCACCTTGCGGTGGTTACCCTCGGCACCGGGCTTGGTCCACATGTACTCGACCCAACCGCCGTTGGTGCTCTTAGCGGCGTCGCACAGGGCGCTGCCGAACTCCTTGCCGGTTGCCTTATCCTTGAGATCGGTCAACTTCATGCCCTTGACCTTCGCGCTCGGATGGGCCTTCATCGTCCCACTGGCACAGTCAAGCACGAACACATAGGTGTCCTTCCAAGCCCACTTGCCGTCCTTCTTGTCAATTTCGGTCAGCGTGACTTCGGCATTGGCACTAACCGCGGCCGCGGCTTCCTTGACTTTAGCGACCACCTCATCGGCGGTCGCGGCATCGGCGGCCCAAGCGCCAGCGGACAGACCCATCGTGCAGAACGCAACCACGCCCATCAACAGTTTCTTATTCATCAATCAACCTCCTTTGTGTATTATCGCTGTGATTTTCGGTTTTACATCGCGTCGTTCGGGGAACGCAACGCCCCTAGAATGTAGACGCTGGATCCGAGAGTCACAAGACCAGGGGATACAAAGTAATCACATTTATTGCTGTTTTTATCTTTCTGGCAGCTTGACATGACCGTGCAGACACTGGCCTGGCCACCGCTCGGACCGGCTTAAATCTCCGCCAGATTGCCTTTCTCCTCCAGCCAGTTCTTGCGATCCCCGGCGCGCTTCTTGGCCAGCAGCATATCCATCAACGCAAGAGTATCGTCGCCAGTCTCCAGGGTCAGTCGCACCAGCCGACGAGTGGTGGGGTCCATGGTCGTTTCCCGTAGTTGCAGCGGATTCATTTCGCCCAAGCCCTTGAAGCGAGTGACGCTGACCTTGCCCTTCTTCTTCTCGGCCGCGATACGGTCGAGAAAACCTTGTTTTTCCGCCTCGTCCAGCGCATAGAACACCTCCTTGCCGACATCGATCCGAAACAGCGGCGGCATGGCGACATGGATGTGGCCGGCTTCCACCAGCGGGCGGAAATGTCGCACAAACAGCGCGCACAGCAAGGTAGCGATGTGCAGGCCGTCGGAGTCGGCATCGGCAAGGATACAGATCTTGCCGTAGCGCAAGCCTTTCAAATCTCCGGAACCGGGATCCACGCCGATCGCCACAGCGATGTCGTGGACCTCCTGCGACGCCATCACCTCGGCGGAATCCACCTCCCAAGTGTTAAGAATCTTGCCACGTAGCGGCATCACCGCCTGAAATTCGCGACTGCGGGCCTGTTTGGTGGAACCGCCGGCGGAATCACCCTCCACCAGAAACAGTTCGGTACGCCCCAGATCCTGGGCGGTGCAATCGGCCAGCTTACCGGGCAAGGCCGGACCGCTGGTGACCTGCTTGCGCACCACCTTGCGGCTGGCACGCAAGCGCTTGTGCGCGTTGGCCAGCGCCAGTTGGGCGATGCGTTCGCCGGTCTCGGGATGTTGGTTCAGCCATAGGCTCAGCGCATCCTTGACCACTCCGGCCACGAACACCGCACACTCACGCGAGGACAATCGCTCCTTGGTCTGGCCGGAAAACTGCGGATCTCGCAGCTTGACCGACAGCACGTAACAGCAGCCTTCCCAGATGTCTTCCGGGGCAATCCGCAGCCCACGCGGCACCAGGTTGCGAAACTCGCAGAACTCGCGCATCGCATCGGTCAATCCGGCGCGCAGACCGTTGACGTGGGTGCCACCCTGCGCGGTCGGGATCAAGTTGACGTAGCTTTCCGCCACCGGCTCGCCGCCATCCGGCAGCCAGGCCAAGGCCCAGTCGGCGGCCTCGCGCTCGCTACCGACACGGCCGACGAATGGCGGATCGGGCAGCGACACCGCTGCCCCCAACGCCTCCCGGAGATAGTCGGTCAAACCGTCCTGGTAGCACCAAACCAGTTGCTCGCCAGTGGCCTCGTCGGTAAAGACCACCTTCAGGCCGGGACATAGCACCGCTTTGGCGCGCAGTACGTGCTTGAGCCGAGGCACGGAGAATTTGGGTGAGTCGAAATAGCGCGGGTCCGGCCAGAATCGCACGGTGGTGCCCGTGTTTCGCCGGGGAACCGTGCCCACCTCCTCCAGCTCGGACATCTTGTCGCCGCCAGCGAAGGCCATATTGTATTCTCGACCGTTGCGCTTGACCCAGACTTCGAGATGACTGGACAACGCGTTCACCACCGACACGCCGACGCCGTGCAAACCGCCGGAGAAATGGTAGTTACGGTCGGAAAACTTGCCGCCGGCGTGCAGGCGGGTCAGGACCAATTCGACGCCGGGAATACCTTCCTCGGGATGAATGTCCACCGGCATGCCTCGCCCGTCGTCTGCAACCGACAACGATCCGTCAGAATGCAATATTAGCGTTACTGCGCTTGCATGGCCGGCGATGGCCTCATCCACGCTATTGTCGATGACTTCCTGTGCCAGATGGTTGGGCCGAGTGGTATCGGTGTACATGCCCGGCCGTTTGCGGACCGGGTCCAGGCCACTGAGGACCTCTATCGCAGCGGCATCGTAACTGGTTGCGTTCATTAGCGAAAAAACTTCCGGCTAGGCTTGATGGCTTTTTTGGGGAATATGGTATTAATCCGCAAAAACGGGTGACACGCGGAAACCCGGCGGTGGCCGGTCAAAGCAGCGGTAACGGAATCCACCGGTTTTTGGCATAAGGTAACATGGCAACCATGCCCCAAATAGCATGCGCCAACGCAAAATCGTGCTATCCGCCCACATGCGATACCCACCAGCCGATACCCGAAATAAAGCGATGGGCAATCGAGCGGGGAAAGTTGAGAATTGACTCAGCATAAGCCCCATGTAAAACTGCCAACTTGTACTTGGCATGTCTGATGTTTTGTCTGTTGTTTTTTTGGTGAAACTTATTGAGGAGTCTTTCAATTGGGCAAGAAGTTATATGTTGGAAATTTGAGCTATGGCATCGGTAACAGCGAGCTGGAGCGCCTGTTCGAGGCACACGGCGCGGTGCGTTCGGCCCAAGTCATCACGGATCGCGATACCGGACGATCCAAGGGCTTCGGCTTTGTGGAGATGGGTAGCGACCAGGAAGCGCAGGCAGCTATCGCCGCCCTCAATGGCAAGGAGGTTGATGGCCGCGGTCTGACCGTCAACGAAGCGCGCCCGCAACAAAGCAGTGGCGGCGGTGGCGGCTACGGCGGTGGTGGCGGCTACGGCGGTGGTGGTGGAAAACGTGGAGGGTATGGCGGCGGCGGCGGCGGTCGTCGGTACTGACAATCGGATCCCATACGTCCCAATTGGAAGCTTCCTCATCGTACGGGTCACCGCGATCAACAGCGCATTCAACAGGACGCATCGGAACATCAGCGGCGTGCAAGCCGTTTCCTAAGTTTCGGCTCGATAGTGCGCGCCGGGTTTTCCCTGCCGGCGCTGTTCTGTAAAACCCATCATCAATTTCATCGATCTGGCTTTAAGCTCTCTCTGCGGAGGGGCAGCTTTGCCGGTTACGAGCATCGCCATCCCACTTTCGCCGCAGCGAAAAACGGGCGGATAAACAACCGCCCGTTTTCCTTAAAAACCTTCGAGTCTCAGTCGTTCGCTCGCGACTCCAGCATGGCGACGGCGGGTAGCACCTTGCCTTCCAGGAATTCCAGGAACGCGCCGCCAGCGGTGGAGATATAAGACACCTTGTCGTAGATGCCATACTTCTGGATCGCGGCGATGGTGTCGCCGCCACCGGCCAGCGTGAAGGCTTTCGTATTCGCAATCGCCATGGCGACCGTCTTGGTACCTTCGCCGAACTGGTCGAATTCGAACACGCCGACCGGGCCGTTCCACACCACCGTACCAGCCTTCATGATGATGTCGGCCAGCTCCTGGGCACTCTTCGGACCGATATCGAAGATCATATCGTCGTCGCTGACCGCGCCGGCATCCTTTTGCACCGCCGGTTCGGCGGCGTCGAACTTCTTGCCGCAGACCACATCGACGGCGATCGGAATGTTCGCGCCGCGCGCCTTCATCTTCTCGATCAGCATTTGAGCGGTGGGCACCAGATCATGCTCGGACAGCGATTTACCGACGTTCTTGCCAACCGCTTCCAGGAAGGTATTGGCGATGCCGCCACCGACCACCAATTGATCGACCTTCTCGGATAAGCTCTCCAACACGGTCAGCTTGGTCGAAACCTTGGAGCCACCGACGATGGCGACCATGGGTCGAGCCGGCGTCGCCAGCGCCTTGGTCAACGCGTCGAGTTCCTCGGTCAGCAGGATACCGGCGCAGGCCACCGGCGCGAACTTGGCGACACCGTGCGTGGAGGCTTCGGCGCGATGGGCGGTGCCGAAAGCATCCATGACGAACACGTCGCAGAGCGCCGCGTACTTCTTCGCCGTTTCCTCGACGTTCTTCTTTTCGCCCTTGTTGACGCGGCAGTTTTCCAGCAACACTACTTCGCCGTCGGCGACTTCAAAGCCGCCATTGACCCAGTCGCGGATCACTCGTACTGGCTTACCCAGCTTGGCGGACATCACCTCGGCCACTGGATTGAGCGAATCTTCCTCCTTGAACTCGCCTTCGGTCGGACGCCCCAAGTGCGAGGTCACCATCACCTTGGCACCGGCCTTCATGGCAAATTCAATGGTGGGCATCGAAGCGGTGATACGAGCGTCGGACGTCACTTTGCCACTTTTGACGGGAACATTCAGATCAGAACGGATGAATACCCGCTTGCCAGCGAGATCCAGATCGGTCATGCGTTTAAAATTCATATTCGCTTTCCTCTTCCTCTCCAAGAAAAACCCCCGTCCGCCCTGGCGCGGGGCGCAAGGCGGCGGGGGTGTACGATTTCAGCTTAAAAACGAACCGCCACGGCGTGGCGATCGCTTACTTGGCCATGACGCGGACCATTTCCAGAACCTTGCAGGAATAGCCCCACTCGTTATCGTACCAGGCCACGACCTTGACGAAGGTGTCGTCCAAGGCGATGCCGGCGTCGGCATCAAAGGTCGAGGTGCAACTCTCGCCACGGAAGTCGGTGGCAACCACTTTGTCGGTGGTATAACCCAGCACACCCTTCATCGGGCCTTCGGAGGCGGCCTTCATCGCGGCGCAGATATCCTTGTAGGACGCCGGCTTGTCCAGTTCCACCGTCAGGTCGACCACGGATACATCGGAGGTGGGGACGCGGAAAGCCATGCCGGTGAGCTTCTTGTTCAGCTCGGGGATGACCACGCCCACGGCCTTGGCGGCACCGGTGGAGGACGGGATGATGTTCTCCAGGATGCCGCGACCGCCGCGCCAATCCTTGTTGGAAGGACCATCCACGGTCTTCTGGGTGGCGGTGGCGGCATGCACGGTGGTCATCAGACCGCGCTTGATGCCCCAGGTGTCGTTCAGCACCTTGGCGACCGGCGCCAGGCAGTTGGTGGTGCAGGACGCATTGGAGATGATGGTCTGACCGGCGTAGGTCTTGTCATTGACGCCGTAGACGAACATCGGGGTGTCGTCCTTGCTGGGCGCGCTCTGAATGACTTTCTTGGCGCCGGCGGTAATGTGCTTCTGACAGGTTTCCTTGGTCAGGAACAGGCCGGTGGACTCGACGACGATGTCGGCGCCCACTTCGTCCCACTTCAGTTCGGCGGGGTCCTTGACCGCAGTCAGGCGGATCTTCTTGCCGTTGACAATCAAGGTATTGCCATCGACGGAGACCTCACCCTGGAAGCGACCATGCACCGAGTCGTAACTCAGCATGTAGGCCAGGTAGTCGGGTTCCAGCAGGTCGTTGATACCCACGATCTCGATGTCCGAGAAATTCTTGACCGCCGCGCGAAACACCATGCGACCAATACGACCGAACCCATTGATACCAACTTTAATGGCCATGCTTTCCTCCAATCAGAGTGATTTCATCAAAAGACGAGCGAACGGGTCGCCCACTTAACACGATCAAGTGTAGACCGGATTCGTTAAAAAACAGCATTTGCTAGAACAGCGCCTGCACGGTAGCGGCCACCTGCTCGGCGGTAAAGCCGAAATGCTGGAAAATAATTTCCGGCGGACCGCACTCACCGAAGCGATCGATGCCAATCACCATGCCTTGCGGACCCGCGTACTTGTACCAGGGTGCGGTAACGCCGGCCTCGACCACCACGCGCCGGGTCACCGCCGCTGGCAGCACCGACTCGCGCCACGCGGCATCCTGGGCGTCGAACACATCCACGGATGGCATGGAGACCACACGCACCCGCCGCCCCTGATTGTTCAGTTGCTGAGCCGCCTCGACCGCCAGTTGCACCTCGGAACCGGTGGCGATGAGGATGGCTTCCGGCTCGTCCCCACAGTCCAGCAGCACATAGCCACCCCGGGCAATGGCCCGTACCTGTTCCGGCGTGCGATCCTGGTGGGGCAGCTTCTGGCGGGTAAAAATCAGGGCGGTCGGGCCGTTGGTGCGCTCCAGCGCCGCTTTCCAAGCCACGGCGGTCTCCGTGGTATCGCAAGTCCGCCACACGGATAGATCGGGAATGAGCCGCAGGCTGGCCACATGTTCGATCGGCTGATGGGTCGGGCCGTCGCCACCGACACCGATGGAGTCATGGGTCAAAACGAACACACAACGCAACTTCATCAACGCCGACATACGAATGGCGCTGCGGCCATAATCGGTGAACATCAAGAAGGTACCACCGAAAGGCACATAACCACCATGCAGCGCCAGGCCGTTCATGATGGCGTACATCGCGAATTCCCGCGCGCCGTAATAAATCAGGTTACCGTCGGGGTGCTCGAAGTCCACCGGTCGGCAGCCGATCCAGGGAATGCCGGTGGATTCGGTGAGATCGGCGGAGCCACCGACCAGGCTGGGAAAATGGGGATTGTACGCTTCGAGCGCTCGCTGGGACGCGACCCGCGTGGCGATATCCTCACGCCGTTCCTGGGTGGCTTGAATGAAGCTCCAGGCCAGTTCCTGCCAGTCCGGGGGAAAGCCGCAGGCCAAACGCCGATCCAGTTCCGCCGCGGCGTCCGGGTACTCGGCCCGGTAGCGGGCGAACATGTCGTTCCACTCGCCTTCCCAGTCGGCGCCTTTAGTACGAGCGTCGAAGGCGCGATAGTATTCAGGCGGAATGTCAAACGGCTCGTGATGCCAGCCGATATGCTCGCGGGTCGCGGCGACTTCGGCGGCGCCCAATGGCGCGCCGTGCGATTTCTCGCTGCCCCCCTTGTTGGGCGATCCCCAGGCGATGGTGGTCTTGCAGCAGATCAGGGTGGGGCTGCCGGTGAAGGCGCGGGCCAGCTTGATGGCCTGATGGACCGCATCGGCGTCGTGGCCGTCCACGTTGGGAATGACATGCCAACCGAAACCTTCGAAACGCTTGGCCACGTTCTCGCTGAACCAGCCACTGACCGGGCCATCGATGGAGATGTCGTTGCTGTCATAGAGGCAAATCAGCTTGCCCAGTCCCCAAGTGCCCGCCAGCGAGCAGGCTTCTGAGGAGATGCCTTCCATCAGGCAGCCGTCGCCGAGAATGACGTAAGTGTAATGATCGACGATGGGAAAACCGGGGCGGTTGAAGCGAGTGGCCAGCGCCCGTTCGGCCAGTGCCATGCCGACGCCGTTGGCCAGACCTTGCCCTAGTGGTCCGGTGGTGGTTTCCACACCCGGGGTGAGGCCGTATTCGGGATGGCCGGGAGTCCGCGAACCCAAGCGCCGGAAATTACGAAGATCCTCGATAGTCAGATCGTAGCCACTCAGGTGCAACAGGGAATACAGCAGCATCGAACCGTGACCATTGGACAGGATCAGTCGGTCGCGATTCAGCCATTTGGGATTGGCTGGATTGTGGCGCAGAAAATCGTTCCACAAGACGGCGCCAAAGTCGGCCATGCCCATCGGGGCGCCGGGGTGGCCGGATTCCGCCCGTTGTACCGCATCCATGCTCAGGGCGCGAATGGCGTTGGCCAGCTCCCGGCGCGAGGGGGCAGATGCCCGAACGGGGGCGCCGGAAGCGGCGAGCGGCGCGGCCATCGCATCCACCACGGGGGGGTGGGCGGCCAATTCACTACGCGAGGGCATGAACTCTCTCTCCTAACAGTACTCAGCAACGAAAAATGAAGGAACCGGGTATGCGTGGAACCTAAACCATCAGGCTCCACGACCCCGCCGCGCGCGTCGCTCTTACTGGGACGTTCACCGGAGAGATCGCTAAGGATGCCCGGTCGCGCCAAAGCCCCCTTGGGTTCGGTTCGGCCGAAAAATGGCGGCGATTATAGGAAAAATCGGGATATTCGCCAATGATTATTCCATGGTAACGAAGTACGGCCCATACGCGGGTGGCCACGCCGCTCAATCCCGGCGCAAGCTATCGGAAATCGCCACCGGCGTTGGGTAGGTCAGCACCAGATAATATGTGGAAGCGATGAAGGTCAACAGCGTCGTTGCCTGTACCAGATACGATGCCTCCCGGCCGATCAACTGATTCTGCTGGGCCAACACCGCGATCAGCAGGGCAAACTCGCTGACCTGACCCAGTCGCACCCCCACTTCCATGGCGATGCGCGGCCGCTCGCCGGCCCATTGCAGGAAGCCGCGAAACACCCACGGCTTGACCACCAGGAGCAAGGCGCCCAGCAGCAAGGTGGGCAGAAACACCGTGCCCAGCATTCCCAGATCGAAGCCGGCGCCCAGCGAGAAAAAGAACAGCACCAGGAAGAAATCACGCAAGGGCCGGAGACTGTCGGCGATGTACAGCGCGATCGGGCTGGTGGCCAACGCCACCCCGCCGATGAAGGCACCGATGGCGTAGGACAAACCCAGCAGGGCCGCCACCTGCGAGATGCACAGACACCAACCGATGGCGGTCAGGAAGATGTATTCACGGATCTTGTCGAACTTGCGAATCAGCGGAATCAGCACGTAACGCGAGCTCAGATAGGCGAAGCCCAGCAGCATTGGCAGGGTAATGATCAGCAAGCCCAACCCTTGCACAGAGGAACCGCGCCCGCCCAGCCCCTCCAACAACAACAGCACGGCGATCGCCAGCAGATCTTGCAGCAACAGGATGCTGATGATGATTTCGCCGGTGTGTTGGTGGTGCAGGGCGCGGGTCGGCAGCAACTTAAGACCGATGATCGTGCTGGAGAATGTCATCGCCGTCCCGACCAGCAGGCTTTCGCCGGGCGAATAGCCGAACAACCAGGCAATCCCCCCTCCCAGCAACGCAAAGACCAGCGAGGTGCCGACCATGATCACGGTTGCCTTACGCAACATCTGCAACAACCGCTGCGGCGACAGATCCAGGCCCAGCAGGAACAATAAAAACATGATGCCGATTTGGGCCATCTCTTCAATGGCCGAAGCGTTGTCGATCAACTTAAGGCCATAGGGTCCGATGCAAATGCCCAGCACGATATAGGCGATCGGCAATGCTTGGCGCGCGTACAGCGCCAGCGTGGCGAACAACGCCGCGCCGGTGAAAATCAGGAATAGGGAAAAGACGATGGGATTTTGGGCTTCGTGCATTTTTATCGATGTCCGACCATACCTCGGCGGTATCGTTTGGATCCATCGCCGATGCGCCAATATGTTGTCACTATAACAGCATTCGGCCACGCCCCGAAGCCGCCACCGTCTCATCGGTCGATACTTTGGTTCATCTCTAGTGGGGACGTCACATCCGAGTTCGCTCAAGACGCGGCGGTTTCGAGAGATCGATCTAACCTCGATTCGGCTGGCCCGCTGACCTTATCTACTTGCGTTCTCGAAGCGTTGCCGGCAACGCGGGAATGAATACACCATCTGGGTCTGGTGACACTGGATTGGATGGTCGCACGGGTACGGGCAACCGAAAACTCGGTCAAGGCAGTCAGGCAAACCTATTTCGGCAATCGTCACCCATCACCGACACCGGCAAAATACCGTGTATCGGACGGCGGTCACGATGGCACCGTCCGCCATTCCCCCGATGGCCGGCAACCATGCCATAATTGCCCGTCTCGCCAAACCGAATAACTTTACCAACAACCATCTTGCACGCCGACCGCCGCACCCCATCCAACGCTCCTCCGCGATGGTATCCCCGTTCGCGACTGTTCCCGCGCGACATACCCATCGGCTTGTCCGCCTGGTTGCTCGACGCCGGATCGTTGACCCAGCGCTTGCGCCACGTCTGCGCGGGCCGATTCGGCGTGCGCGTGCTCAGCCAGCGCTGGACTCGCCCCGGCCGCGACGAAGCAGCCGCTCTGCGACTGCGCTTGGACGCTTGGGCATGGACCCGAGAGGTCCAGTTGCTGTGCGACGAGC
>DAOTGT010000104.1:0-11522 GCA_035447285.1 Candidatus Competibacter sp.
CTCCCAATGACTGATTCTCTCACCCGGCTCACACACAAAATTTCTGACACTCTCGGATCAGGAAATTTTCCTTTGTAAACCAATTGGTTGAAATTATACAGCGGTACTCGCATTGCTTCTGCGAGATCTGTGGAGCGAAGGCAATCCGCCGCTTCGTCGCCAAAAGCCGCGCAAAAATCCCGAATTACTGGCATAGTATCCCTCTTGTGAGTTATGCGCGGGTCTCCTGCCAGGTTCATCCCGCGCGTTTTTCTGAAACGAAAGTCCCGGTTGCCGCCGGGATTTTTTTTGCAAAAAAAAGCCGGCTATCTCTTGCGAAGAGAGTACGGCCTTATGTTTCGCCCTTTACATTTCTCTATGCAAATCCAGCTTATTCCTGCACGTTTTTGATTGTCAATAACTAGTCATCTTTTCTCAGATTTCTTACGATTTAAAACTGCACACAGTTTGTATGCAGTTTGTTTACTTATGTGACTCAATATTCTGTATTCAAGGTAAATTCAGCTCCCTGTAAAATCGATTCCAAAATTACTGCCACATTGATGACACCGGTACTCCTCAACCTCTAAAAAAGGCGGGTTTGACTCCCAAAAGTGATGGGCTTGTAGTTTTCTCGCTTCGGTCTACTGCTCGGCAACTCTCCCCCAGCTCCCACCAATCGTTCCCGGTTCGCCCACAACGCTGTGTCCAGTTCGTACTGCTCCCACCACTTCAGCGGCGCCGCTGGCTCATGCTCAACCCGCCAGACCAAATTGGCCAGCGCCACGCCACCACTCAGAGAAACGGGCGGGTCAAGCGCCGCGAGGGCGCGGATTTGGGCTCTTCTTATCCTATTCATCATCAGTCCTTGAAGCATGGAACGCTGATTAGCCGGCCCGCCGGAATGTGGGAATTCACCACTCCAGTGGGTTTCGCGGGGTGGTTATAAGTCGCGATTTCAATGTGTCCAGGGCACGTAACAATCGCGAATTGGAGCATGGAACTACATTCCATGCTCCAAAGTTGGTTTGCATGAAAACGGCCGCTTTTTCATGCGGTCGGGTAATCATGAAAGCGGCCGTTATTTTATGGTGAACGCCGGTGGTCGCGGAGTCATCTTGGCCTGTTCATCCTGGAATTGATCAAACGCCATGTCCAGGCGCACGGCGATACTCTCGATCAGGGCGGCGATTTGAGAACAGGTCACCGTAGACTCGCATGTCATCATGAGGCTGGAGAGTCCATGCAGCGCGATGCCGGCCTCTACAACCTCTCCCTCAAAAATTCGAGTGGGGTCGTTGTGAGTTGGAAGACGGGCGCTCAATCCGTACATGGTGGATTCTCCTGCTCATCCAGGGCAGCTTGTTTTTTGGCCATGAGGCGCTCGAACAAGATCTCGCCGAAGGCTTCGGCGAGGCGATTGTCCGGCAGCTCCAGTTCTTGACCGGGGGCTTTGTTGGTTTCGACGCGCAGCAGTCCGCGCCGGCGGAGGGCCTCCGGCGGTGGAGGGTAGGCGCTCATGGGAGCGTCGCCAGCATCCGCCGACCGTTGACCGTCAGACTCACCCGCACTGGTAGCGCTCTCAATGTGGGTAACGGAGCGGTTCGAACCGCGTTTCGTGGCCGCCTTGCGGCGCTTGGTATCATCGGTCGTGCTCATGTGGCCTACTCCTAAGGTGGCCTATGGGAAGTCCGGCAAGGCGTCTGATCCACGCCTTGTCGGGCGCTTGGCCGCTCAAGGCGGCGTATTTTGTCTACATCCCCACAGGGGATGGCAGGAGCCACAGTGGCCAACCATCCAGCAGCGGGAACCAGTCAGGAAGGGGTAGCGGGATGGCTGGGTGGATGATCATCTACGATCCCGCCAGCGCCGCTGCAAAGCGAGCGTAGACCGGTCCATATGGACGTAGATCGAACTCCATAGACCCGCAGATTGAGCCCCAACCGCCAATTTGGCGGATTGCTGCCAGCACCTCGGGTGGAAGATCTGGTAGGCGATACCGTCCGACCCGCTGGATCGCTTCCAATACCGCCCGCCAGTGACCCGCAGCGGCGCTGTTACCGGTGGTCGATGGTGTTTTCGGCGATTTATCGCCGGTCGGCTGTTCTTTAAAACCGTTAAGATTTTTCTTAAAAGGAGTGCGGCCGGAAACGTGTCCCACGCTGGATGGGACACGTTTTGGCTTAAGTGCGTGAGGGATGGCGAGCTTGTAGCGATGGCGGCGCCAGCCTTGCCCAAAGCCGGTTTCTGGCGTGATTTCGAGCCAGCCTTGGGCGGTCAACCAGCCCACGGCACGATGCACCGTGCTCTTGGATAACCCGCATTTCTTGGCGATGGTCCGCAGTGCTGGGTAAGCACCGTCGCCGGATAGCGGCTTGCAGTGCTGAGCGATGACCAGGGCGGTCAGGCGGATGGAGGGAAAGGGAACAGTGGTTTCACGCCCGAGGGCATGACAAAACGCAAGTATCGTGGTCAAATCTTCTTACTCCAGCGCGAACTGGATACCGCCCGGAATCACGATGCTGTCAACATCGCCGGGCGGGCCGACAACCTCCACCTCCGGGAGGTTGTTTGGTTTTAGATGTGCTTTTTACCTCGCAATCAGCCTGGCCAGTATTCCGTATCCAGTACCTGCTCAACCGAAAACGGGCAGGCATCAGGGAAGGTCGCCACCGGTAGCCCGGTCTCTGCCGCCGCATACTCCCGTGCAAGCGGGTATTCGTCGCCAACCATGTCGGGAATTTTTTGCCGCAGACTAGGACTGTCCTTCACCCGTTTCGCAAGCTGATGACGCCCATCGCGTATAGATAGCCGCCAGCTTGTTCCTCGCCGTTCCGGTTGATAGCGCCACTTGAGCAAATGCAGTATGACGTTGCGCAAGTAGCTTTCCATGGCTCTCCGGCTGTTTGCGCCCATATCCTCAATCTCATCAAGTAGGTGGGCGGCATCCAGCTCAGTCAGTGACCCCTTTCGCAGCAGCGCGGCCTGCTGCTGAGTCCACAGGTAGAAATCGGCGTCGTAGGTCGTTGGATCGGCCATCGGTGCTATCCCTTTTGGGAGCCGGCTGGATTTGGCGCCCACGGCTTCAAATCCGCCGTAAATGGCTTCAAATCCGCCGTAAATGGCTTCAAATCCGCCGTAAATGGCTTCAAATCTGCTTGCGCAACCGGTTCTCGGCGATACTTGGCCAGCCACGCTTCAATGTCGGCTCTGGCGATTCGCCAGCCAGCAGGGGTATCGGCGCCGGTCAACTCGCCCTTGCGTAGCCATCGCCGGATGGTCTCTGGTGACACCCTCAGCATGGCGGCGGTCTCTTCCACGGTCAGTAGGTCCATGACCGAACCCTCGAAAGTCTATGTTGTATGTAGCATACAGTAGCAAAAAATCGCGTTCAATATCGAAAATTTTATTCATGATAATGGGAATAATCTTGAATTTTTGGCTTGGGGCATAGCCCTGCTGGGCATGATGTAGGGTTCCCCTTGCCGTCAGCACGGTGGAATGCTATACAAATATAGCGTTTAGAACAGGAGAACTATCATGCTGGCCATTCGACTTCCCTCCGAAGTGGAAAGCCGTCTTGAAGCGCTGTCACGCGCCACGGGACGTACCAAGACCTTTTATGCTCGTGAGGCGATCCTCGAACACCTGGATGATCTCGAAGATTTGTATCTTGCTGAGCAACGATTGATCGATATTCGTGCAGGAAGAGCCGAAACCGTGTCACTCGAAGCAGTGATGCAGCGCTATGGCATGGAAGATTGAGCTAGCCCCTGCCGCCATCCGTGAACTCGACCAGCTCGATCCGCCAATAGCGCGACGCATTCTCGGCTTCTTGCATAAACGGATTGCCCCGCTCGAAAACCCGCGCAGTATTGGCGAAGCCCTAAAAGGTCCCAAGCTGGGAGACTTCTGGAAGTATCGTGTAGGTGATTACCGGATTATCACCAGCATTGAGGACAACGCTTTACTCATTCTCGTTGTGCGTATCGGTAATCGCAAAGAGGTGTATCGGAAATAGCCCTGCTGAATAAATCGATTTTCCCCGGATCATGAACCGGATCATGAGTCGATTCAATAAACCGGATTCCGGGCGGATTCCCAACGGATTCCAGGCGGATTCCAAGGCTGGCCCACACACAACGGGTGGTCATCGAGGGTGGTCCAAAAATGACTACAGGATGGGAGTTGTAGCACAACTCGCAAACGGCCACTCGGCGCTATCGCTTCTCGCGGGTCAGTTCACCAGCGCCGCCACAGTCGCGTGGATCGCGTCTCGCCACCGCCAGCCGGCGAACGCCACCACGGCCACCAGCAGGATCAGCAGGAGCCACACCCGGCGAGGGCTGGGCGGTACGGGCTTCGGTGGGGGTATCGGTGCCGGCAGCAGCTTGATTTCCAGTTCCCGGCGGGCGGCCTGCTCGACTTCGAGTAGGGTCAGTAGGCGGGCCTCTCGCTCCCGGCCCTGCTCGATAGCCTGCTGTTCGCGTTCCAGTGCGGCGGTTAGCTGCTCACGTAACAGGCTAACCATATCGCTGTTCTGGCCTATGTCATGGCTATCCATGGCCTGTTCATTTGGGTAGTCGTTACCCTTGAGCGGACCGAATACCCTAGCCAGCTCTGATGTATCGATGACCCGCTCACCCTGCTCATTTGTCATGGCAGACAACCGCCCTGATTTCAGGGCACGGACGATGGTTGAACGACCGACACCGGCTACCCTTGATGCAGCGGTGAGGTTGAGCACTGGCATGTCATGATTACCTGGTCACATGGATATGCCAAGGATAGTCGCCGGGTAGTCGGACCGCATAGGCCACCCGCAGCGCCGTTTTCCATCACGAGTGTCCTGTCCGGCCTCAATCTGCTTGAGCAATTCCCCTTGCCTGGATCATGAACCGGCTTATGAGTCGGTTAAATGAACCGGATTCCCAACGGATTCCAGGCCCTCCACCAGCCTGCTGGTACATAAGGGGGTGGGGGCTCGGCGGGGCGATCGCACATACCCACCAGGGGAGGTGGGTACCTCCATATCTGCATATCATCAAAACTCGAAATGTTACGCGCTAGAAATGATTGGTAATCCGTGATTTTTTTCGTATAATCAATCATTAAAGGCAGTCAACACCAAGCCGGCACCCCTCGCGGGGTCGCCGGCTTTTTTGTTTTTTCGGAGCGAGGAAACCTATGGTTACCAAAAACGAGGCGATCCTGTTACAGGAGCGGTTTAATGCTGGGCTGGCCTCCGGTGGCGGACTACTGCGGCGACTGAGCGAGGACGCCCTCTCCGAGGGCGCGCGGCGCATACTGGCGCTGTACGACTCCCGCAACGCGCCAGCCATCGTGTCCGAGTCCATGCAGCTTTCGGACGGCGGCACCACCTCCACCGCGAATATTTCGCTGCCGGCCACCGTCCAGCGCACGGTTATCCGAGAGGCTCTTAGCGACTTAAAACTGTTGGAGCTGGTCAGTGTGCTAATTGATCCCAATGCCTCAACAATGATCGGCATTCCCTACGAACTGCGCCGACCGGGAACGATTGCCAATTCCGGGGTCGTTTACGAGCGAAACGTAATTCCGCGCTCCGGCATTGAGCAAAAGCTGGATTACGCCTATTTGCTGGCGGCAAAACTCTGCTTTGGGGTCACCAATGAGGTAGCCTTCTTTAGCGCCAACTCACCCATGGATTGGGATGCAGTGTCGCGAAATATCGAGTCGAACGCGCGAATCATTCGCGAGCTGATTGTGCTGCGTATCGCGAATGAAATACAGCGCATGGCCGATGTGTTCGCCGCGATTTCGGGAGTCACCACCGACATCAGTGGCCAGTTAACCGGATCGGCGTCACTGGTCAAAACAAATACTTTCCCCATTGTCCGGCCCAAGACGATATTCAGAATTGACGGCGTACAGGTCGGGGACACGCAAAATCCGATGACTGTCATTCTGAATGATGCCGCAATAGCGGCCTGGGATGGAACGGGCGACCAGACCACCGGTACTTACTACAAGGTCGAGAACTATAATCTTGGTCTGATACGTCTTGTAGACCAGGCGGGCGATGCAGTGACGCCCACCGCGACTGGCGTTTGCACGGTGACTGCGGATGTCGCGACCAACTGCACCTTATTTGACTTGAAAATCCCTTCCGGGGTTGACCTTGAGGACCACTTGAACGGGCTACTACGCGCGGTCGGTGCGCGTAAGGCGCTCATGAGCGCCAAACGTTTTGTCCTACCGGATTTTATTTTGATGAGCCCGATCCTCAATGACACCTGCACGAATGCCCGTTCGTTCGTTTATTCTCAACAGCGTAGTGGGAGTGGCTTGACCACCACTGGCGACTTGGAATCGATCAAAGCGATTCCGGCGTTTTCAACGAATGCGCCCGGTGTCGATTTAGGCGATGAGCGCATTTTAATCGGGGCGGTGGGTACCGCGACTTATGCGGTCGCAAAACCTTTCGAGACGGGCCGGCCATTTGAGGCGCTAGGCTCAAACATGCAGCCCATTGGTGAGCAAATCGCCTATGGCGAGGAGTACAGCGCCGTCCACATCCCAACAGCGCTGGCGGGGCGCCTGACCTCGGTCATCGCCTACGACAGCGACGCCCGCGCGACGGCGGCGTAGGGGTGGCATATGAGCCTCCGAGATAACCTGATCATCCGCTTGCTGATCACCGCAAAAGACGATGCCAGCGAGAAGATCAAGGGCATCACGGCCTCGCTGCGCGGGCTGGCCTTGCGGGTCGTGGCCTGGGCCGCCGCGTTCCTGTCGCTCAAAAGCGCGGTCGATGCGGCCGAAGCCCTCGAAGTTCAGATGGGTAAGTTGCGGGCCGTCATCAAGGCAACCGGCGGCGAGGCCGATTTCACGGCGGAAAATATCGACCGGATGGCCCGCGATATCGATGAAGCCACGCTGGGTGGTGCGGCCAATATTCGGGACGCGGCGGTCGAGCTGAAAACCTTTAAGTCCGTCGGCATTGAGGTTTTCGAGCGAACCTTGCGCGCTGCACAAGATTTATCAACGGCCGGGTTCGGAGCGGTCGAGCAAACCGCCGTCCAGCTCGGTAAGGCACTGGAAGACCCGCTCACCGGGTTGGGCGCCTTGACGCGGGTAGGCGTGTCGTTCAATGCCCAGCAGAAGGCGCAAATCGAAACCGCCGTGCAGCTTGGGCAAACCCTCGAAGCCCAGAAGATCATCTTGGAGGCGGTCGAGGGCCAGGTACAGGGCGTGGCGGCAGCGGCCGGCGCGGGGTTGGCCGGCGCGGTGGATTTGGTCGCCAAGCGATTCACGGACCTCAAGGAAACCGTCGGCGGATCGCTGATTGGGGTCTTGGGACAACTCAACCTCCAGCTTGCTGATTTTCTTGGCTGGGCGAACCGGGTCGCGACCGGGGTTGGACCGATTTTGCGCGACACTTTTGTCGGGATCGGGATCGGCGTGACCGCGCTGGGCGGAGTACTTCGCAGTATGACCGACGCGCTGGGCTCTTTCGCTGGCGCGGTGGCGACGATGGACTTCTCGCAGCTCAATCAGTCGGTTGCCGATTCAAGCCTGCAAATTCGCGGGCAAATCGCTGCGATGGCCGCGCTCTCGCCAACCTTTGCAGACACCTTCAAACTATCCGCCGACGAGGCCGCACGGTTGGCGGCGCTGACCGGTCAAGCGGCGGCCCAAACCCAGCAGGCCGGCCAGGCAGCGGGCGCCGCAGCGGCGCCGGTATCGGCGCTGGCGAGCGATTACGAACAGGCGGCCGCCTCGCTGGATCGTCTCCGCGCGGCGCAGGAGGCGTGGCAGCGTGTACAGCGGGGCGAGGCGACGCTGCACGGCGACCTGTCCGAGCAGATCCAGATCGACATTGCCAACGCAAGGCAGAGCGCGGATTCGCTGATCGAGCAATCGCTGGCGGCCGACAACGCGGCGCTCAGAGCGCAAAACTATTACGAGTCCCTGAAACGGCTGGGTACGGCCTCGGCGGAAACCGTCGAAAAGGCGCGCGAGGTGGCGGAAGCGCGGCGCGCGGAGGCGGAATCGACGGCGGCGGCGGCGGTCGAGGCCGGACAGTACCTGATCAAAGCCCGTCAGGCGCCGCAGGTGCAGGCACTGGCCACCCAGACCGCCATCTTGAAGACCAACCTTGATTACGAGGCTCGGATTGCGGCCTTGCGGAACAAGGGCTTAAGCCAGCAGGAGCAAGATTCCCGCAACGCCAGCGCGGCGCAAACCGCGATTTATCAGGCGACGCTGCTCCGATATTCCATCACCGAAAAAACCAATGCTGCTGATAAAAAATCGATTCTGGACAAGGCCCAGGCACTCATCGAGTACGCCAAGGCATCGGCGGCTCAGGTCCAGAATGCCGAAAAGGGAATATCGGTGCTCGGTCAGCTCAGAGCGGAAGAAACCAAGATCATCAAGGAGCTGGGTGATGATACCGACATCAAGGCCATGATCGAGGCCGACGACAAGCCAGCGCGGAAGCAGGCGGCGGCGTTCATCGAGTGGGTGGGGAAGCAGAAGGCCGTCATCAACGTGGAGCTCCGCACCAACAACTTTTCCGATGGAAAGTCCATCAACTCGCTGGTGGATGGCCTCAAGCGCGGCGCGGCCGCGCAGTAAAACGATTTCGATCTCTGTGTCTGGCGCGGCCTCTCGCCAGGCTGGGGACGGGCGCCGCCGGCTCGGTGGGGGCTGGCGGCGCCCACCTTTTTTCGATGATCTTCGCGCCTGTTGGAAGTCCACGCCATCAGGCCGGGGACGGGTGCCGCCAGATCGGTAGCGCGGGCTGGTGGCACCCACCTTCTTTCAGTGATCCACGAACCCCACCGGGGCGCGCACCCAGCGCTTGCAGTACCGGCACATGGCAACGCCCGCCGTTGGGTCTGCGATGCGACAGTGGAGCTTGCTGGCGTAGTACAGCGGTCGGCCGCAATCGCACAGCACGACCTCCACCCGTCCCGCCGCGTTTCGCTCCCATCGCCCCTCCAGTGGGGCCGATGGGTGTCCAGTAGCGACGGTCATGGGCAAAACTCCGGGATCGGATCGTCGAATGGAACTCCATCGCCGACCGGATCGGGAGGCCGCCCGGATCGCTGCCGGGGCGGGTGGCGCGGTTCGCCCTCGTTCCGCGGCTTCGACTTCCCGCGTAGTGTGGCCACCTCTTCGGCCACCAGACTCAAGCCGGGGCGGTGCTGACCGTCCCGATCCTGCCAGACGCTCAACTCCGCGCGGCCACCGATGGCCACGGCATCGCCCGCCTTCAGTTCCAGCAATCGTTCGGCTTCCGCGCCAAAGGCGATGACGGACACCCACACCCACGCGCCGTTCTTATCATCGGCCTTGACCTTGGCGACCGCGAAGCTGTTGCCGGTGGCGGATGTCCGGGCCTGAGGAATGTCGTGGAGCTTGCCGGTGATCAAGCAGCGGATCATGACTGCACCCTCGTCATCACCCATCGGCCGTTTGTTCTAGCCAACAATCCGCATCGTGCCAGTTCCTCCAGTTCTCGTTCCACCATCAGCGACGAAGCGCCCTTGCCGTTCCCGACCTGCCGCCCCAGCTCATTGGTATCTAATCCAGCCGGCGTGGCCTGGACGGTTTTCATGATTCGTCTACCCAGCGGCGACAACGGTTTGGTCGGCAGTTCGGGTGGTGGTGGTTCTTCGCCATTGCTGGAAATATTGGCGAAGTTGGCGGACTTGGCGAACATATAGTTATCTTCTTGATTTATAACTATTCCAACTTCGCCAACGGTTTGGCGGACTTGGCGAACATGAACGCCGTTTTGGCGAACTTGACCTGATTTTTCGCCAACTTCGCCAACTTCGCCAACTTCGCCAACTTCGCCAACTTCGCCAACTTCGCCAACGCTTTTTCGTTCCGGCAGGTAGCAGCGCCAATTCCCGTCAAAACCTCGCCTGGAAATGACGCCAATCGATTTACGAGCACGCTCTAGCGTTCTCCTTGCGATACCTGCCGCTTTCGCGGCCTGCTCAAGCTCCTTGGCTTGGATTGGGCCATCTGCCAAGAACTGCTGAACGAACTCTTTGGCCTCCGCAACCGCGCCGCGCTCTTCCGCGTCCGGTATCGATTCGGCCATGGCCAGCAAATCGCGGGGGCTGCCTTCCAGCTTGTCGCCATAGAGAACGCGGGTAGCCTCGATCCGGTCATCAGTGGGAAGACGGTCCTTTTCCAGGTGATAACGGTATCCGCCTTCATCCGGGCCGATGTTGGACTTGACCCGCACCAGCAACCCGCCACCGCCCTCATCGGCGCTCATCTTGACGGCTATCATGACCACGCGGGCAACACCACCAAAGGCCACCGAACCGACCAGCCGGTCTATCGGGTCACGGTTGCCACTCGCCTTCGTCAGGTGGGTAATGCCCAGCGCAACGCACTTGGTTTCATTGGCCAGTTCAACGAGCGGCTGAATGGCACGGCGAACCTGATTGTTCATGTTGCCATCGCCAACCACAACGTTAGCTACCGGATCGACAAGAAACATGCCGACATCATCGCCGGAATCCAGAATGGCTTGTTTCAACAACGGCATGTCATAGCCGGGGTCGAACAATCGGTTAGCGCCTTTGGCGGTCATGATGAATCGCACGAAACGAACCTTGCTCAGATCCGCGCCGTTCAAGATCAGGCGTGGAATAAGGGTGTCTTCGACTCCATCCTCACCGCTCCAAATCACAACCACCTTGGGGTCAACCTTCGAGCCGTCCGGCATGATTCCCCCGCGCGTGATTGCGGCGGTCATGGCCAGCGCAAGATTGGTCTTACCCGTTCCAGGTGGCCCAGCAAGAATGTGAGTCTTCCCCCGCGCCAACCAGCCAGGCCAAAGCCATGAGATAGGTTCCGGTGTAATCTCATCGCCGCGTAGCAGCTCTACCCGATCGCTCTTGGCTTTCGAGTTACCGGCCTTGATTTCGTCCAGTGCATCGAGCCGCGCGAAAAGCTCGCGGGTCTTGTTGCGGTCGCCGGCCTTCATCGCCGCGTCAAGTTGCGCTTCGGTCGATAGGCGCTTAACCCGGATCGCATCGTCCTGCGTGTTAGCGGTTGACCATACCTGCTCGATCAGGGCGGCTGCTTGCGCCGTCACTTCAGCGACCGGGCGCTTTGTCAATTCCGAAACAGCCTCGATTACGGTGGGCACGTCATCGCTGGTCAGCGTCTCCTGATGCTCGTCAAGGGCGCGAAGCGCAGTCAACCATGCGCGATTGTTGGGGGTGGAAAAGTCGGAGGGGGAGAGAATCGAAGCGCGGTCAAGCTGATCAGGTGCTTTGAGCAATTGCCCAATAACAATTTGCTCGTAGTGGGCGCGGTTTTCGGCGGTCCGGTCGACTTTACGGTGGGTGGTGGCTCTCATGCCAGCCGCCTTGCGGCGATTTTTTCGGCACGAGCGGCGATGGTCTTGTTGTACCCCGCAACGGTAGCAGGTTTCCAGGCACGCAGTGTGGGGTTCCTAAAATCAGGATCAGGGAGCCTATCAGGAATTTTGTGTTTGTGAGCCATACTGACTCCCGGTAAGGGAA
>DAOTGT010000105.1:0-11441 GCA_035447285.1 Candidatus Competibacter sp.
GGGAAAGGCCACGCGCGCGACCCGTTGGGTTTCTTCCGGAATCTGAAAAGCAGTACGGGGCTGGAACGACAGGGGAAACCTCCAGATCGGTCATATGGGGGGTATGCCTTTCACAGATGGACTGCTTCACCGCCGCCGTCAATACGCCGATTACCAAAAGCAAAAATGAATTCGCCACCAGTGTCAACTGTTGCTTGGTTCAACCATTCCCGACGCCTCAGCAAGGATTATGAGCGCCTGATGCCGACCAGCGAAACCTGGATTTGTCTGGCAATGATCAAATTGATGGCTAACCGACTGGCGTGAGCCGAGGGTTTCCAAACAGATTCTCAGAGAAGTTTTAGGCACTTCCGAACGGTTGGCAAGTGGCGACGACTGACCTCCAGTTGATCGGGGATTTCTTGAAAAATCAGTTGCGTACCCTCGTCGGCGGTTTTCTCCAGCCCGGCAATTTGCGCCACCATCGCCAGCGCGTTGCGGTGCGTCCGCATCACGCGGGTTCCCAGTTCCCGTTCCAGCGTTTTCAGCGTCTCATCAATCAGCGCTTCGCCATGGCGATGGCGGACCACGACGTATTTCTGGTCGGCCTGAAAATAGTACACGTCGGCCAGCGGGATCAGTTCCAGTCGTTGGCCGAGTCGGGCACGGAGGTAAGTGCGTCCGGTTTCCTCGCGTTCGGCCGTCAGGCTGGCCAGTTGCGCTCGGTTGAGCCGGCCGGCGCTGGTCAGTGCCTGTTCGAGTCGCTCCAGTCGGACCGGTTTGAGCAGATAGGCGACCGCGTAGGTATCGAAGGCGTCCAGCGCGTGTTCGCTGTAGGCCGTGACGAAGATAAGCGCGGGAGGGTGGGGCAACGTCGCCAATCGCCGTGCGGTTTCCAAACCGTCCAGGCCGGGCATTTGGATATCCAGCAGGACAATGTCGGGTTGCAGGCTGGCGGCGAGCCGCAAGGCGTCCGCGCCGTTGCCGGCTTCGCCACAGGGTTCGTGGTCGGGCAGGCGACCGAGTAGCTCCCGCAGTCGGTCGCGGGCCGGCGGTTCGTCATCGACGATCAGCACTTTCATGGCGATAAGATCCGCGTGTGGAACGATTCCCCCAATGGAGCAGCCGCGTTCGGCAAGTCGCCTGGAAGCGGTTGCCGGGCCGGTGTTTCAGCGCAGTTCCCTGGGTAGCGCGAAAATTACGTTTTCGGCGCGTCCGGCGCTTTCGCTGACCGCCGTCGCGCCCAGATCCCGCAGGCGGGCAATCACCTGCCGCGCTAGAACTTCGGGCGCCGAGGCGCCGGCCGTCACGCCAATGGCCGTCTTGCCCGTCAGCCACGCCGGGTCGATATCCTTGGGACCGTCGATCAGATAGGCCGGCGTACCCTGTTTTTCCGCCAACTCCCGCAATCGGTTGGAATTGGAACTGCTGCTGGAGCCGACCACCAGCATCAGTTCGCAGTGGCCCGATAGCTCTTTCACTGCGTCCTGGCGGTTTTGGGTGGCGTAGCAGATGTCATCCTTGCGCGGTCCCTGAATGGCCGGAAACCGCTCGCGCAGGGCGGCGACGATCCGCGCTGTGTCGTCCACTGACAACGTGGTTTGGGTGACGTAGGCCAGTTCGTTGGGGTTGCGCACGCTCAGTGCCCACGCGTCCTCGACCGTTTCCACCAGATACATCCGTCCGCCCTGAGCTTCATCGTACTGGCCCATGGTACCCTCGACTTCCGGATGGCCGGCGTGACCGATCAGCACCACTTCCCGGCCGGCATTGCCGTGGCGGGCGACTTCCATGTGAACCTTGGTGACCAGCGGACAGGTGGCGTCGAATACCTTCAGTCCGCGCCGCGCCGCTTCTTCCCGCACGGTTTGCGAGACGCCGTGGGCGCTGAAAATCACGGTGGCGTCTTCGGGCACCTCGTCGAGTTCATCGACGAACACCGCGCCGCGGCGGCGCAGATCGTCCACCACGAAGCGGTTGTGCACCACCTCGTGGCGGACGTAGATCGGCGCGCCGAACAGTTCCAGCGCCCGATCGACGATGCCGATGGCGCGGTCCACGCCGGCGCAGAAGCCACGAGGATTGGCAAGGTGGATGTGTACGCTCATGCAGGTCTCCCGCGCGTCGGCCGCGCGCTCAGGCGCCATCCAGTGTGTTCGGTTTACTCGCCTGGCCGGACCACAGGCTGTCCAGCACCAGCAGCGCCGCGCCGACGGTGATGGCCGAGTCAGCGAGATTGAAAGCCGGCCAGTACCAGTGTTGGTAATAGAGTTGGATGAAATCGATCACTTGGCCCAGCCAGACACGGTCGATCAGATTGCCGATCGCCCCGCCCAGGATCAGCGCCAGCGCCGTGGCCAATCGTGTTTCCGTTGGTTTGAGCCGCCGCAGCCAGACGATCAGTCCGATGCTGACCAGCGACCCCAGCCCCAGGAAGAACCAACGCTGCCAACCGCCGGCGCCGGCCAGGAAGCTGAAAGCGGCGCCGGTGTTGTAGGTCAGCAGCAAGTTGAACGACGGTAATACCGGCACCGGTTGATGAAAGGTCAGTAGCGTCTCGGCGAGAAATTTGGTGACCTGATCCAGCACGATCACCGATCCACTCAACCACCAGCACCAGCGACATGCGGCCATCAGGCGTAACGCCGGGTTTCACCGTCGCCGGCGACATTGTCCACGCAGCGCCCACAGAGCTGTGAGTGTTCGGGATAGTGACCGACATCGGCGCGGTGGTGCCAGCAGCGCCCGCATTTATCCTCGATGCTGGGCACGACCTGGATCACCAGCGACTGACCGTCGAGCGAGGTCGGTTCCGCGTCGCCCGGCGCTTCGCTCAGCGGTCGCAGCCGGGCGTAGGAAACGATCAGGAAGAATCGCAGTTCGTCTTCGATCCGCCGTAAATCCATGGCCAGCGCACCGTCGCAGTACAGATCCACCTCGGCGTCCAGCCCCGAACCGATACCGCCTTCGATTCGCAAGCGCTCCAACTTCTTACTCACCAGCTCTCGCACCGCGATCAGCCGGTCCCAATAGGCCGCGTTGAGCGGTTCGGCGTCATCGACCGCGAACAATCCGTCGTACCAGGTGGTCAGGAACACCGACGGACCGCGCTCGCCCGGTAGGTTTCGCCAGATTTCCTCGGCGGTGAAGCTGAGGATCGGCGCCAGCCAGCGCGTCATCGCTTCGACGATGTGGTACAGGGCGGTTTGCGCCGAACGGCGGGCGATGCTGTCGCGCTGAGTGGTGTACTGGCGATCCTTGATGATGTCCAGATACAGACTGCCCATGTCCACCGAGCAGAAGTTGTGGATTTTCTGGTAGATCAGATGGAACAGGTACTGGTCGTACGCCTCCAGGATTTCCTCCTGCAAACGGTGGGTACGGTCCACCGCCCAGCGGTCCAGCGCCAGCATCTGTTCCGGTGGCAAACGATGTTGCGCGGGATCGAAGCCGTTGAGACTGGCCAACAGGAATCGAGCGGTATTGCGCATGCGCCGGTAGGAATCGGCCATGCGCTTGAGGATTTCGTCGGAGACATTCATCTCGCCGCGATAATCGGTTGCCGCCGCCCACAGCCGCAGCACGTCGGCGCCCAGCGAATTGACCACTTTTTGCGGCGCGACCACGTTGCCCAGCGACTTCGACATCTTGCGGCCCTGGGCGTCCACGGTGAAGCCGTGGGTCAACAACCCCTTGTAGGGCGCGACGCCGCGCATCGCCACCGAGGCCAGCAGCGAGGACTGAAACCAGCCGCGATGCTGGTCGGAGCCTTCCAGATACAGTTCGGCGGGGAAATGCAGTTCCGAGCGGCGTTCCAGCACCGAGAGGTGGGTGGTGCCGGAATCGAACCAGACATCCAGGGTATCGGGGACCTTGTCGTACTCGGCGGCGTCCGCGCCCAGCAACTCCGCCGGGTCGAGTTCGAACCAAGCGTCGATGCCACCTTGTTCGATACGTTGCGCCACCTGTTCCATCAGTACCTGCGTGTTCGGATGCAATTCGCCGGTTTTTTGATGCGTGAACAGGGTGATCGGAACTCCCCAATAACGCTGGCGGGATACGCACCAGTCGGGGCGGTTGGCCACCATGCCTTGAATCCGGGCCTTGCCCCAGTCCGGGGTAAAGCGCACTTTTTCGATCTCGCTCAGCGCGCGGGCGCGCAGCCCGTGTTGATCCATGCCGATGAACCACTGTGGGGTGGCGCGGAAGATGATCGGGGTCTTGTGCCGCCAGCAGTGCGGGTAGCTGTGCGTCAGCCGGGCGACGCGCAGCAGCATGCCGTGCGCCTTGAGCACGTCGATCACCCGTTCGTTGGCGGCGAACACATGCAGGCCGGCGAACAGCGGGGTATCGGGCAGGAACTTGCCGTCCGGCCCGACCGGATTGTCCACGGGCAGACCGTAACGAGAGCCGACCACGTAGTCTTCCTGGCCGTGGGCGGGGGCGGTGTGCACCGCGCCGGTACCGGCTTCGGTGGTGACGTGATCGCCGAGGATGATCGGCACCTCACGGTCGTGGAACGGGTGGCGTAGCGCCAGTCCTTCCAAATCCGCGCCCAAACCATAGGCGATCACCTGATAAGTATCGACTTGCCAGCGTGCCAGCGAGTCTTTCAATAAGGGCTCGGTGACCAGCAGGCGCTCTTGACCTCGGTCGGTTTCGACCTGTGCCAGTACAT
This sequence comes from Candidatus Competibacter sp., assembly GCA_035447285.1. Taxonomy (GTDB): domain Bacteria; phylum Pseudomonadota; class Gammaproteobacteria; order Competibacterales; family Competibacteraceae; genus Competibacter. The sequence goes on from DAOTGT010000105.1 coordinate 4,658, forward strand.
ATTCGAAGCCCGGATTGAGCGCCACCGCCTGATTGGCGGGTAGGGTCCACGGCGTGGTGGTCCAGATAACCACGGACAGCGGCCCTTTGCCTTCGTGACCCTCGACATGGCGCAGGCGAGCCAACAGGGCCTCGGGATTTGCCACCGGGAAGCGCACGTCGATGGCCAGCGAATCGCGATCCTCGTATTCGACCTCGGCCTCGGCCAGCGCCGAACCGCAGTCGATGCACCAGTACACCGGTTTGGAACCGCGGTACAGGTGGCCGTTGGCGACGATCTTCGCCAGCGCGCGCACGATATCGGCCTCGGCTCGGAAGTCCATGGTCAGATAGGGGTTCTCCCAATCGCCCAGCACGCCCAGCCGCTGGAAGTCCGTGCTTTGGTGAGCGACCTGCTCGGTGGCGAAGGCACGGCAGGCGGCGCGGAATTCGCGGGCGCCGACCTTGACCCCCACCTTGCCCAACTTCTTTTCCACCATCTGCTCGATCGGCAAGCCATGGCAGTCCCAGCCCGGTACGTAGGGCGCGTCGAAGCCGCTCAGGGTCCGGGATTTGACGATGATGTCCTTCAGCACCTTATTGACGGCATGGCCGATATGAATCACCCCGTTGGCGTAGGGCGGGCCATCGTGCAACACGAATTTCGGTCGGCCGGCGAATTCGGCGCGCTGGCGGCGGTACAGATCCAGTTCCCGCCAATGACGCAGCAGATCCGGCTCGCGCTTGGCGAGATCCGCCCTCATCGGAAAAGCGGTTTGGGGAAGATTGAGAGTGTCTTTGTAATCAGCCACGGTAAGCCTCTAAGAACCGATGCGAGAACGCTCCTCTCCTTTTGGGAGAGCGTGTGGAGAGCTCCCCGCTCCCGGTGGTGGGAGCGGAGCTGAGGGTGGAGGGAGGGGTATGCCCCGTTCGGCGAAATAAACGCGAGCGGCTTGCTCGTCCCGCCGGATCTGCGCTTGCAGGGCGGTCAGCGATTCGAAGCGTTGTTCCGGGCGGAGATAATGCAGAAAATCGACCTTGACGTGCCGGCCGTACAGATCGCCCTGAAAATCGAGTAGATGCACTTCCAGTCGCTCGCGCTCGCCCGCCACCGTGGGGCGGCGGCCGACGTTGGCGATGCCGGGCCAGGGTGGTAGCGCGGGATCGCCGACCAGCACGGCATGGACGCCTGAAACCGGCGTGACCCGGCGATGCAGGTGAATGTTGGCGGTCGGAAAGCCGATGGTGCGCCCGCGACGGTCACCGTGCGCCACCCGCCCGCACAGGTCGTAAGGCCGGCCTAGCAGTCGCGCCGCCAGTTCCAGATCGCCCCGCGCCAGCGCCTGACGGATGCGGGTGCTGCTGACCCGCTCGCCGTCCAGGCTGTGGCTGTGGCTGTCGGCGACGGTGAAACCGTGCCGCTGACCGGCTTCGACCAGCAGGTCGAAATTGCCGGCGCGGCGGTGACCGAAACGGAAATCGTCGCCGATCACCAGATGGCGGACGCCCAGGCGCTCCACCAGTAGATCGTCGATGAAAGCCTCCGCCGGCATGGCCGCCAGTCGGTGATCGAATTCCAGGCACAGCACCCGCTCGATGCCCAGATCCTCCAACGCCAGCAGCTTTTCCCGCAGCCGCATCAGGCGGGCCGGTGGCGCGTTGGGGCCGGCGAAGAATTCCTGCGGTTGCGGTTCGAAGGTGATGACCAGTCGCGGCAAGCGCAGTTGCACGGCCTGGTCGGCCAATTGGTCCAGAATCAGCCGGTGGCCGAGATGGACGCCGTCGAAATTGCCGATGGTGGCGACGCAGCCCCGGTGGCGGGGCCGAAGATTGTGCTGGCCGCGAATCAATTCCATGCTGGTCGTCGGTGGTGGGATCGGTCGAGTTGCGGGCGAAAACGCCATTATAGGGACAATCGCCGGTTTCTTGACACACCGGCGCCCGCTCCTTGTTGGGGGACCGGCGTCGGATCGTCGTCCACTTCGTTGCTCCTGCGGCGTCAGGCGGTCATTCTGGCGTCTCCCGGCCAGTCCCACAGTTCGCGCGGGTAGTCGCGATACAACTCCTGGAACGCCTGCTGGTAACGCCAATCGGCATTGACGATCCGGGCCAGTTCCCAGGGACGGGTCAAGTGGCGCTCGACCCGCAGCGGATGACGCCGGCCCGCCTCGTGGATCTGGCGGGCCAGCAGCGCGGCGAACTCACGCAGCGGCAGGGTGGTGGGCGTGAGCGGATGCATGCAGTCGTGCAAGTCGTAGGCGTCGCCGCACCAGAATGCCGGCCGCGCCGCTTCGTAGTCCGGCGTGCCGGGCGAGGGCGTGCAGACGGTGAAGCTGTATTGCGCCGGGGGCATGGCGTTCACATAGTCGCGCAGACGCCGAAACTCGGCGTGGCCGTACTCCGGTCGCACCATGAATGCCGCATGGCAGGCGATGCCCAGTCGGCGCAAGGTGTCGTGGGCGCGCTCGTTGTGGGCCACCGTGCCGCCCTTGTGGGTCGCTTTTAGTTCCTGGTTGGTGACGAACTCGAAGCCGACGAACACCCCATCCAGGCCGATTTCCTTCCAGCGGCGCAGCAGTTTCGGGTAGCGCAGGATGGTGGTGGCGCGCGCCCAGGCGAAGTAGCGTTTCTTGACGCCGCGTTTTTCCAGTGCCTCGGCCAGTTCGAAGCCGAATTGTTCGTCGATGAAATTCTCGTCGTCGGCGAAGTAGACGTGGTCGACCTTGATCCGCGCGATATCCTCGGCCACCACATCGACCAGTCGCGGCATGTGGGTGGTGCCGCTCAGGAACGGCACGATGCAGAACGAGCAGGTCATCTTGCAGCCGTAGGAAGTGCGCGCCATCGCGACCGGGGGAAACAGCACTTGCCAGTCGCGCGGATTCTCGTGGACCCAGATGCAGGAGTAGGGTCGGCTGTCCCACAGATCGCGGCGCGGGATCGGGATGGTTCTCGGATCGGGATAGCGGGGCCAAATCGAAGCGGCGCTTGCATCGAAACGGTCGCCGGTGCATAGCAGATTGGCGATGTCCTCGGGCTCGTCCCCCTTGTCCAGCGCCGCCACCAGGGCGCCAAACGGCGCGCAGCCTTCGCCGCGCACGATGTAGTCGATGTCCGGGATGTTGCAATCGGCCGGCGCCACGGTGGCATGATGCCCGCCGACCACGATTCGGGTGTTGGGCAGCAGCCGACGCACTGTGCCGGCCAGCCGTTTCATGGTCCCCGATTCGTGGCTGTAGGCGGTGAAACCCACCAGCTCGGGTCGAAAACGGGCCAGCGCGCGTTCGAAGGCGGCGTCGGCGAAGCGGTACAAGCGCAGGTCGAGCACCCGCACTTCGTGTTGCTCGGGAATCGCGGCGGCCAGATAGCCGAACTCCAGGGGTTCCAGGCACTGAAAGCGCTGGAGGCCGAGCACGGTTCTCAGGTGAGCCTGGGGCTTGACGAGCAGGATGCGCATCGGTCGTCCTCGAAGTGCGGGAGTACGACCCAGAATATAACCGAATCCCGAGCGGTTTTGTCGGGATAGGCGTCCGGCTCGCGCGCTTATCCGCGTCCCATCAGCAGATGTCGTGGCTTGATGCCAACCGCCAGCACCGCCAGCAGATAAGTGCCGACGCCGGCCATGACCAGCCAAGTCAGATGCCACAACCGCGCTCCGGCGCTGGCGTGCAACCACTGATCCAGATGTCCCGCTCCGAACTCCAGGACCAGCCCCATGGCCAGGTTAGCCGCGCTCAGTTGCGCTAGGAACGTCGCCCATCCGGCGCGTGGTTGATAGACGTTGCACCGCCGCAGATTGACGAACAGCAAACCGGCGTTAAGAAAGGCGGCCAGCGACGTGGCCAGCGCCAACCCGGCATGGGCTAGCGGCCAGACCAGAATCAGCACCATCGTGGTGTTGGCGACCATGGCGATGACGCCGTATTTGACCGGGCTGCGGGTATCCTGGCGGGCATAGAAGCCAGGCGCCAGCACCTTGATCAGCATGAACGCCACCAAACCCAGCGCGAACGCCATCAGGCTGCGGGTCGACATGGTCACGTCGCGGGCATCGAATTCGCCGTACTGAAACAGCGTCGACAGGATGGGACCCGCCAGGATCGTCAGTGCCACCGTGGCTGGAACGCCGATCAGCAAGGCCCAGCGTAGCGCCCAGTCCAGCGTTTGGGAAAAGCCGTCGGTTTCGGCGCCGGCATGCTGGCGGGACAGCTTGGGCAGGATCACCGTGCCCAGCGCCACCCCGAAAATGCCGAGTGGAAACTCGACCAGCCGGTCGGAGTAATACAACCAACTGACGCTGCCGGAGACCAGAAACGAGGCGATCAGGGTATCGATCAGCAGATTGACCTGTGCCACCGAGGAGCCGAACAAGGCCGGCAGCATCAGCTTCAGCACCTGCTGCACGCCTTGGGAGGCCCAACCCCAGCGCGGTCGCGGCAACAGTTTCAGCCGCAGCAGGAAAGGCACTTGAAATCCCAATTGCACGATGCCGGCGATGAATACGCCCCAGGCCAACCCCATTACCGGTTGCGCCATGCGGGGAGCCAGCCCCAGCGCGGCGGCGATCATGGTCAGGTTGAGCAGCACCGGCGTGATCGCCGGAATGGCGAACTTGCCGCAACTGTTCAGCACCCCGCCGGCCAGGGCGGTCAGCGAGATGAACAGCAGGTAGGGAAAGGTGATGCGCAACATCTCCACCGTCAGTTGGTATTTGTTGGCATCGACGGTGAAGCCCGGCGCGAACAGCAGGATCAGCAGCGGCGCGGCCAGCACGCCGACGGCGGTGATGGCGAACAGGATCGCGCCCAGGGTGCCGGTCACCTGATCCACCAGTTCCTTCATTTCCGCTGGGGAGCGCTGGGTCTGGTATTCCGAGAACACCGGCACGAAGGCTTGCGAGAACGCCCCTTCGGCGAACAGCCGGCGCAGGAAGTTGGGGATGCGAAACGCCACGAAAAAAGCGTCGGTACCGGCGCCGGCGCCGAACAGTTGGGCGTAGACCATGTCGCGGACGAAGCCGGTGACGCGGGACAGCGAGGTCATGGCGCTGACCACGCCGGTCGATTTGAGAAGGGCCTTGCTCATGGAAGGTGGGGACCTGCGCTGGACGGTTCGGAAGGCGCGGATGATAGCGGGATTGCTTCGGCCTGTCAGCGATGCGCCACGCTTGGGGATTGACAGCACGGCGAAAACTGTCAATATTCTCAATCCTTTTTAGCGTTGCATCCGTGGCTAAGTTTATCTTTTTGAGTTTTAAGGAGTATTTAAGTTGGCTAATACCGCTCAAGCGAAAAAGCGTGTCCGTCAGGCTGAAAATCACCGCCAGCATAACGCCAGCATGCGTTCCATGCTGCGTACCTATGTCAAGCGTGTCATCAAAGCCATTCAGGTTGGCGACAAGGCAAAAGCTGAATCGGAATATCGGACGGCCGTGCCGGTGCTCGACCGCATGGCGCGCAAGGGCTTGATTCACGCCAACAAGGCCGCCCGTCACAAGAGCCGTCTGAATCAACACATCCGCGACATGCCGTCGGCCTGATTGGCCTTTTTGTATCATCGTCGTACCCGCGTAGCTCCTTGCAACGGTTTTGTATCCGAATTCGGCGGGACCGATGGAGTTTGGTCCAAAGTAAAAAGGCTTGCCCCCGAAAGCAGGTAAGCCTTTTATCGTGATCGCGTTCGGCCAGCGTGCCGGGGAAGCGAAGGGCGGGCCGCCATGGTGGGCTCGGCCCGGAGGCGGTTACTTGGCCTGCCAGCCGTCGTCGCGTACCTCGTAACCGTTCCAGTAGTAGTTGGGTCGGGGGTTGTAGCCGTAGTCGTCACCGTAGTCATCGCAGTTGTAATACGAGACGCCACCCACGACCACTGCGGCGCAACCACCGGCCGGTGGAGGTCCCGGGGGACCGACCGCTACTGGCGGGGCCGTGGCATTGGCGATGGCGGAACCGACCAGTGCGCCGATGGCTAAGCCGATAACGGCGGCGCCCGCCGCTCCGCAGTTCCAACAGCCTCCCCCGTAGCCGCCTCGGTAACCGCCTCGGTAACCGCCGTGGTAGCCAGGATGACCACCGTAGCGTCCTTCCGGATATCCCCCCCGGTAGCCGCCTCGGTAACCGCCGCCATACGGCCCATCCGCATGCGCGTTGTGCAGTGAAACCAGCAGCATCCCGCTGGCGACCACGCCGGCGAGTATCCAATGTTTGATCGTGTTCATGGTTGTGTTCCTTCGGCTCAATCCGTCACGTCGTGGTATTTGGTGGTACCTTACGACCCGCTTCGGGTCCGGCTCAAGGTTATAGACCTCGCGCAAGAGCCGCTGTTGTCCACCAAAAGCTCTTTTCATCCGACGGACGATAAGGCACCGGCCGGTAGCTGCATGGTCGCGCAGTGCAGGCCGCCGGATTGGTCGATCAGCATCTCGCAGGGCAGTCCCTCCACCTTTCGATCGGGAAAGCAGCCTTGCAACGTTGCCAGCGCCACCGTATCCAGCAGGTCGCTGTACAGCGGTACCAGCACCGCTTCGTTCAGAATCAGAAAATTGGCGTAACCGGCGGGCAGTCGTCGTCCTGTTTCGTCATGGTGGGCGGCGGGCAACGGCAGTTCGTCGGCGCGAAGCGCCGACGAACTGGGCGCGGAAAGCGCGTAATTTCTTCTCGGCCAATGTACTGCCCCAAAAAAGACTTCCGTAGGCTAAGAAAGTATAGCAGCCCCCTCGTGCGCCAAGACGGTGGCGGGAGTGCGATACCTGACACTACTGGTTCACCCGTCCTGAATTGACGGGTAGAGGCGCTTGAGTTTGATGGGGG
>DAOTGT010000106.1:0-11293 GCA_035447285.1 Candidatus Competibacter sp.
TAGATACCGCCTCCACCGCCGGCCGCCAGCACCATGCCCTCGGAAACGCCGAAGCGCATCTTGCGCGGGGCGAGGTTGGCGACCAGCACGGTCAGCCGATCTTGCAGCGCTTCCGGCGGGTAGGCGGATTTGATGCCGGCGAAGACCTGACGGGTTTCGCCGCCGAGATCCAGTTCCAGCCGCAGCAGCTTATCGGCCCCCGCCACCGCTTCGGCCTTGACGATCCGCGCCACCCGCAAGTCCACCTTGGCGAAATCCTCAATGGTGATGGCGGGACCGATCGGATCGTCGATCAGCGGCCCACTCGGCGCGGGCGTCTCTTCGCCGCTTGGAGCGCCTTCCTTGGATTCCTCGATGATCGCCGCGATTTGTGCCATTTCCACGCGTTGCATCAGTGGCTTGAACTCGGCGATGGCATGGCCGAGCAGCGGGTGGTCGATATCGCTCCAGCGCAGCGGCGGGATTTGCAGGAACTGTTCGACCTGCGTCGCCAGGCCGGGCAGCACCGGCTTGAGATACAGCGTCAGCACCCGGAACAGGTTCAAGCCCAGGCTGCAAACGGCCTGTACTTCGGCCTCTGCGCCGGGCTGTTTGGCCAGCGTCCAGGGTTTCTTCTCGTCGATGTACTGGTTGGCGCGGTCGGCCAGCGCCATGATCTCGCGCATGGCCCGGCCGAATTCCCGCTTTTCGTAAGCTTGGGCAATGGAATCGGCGGCGGCGACAAATTCGGCATGTAACGCCGGTTCGGCTAGACGGTCGGCCAGTTGGCCACTGAAGCGGCGGGTGATGAAACCGGCGCTGCGGCTGGCGATATTGACCAGCTTGCCGACCAGGTCGCTGTTGACCCGCTGCAGAAAGTCCTCGAAGTTGAGATCGAGGTCGTCGACGCCATCGCTCAGTTTGGTGGCGAAGTAGTAGCGCAGATATTCCGGCCGCAGATGATTGAGATAGGTACGGGCCTTGATGAAGGTGCCGCGCGACTTCGACATTTTCTGGCCGTCCACGGTCAGAAAACCGTGGCAATGTACGGCGGTCGGCTTGCGGAAGCCAGCGCCGGTCAGCTCGGCCGGCCAGAACAGGATGTGGAAATAGGCGATGTCCTTGCCGATGAAATGATGGACCTCGGCGTCGCTGTCCGGCCCCCAGAAATCGTCGAAACGCAGACCGGCGCGGTCGCAGAAGTTCTGGAAGCTGGCCATGTAGCCGATCGGTGCATCCAGCCAGACATAGAAATACTTGCCGGGCGCGTCGGGGATTTCGAAGCCCCAGTACGGCGCGTCGCGGGAGATGTCCCACTCCTGCAAGCCGGCGGTGAACCACTCGTTGAGCTTGTTGATCATCTGCGGCTGGATCGGTCCGCTGGCGATCCAGTCCTTCAGCATGGTCTCGAAATCGACCAGCTTGAAAAAGAAATGCAGCGATTCCTTGGTGATCGGCGTCGCGCCGGACAGGACCGAGCGCGGGTTTTTCAGGTCGGTGGGGGAATAGGTGGCGCCGCAATTCTCGCAACTGTCGCCGTACTGGTCCGGTGTGCCGCAGCGCGGACATTCGCCTTTGATGAAACGGTCCGGCAGGAACATCTGCTTTTCCGGGTCGAAGGCCTGGGTGATGACCCGGCGGCTGATGTGCCCGGCTTCGTTCAGCCGCTGATAGATCAGTTCGGCGTAATGACGGCATTCCGGTGAATGCGTGGAGTAATAGTTGTCGAACTCGATCAGGAAATCGGTGAAATCGGCGTGATGCTCGCGCCAGATCCGCTCGATCAGTTGTTCCGGGGTCACACCGTCCTGTTCGGCGCGCAACATGATCGGCGTACCGTGAGCGTCGTCGGCGCAAAGGTAGTAGCATTCGTGGCCGCGCAGTTTCTGGAAGCGGACCCAGATGTCGGTCTGAATGTATTCGACCAGGTGGCCGATATGGATCGGACCGTTGGCGTAGGGCAGGGCGCTGGTGACGAGGATGCGGCGGGTTTGGTCGCTCATGGTCGGGATCGTTGCGGTCGCTCGGAAAGACCGCTACGTTAGCAGTATTGCCGCATGGCTGTCATCCGCCGAGCGGAGTGTCCGCCATGCGAGTTTGGGCGGAAACGAGGAGGTATTTATGCGAATCAACTTGGCTTTCAGCGGGATCGTGGCGGTTGCGGGACTGATGGTCGCAGGTCCAGCCCACTCCCAGGGGGCGCTGGCGGAGGAAATCTGGAGCGCGAATTTTTGCCAGCAAGCGGTATCCCTGGCCCAACAGCATGGCGAATCGCCGCAAGCCTTGAATCAGGTCAATTGCGAGGGAATGGCGGATAATTACCAACCCTCGTACTGGCAATGCGTGCTCGCGGCCCTGAAGGCGGATGCCCGCCTCAAGTTGGAAGTGGCCCGACAGAAGTGCTTGGTCGGCTATTGAACGCTGTGCCGGGCGCGAATCGAAGCGCCCGATTTTCCGATACTGAATCGAACTTATCTTGCAGGAGAAACCTCGCTTATGACCGCTGTATCGCGCGCCGATGTGGAAACCGCCCTCAAAGGCTATGTGGACCCCTATCTCGAACAGGATCTGGTGACCGCCAAGTGCATCAAGAACATCCAAATCGGAGCTAATCGCATCGAGATCGATGTGGAACTGGGATTCCCGGCGGCGGGCTATCGAGATGCGTTGATCGCGGCCCTGCGCGAGCGGTTGACGGCGCTGGGCGCCGGCGATGCGGTGGTTCGAGTGGAGTGCAAGGTAATCGCCCACGAGGTGCAAAAGGGGCTGAAACCGATGCCGGGCGTGCGCAACATCATCGCCGTGGCCTCCGGCAAGGGCGGGGTCGGCAAATCCACCACGGCGGTCAATCTGGCGCTGGCGCTCAGCGTCGAAGGAGCGCGGGTCGGCTTGCTGGACGCCGACATCTATGGCCCCAGTCAGCCGCGCATGCTGGGCGCGCGTCAACAGCCGGAGTCGCCGGACGGCAAGACGCTGAATCCGATCGTCAGCTACAACATCCAGTCCATGTCGATCGGCTATCTGATCGAGGAAGACACGCCGATGGTCTGGCGCGGACCGATGGTGACCCAGACCCTCGAACAATTGCTACGCGATACTCGCTGGCACGATCTCGATTATCTGATCATCGACCTGCCGCCGGGCACCGGCGACACCCAGTTGACCCTGTCGCAGAAAGTGCCGGTCAGCGGCGCGATCATCGTCACCACGCCGCAGGACATCGCCTTGTTGGACGCCCGCAAGGGACTGAAGATGTTCGAGAAAGTGGAGGTTCCGGTATTGGGTGTCGTCGAGAACATGAGTATTCACATCTGTTCGCAATGCGGTCACGAGGAACACATCTTCGGCGCGGGCGGCGGCCAGCGGATGGCGGAAGAATACGAGGTGCCCTTCCTGGGGTCCTTGCCGTTGGATATTCGTATCCGCGAGGAAACCGATGGCGGCCGGCCCACGGTGGCAGCGGAGCCGGACAGCCGCATCGCCAGTCTGTATCGGGAGATCGCCCGCCGCGCCGCCGCCCGACTGTCGTTGCAAGCCCGAAACTACAGTCACAAGTTCCCCAACATCGTGATTCAAAACACCTGAGGTTTCGCCCCATGCGGCTGTGCGACCGCGATATCGAACATTGTCTGGACGAGGGAAAGATCCGTATCGAGCCGCGCCCCTCGTCCAGCCGGATCAACGGAGTCAGCGTGGATCTGCATCTGGGTAACCGGTTCCGGGTGTTCAACGATCACGCCGCGTCGCATATCGACCTCAGCGGGCCGAGGGAGGAAGTCGATCACGCCATCAACCAGATCATGGGCAAGGAGATCCGCATCGGCTCGGATGGGGCGTTTTTCATCCATCCCGGCGAGTTGGCGCTGGCGGCCACCGTCGAGACCATCACCGTGCCGGACGATCTGGTTGGCTGGCTGGATGGTCGCTCCAGTCTGGCCCGGCTGGGATTGATGGTGCATGTTACCGCCCACCGCATCGATCCCGGCTGGAGCGGCGCCATCGTGCTGGAGTGCTTCAATAGCGGCAAGTTGCCGCTGGCGTTGCGGCCCGGCATGGCGATCTGCGCCATCAGCTTCGAGACCCTGACCGGTCCCGCCATGCGCCCCTACCACAAGCGGCAGGATGCCAAATACAAGCGGCAGAGCGGCCCGACTCCGAGCCGGATCGGCGATGACGAGCCGCTCGATAAGGGGTCGTGAACGAATCGTCGATCGAGGAGAAAGTGTGATGTCCGCGTCCGCGTCGTTGTCGCCAACAAGTCAGCCCACCGCCAGGACCAGCCCCGTTCGGCGTCTCTGGAGCGTGGCCGATTTCCATCGGATGGGAGAGACTGGTTTCCTCGATCCCGAGGCGCGATTGGAATTGATCGAGGGGGAGTTGTTCGAGATGGCGCCGATCGGCAGTTTTCACGCGGGAACCGTGAGCATTCTGAATCGCTTGTTCATGCGGGCGGTCTCCGATACGCAGATTGTCTATGTGCAAAACCCAATTGTGCTGGACGATCATTCCGAACCTCAGCCCGATCTAATTCTGCTACGCCCGCGCGCGGATTATTACCTGAACGAACATCCTCGCGCCCAAGATGTACTGCTGCTTATTGAAGTCTCCGACAGCACGGCGGAATTCGACCGCAAGACCAAGGTGCCGCTCTACGCCCGGCACGGTATCCCCGAAGTTTGGCTGGTGATGGGGCCGCGCCGCCGACATGTCGAGATCTACCACGATCCACAGCCGGAGCGCGGCGCTTATCGAACCCGCGTTCAGGCGCGAGAAGGCGTGTTGACGCCGATTCTGTTGCCCGGGGTGGAAATCCGTCTCGACGAAGTGTTCATTTGAGTCCCGCGTCTAGCGCGCTCTGACCAGCGGCGAATTGTTCCAGTCGCAACGGTTCCACCAGCGGTTGGCCGTCGAACCATACCTGCTCGCCTTCCAGGCGCAGCCGTTGTTCCGCGAACCAGCGAATCGCCAGCGGGTATAAGCGGTGTTCCTGCTCCAGGACCCGCGCCGCAAGCGCATCGGAATCGTCGCCCGGTAGCACCGGGACTCGCGCCTGCACGATGACCGGCCCGCCGTCCAGTTCGGCGGTGACGAAATGGATGCTGGCCCCATGTTCGGTTTCGCTGGCCGCGATGGCTCGTTTATGAGTGTGCAGGCCGCGAAACTTGGGCAGCAGCGAGGGATGGATGTTGAGTAGCCGTCCCCGATAGTGTTCGGTGAAACCGGCGGTCAGCACCCGCATGAAGCCCGCCAGCACCACCAAATCCGGTTGCCGACGGTCGATCGTTTCGATCAGGGCCGCCTCGAACTCCGGCCGGTCGGCGAAGTTTTTGTGGTCCAGTTCCAGGGCGGGAACGCCGGCTTGCCGTGCCCGTTCCAAGCCGTGGACGCCGGGCCGGTTACTGACGACGGTCGCCACCTCGACTGGTAATTCTCCGCTGACGGCCTGATCCAGAATCGCCTGCAAGTTGCTGCCTCGCCCCGAGATCAGCACCACCAGCCGGATTTTTCGAATGGCGCTCACGCTTGAAACTCCACGAAGGGTTCATCTTGCGCGCCGCCGGCGATCCGGCCCAGCGCCCAGACCTTTTCGCCGGCATCGCGCAGGATCGTTTGCGCCCGCTCCGCGTCTTCCGCCGCGACACCGATCACCATGCCCACTCCACAATTGAAGGTACGCCACATTTCCGCTTCGGCCACGCCCCCCTGTTGTTGCAACCACTGGAAAATGGCTGGTCGTGGCCAACTGGCGGTGTCGATGATCGCCTTGGTGCGAGGCGGGAGAACGCGCGGCAGATTTTCGGTCAGGCCACCACCGGTGATGTGAGCGATAGCGTGAACTTCGACCTGCGTCAGCAGTTGCAGCACCGGCTTGACGTAGATCCGGGTCGGGGCCAGCAAGGTTTCGCCTAGCGTGCGATCCTCGAATGGCCGATCCAGCTTCGCGCCGCCGACCGCCAGGATCTTGCGGATCAGCGAATAGCCGTTGGAATGCGGCCCGGAGGAGGCCAGTCCCAGTAACACATCGCCCGGCGCGACCCGCGATCCGTCGAGGATCCGATTTTTCTCGACCACGCCGACGCAGAAACCGGCCAAGTCGTAATCGCCCTCGCCGTACATTCCCGGCATCTCGGCGGTTTCGCCGCCCACCAGCGCCGCGCCGGCTTGTTCGCAGCCGTCGGCGATGCCCTGGATCACGGCGGCGGCTACCTCCACATCCAGATGGCCGGTGGCGTAATAGTCGAGGAAGAACAACGGTTCGGCCCCGACCACCAGCACGTCGTTGACGCACATCGCCACGAGGTCGATGCCGATGGTGTCGTGGCGGCGCAGTTCCAGCGCCAGTTTGAGTTTGGTGCCGACCCCGTCGGTACCGGACACCAGCACCGGTTGGCGGTAGCGGTCCAGCGGTAGTTCGAACAGCGCGCCGAAACCGCCCAGTCCGCCCAATACGCCGGGCCGGTGGGTGCGCTTGGCATGCGGTTTGATGCGGTCCACCAGCCGGTTACCGGCTTCGATGTCCACGCCGGCGTCGCGGTAGCTGAGGGTGGGGGAGTGCGGATGGGAGTCGTTCACGGATTGATTGACCTCAATGGCGCGGTCCGGTCCAGACCATGCGGGCGGCTGAAAAGTTATGCTATCTTACCGCACTTCGTTTTAAAGCCAGGTAACAGCCGTGATCGCCGAGTCGTACAACCCGCAAGCCATTGAAGCGGAAGCGCAAAGCTATTGGGACGGGCAGCGGACCTTCGCCGTGCGCGAAGAGCCGGGCCGCGAAAAGTTCTACTGTCTGTCGATGTTCCCCTATCCCAGCGGGCGGTTGCACATGGGCCATGTGCGCAACTACACCATTGGCGACGTGATCGCCCGCTACCAGCGCATGTTGGGCAAGAACGTGTTGCAACCGATGGGCTGGGACGCTTTCGGCCTGCCGGCGGAGAACGCGGCCATGGCGTCCGGGGTCGCCCCGGCGCAGTGGACTTTCGACAACATCGCCTACATGAAAAAACAGTTGCGGCTGCTGGGTTTCGCGGTGGACTGGGAACGCGAGGTGGCCACCTGCCAGCCGGAGTATTACCGCTGGAACCAATGGTTGTTCCTGCGGATGTTGGAAAAGGGCATTGCCTACCTGAAGACCGGCGTGGTCAACTGGGACCCGATGGACCAGACCGTGCTCGCCAACGAGCAGGTGATCGATGGTCGTGGTTGGCGCACCGGCGCGCTGGTCGAGAAGCGCGAAATCCCGATGTATTACCTGGCGATCACCCAGTACGCCGAGGAACTGCTGGCGGCGTTGGATCAACTGCCCGATTGGCCCGAACAGGTCAAGCTGATGCAGAAAAACTGGATCGGCAAGAGCCACGGGGTACGGATCGGCTTTCCGCATACGGTGGGCGAGGGAGGCACTCTTTGGGTGTTCACCACCCGCGCCGACACGCTCATGGGCGCCACTTACGTCGCCGTGGCCGCCGAACATCCCCTGGCCCTGCACGCCGCGCAAACCAATCCGCAACTGGCTGCGTTCATCGAAGAATGCCGGCACGGCGGCGTCACCGAAGCGGAGTTGGCCACCCAGGAAAAGAAAGGCATGCCGACCGGCTTGGCCGTCACCCATCCCCTGACCGGCGAGCTGCTGCCGTTGTGGGTCGCCAACTACGTGCTGATGGGCTACGGCGAGGGCGCGGTGATGGCGGTGCCGGCCCACGACGAGCGCGATTTCGAGTTCGCGCACAAGTTCGAGTTGCCGATCAAGCCGGTGATTCGTACCCGCGCCGGCGACGGAACACCCGCGCCGTGGCAGGACGCCTACGCCGATTACGGTGTGTGCATCAACTCCGGCCAATACGATGGCTTGGGCTTCGAGCAGGCGGTGGATGCCATCGCCGCCGATCTGAGCGCCAAGGGCTTGGGCGAAAAGAAGGTAATCTGGCGGCTGCGCGACTGGGGTGTCTCCCGGCAGCGCTACTGGGGCACGCCGATTCCGATCATCCATTGCCAAGATTGCGGCGCGGTGCCAGTGCCGGACGCGGATCTGCCGGTGGTGTTGCCGGGCGACTTGATTCCAGACGGTTCCGGCAACCCGCTCAACAAATACGCCGAATTCTTGGACTGTGCCTGCCCGCGCTGCGGAAAGCCAGCCCGGCGCGAAACCGACACCATGGACACCTTCGTCGATTCGTCCTGGTACTTCTTCCGCTATTGCACGCCGGGCGCGACGGCGATGACCGACGCCCGCGCCGATTACTGGATGCCGGTCGATCAGTACGTCGGCGGCATCGAGCACGCCATTCTGCACCTGCTTTATTCGCGGTTCTGGACCAAGGTGATGCGCGACCTGGGCCTGACCCCGGTGGCGGAACCGTTCGCCAAGCTGCTCACCCAGGGCATGGTGGTGGCGCCCACCTTCTACCGGGAGACCTCGGATGGCCGCAAGCAGTGGATCAACCCGGCCGACGTCAAGGTGCAGACCGACGACAAGGGTCGGCCGCTGGCGGCGACACTGAGCACCGACGGCCAACCGGTGGCGATCGGTGGCATCGAGAAAATGGCCAAGTCCAAGAACAACGGCGTCGATCCGCAGTCGCTGATCGAGCAGTACGGCGCCGATACCGCCCGTCTGTTCATGATGTTCGCCGCGCCGCCCGATCAGGCGCTGGAATGGTCCGATGCCGGCGTGGCCGGCGCCTACCGCTTTCTGCGCCGATTGTGGTTCCATGCCGCCGAGCATCAGGAGGCGATTCGCGCCGCTGGCGAGCCAGGCACCGCCGCGCTATCCGGGCCGCTGCGCGAGCTGCGTCGCGAGGTGCATGAAGCACTGCGGCAGGCGCTGTACGACTTCGGTCGCCACCAGTTCAACACCGTGGTTTCCGGCGGCATGAAGATTCTGAATGCGCTGAGTCGGATCGAGTCCGATGGCGATCCATCCGCCGCCGCCGTGCGCCGCGAGGGTTTGAGCATCCTGCTGCGGCTATTGTCGCCGGTGGTGCCGCACGTCACTCACGCGCTTTGGCGGGAATTGGGCTATGGCGACGACGTGCTGGACGCCGCTTGGCCGACGCCCGACGAGACGGCGCTGGCCCGTGACCTGATGACGCTGGTGGTGCAGGTCAACGGCAAGTTGCGTGGCCAGATCGAAGTGCCGGTGAGCGCTGACCGCGAAACCATCGAACAGGCGGCGCGAGCCGAGCCGAACGTGCGGCGCTTCGTCGAGGACAAATCACCGCGCAAGGTCGTGATCGTGCCCGGCAAACTGGTCAATCTGGTGTGCTGAGCGAATCGACCATGCGCCGGATCGTACTGAGCAGCTTGGGGTTGTGGATGTTGTTGTTGGGTGGCTGCGGCTTCCAGTTGCGCGGACAAGCCCAACTGCCGCCGGAGTTGTCGGTGGTGTACCTGCAAAGCCAGACGACGGTTGGTACACCGCCCGGCGCCCTGAGCCGCAAGCTGCGGCTGCTGCTGGCGAACAACGGCGTGACCGTCACCCGCGATCCGGCCCAGGCCAAGGCGACCATTACCATCCTGCGCGAGGGTAGCGGTCGCCGCGTGGTCGCCGTCGACCGTCTCAACGTCAAGCGGCAGTATTTCTTGGCTTACGATGCCGCTTACCAGGTGACATTGGCCAACGGCAAGACCCTGATTCCATTGGAAGGACTCAGCGCCAACCGAACCTTGTTGTTCGACGAAAACGAAGTGCTCGGTTTCGAGGCCGCGCAGGAAATTCTGGTGGACAGCATGGCCGAGGATCTGGCTTGGCAGATCGTCCGCCGCTTGCAAGCCATCGGCTCCTAAGGACGCCGCTTGCGATTGCGCCCCGAACAGCTCGCCGCGCATTTGCGCAAGACTCTGGCGCCGCTCTATCTGGTTTTTGGCGAAGAAACCCTGCTGGCACAGGAATCCGCCGACACACTCCGCGTCGCCGCCCGCGAACGAGGCCATGCCGAGCGGGAATGCCTGATGGTCGATGTTGGTTTCGACTGGAACACGCTGCGCCAACTGGCGGCCAGCCCCTCGCTGTTCGCCAACCGGCGGCTGCTGGAACTGCGCCTGGGCAACGCCAAACCGGGCGACGCTGGTGCCAAGGCGCTGAGCGAGTATGCGGCTCGTCCCGCCGCCGACGCGGTGTTGTTGGTCACTGCCGGCAAGCTCGACTGGAATACCCAGAAAAGCCGCTGGTTCGCCGCCCTGGATGCGACTGGGGTGGTGGTGCCGGCGGTGCCGGTGGAGTCGGGACAATTGCCGGCCTGGATCGAACGCCGGCTACGGGAACGCGGTCTGAAACCTACCCCTGAGGCAGTGCTGCTGCTGAGCGAGCGGGTGGAGGGCAATCTGTTGGCCGCCGCCCAGGAAATCGAGAAGCTGGCGTTGTTGGCCGGCGACCAGCCGCTAACCGTCGACAGGGTATTGGCGGCGGTCGGCGACAGCGCCCGATACAGCATCTATGATTTCGTGGATGCCGCCCTGCGCGGCCAGCCGGAGCGCGTCGCGCGGATTCTGAACGGGTTGCGCGGCGAAGGTGTGGAGCCGGTGTTGGCGAACTGGGCCTTGCACCGGGAACTGCGGGTACTGAACGCACTGGCTTTCGCCCGCGACCAGCGCCAACCGCCGGAAACCGTGTTTGCCGCGTTCGCCGCCCGCAAGGAAATCGTCTGGGACAAACGTAAGCCGTCCCTGCTTCAGGCGCTGCAACGGCTGACGCTGGCCGATTGCCGGTCGCTGCTGAACGCGTGCGCCCGCACCGACCGCGCGATCAAGGGCATCGAGCCCGGCTCGCCGTGGGATATGCTGCTGATGGCGGGTTTGCGGCTGGCCGATCGGCGGTTGTTGCCCGACGAATTGTAATGTCATAGCCCGGCGCTTGAGGCGGCGTCGGTCATGAGGACGCTTTGCCGATGAACGATATCTACATGGAAACCGCCAACGCCATCGAGCGCTACATGCTGGATGTGGGCCGCCGTGCCCGCGCCGCGTCTCGCGTCGTCGGCCGCGCCGAGACGCGGACCAAGAACGATGCCCTGCTCGCCATCGCCGCCGCCCTGGAGGCGGACGAGGAACGGTTGCTGGCGGCCAACCGCCTGGACATGGAAGCCGGCCGTGCCAACGGGTTGGACGCTGCCCTGCTGGACCGCTTGGAGCTGACGCCCAAGGGTGTTCGAGGGATGGCTCAGGGCTTGCGGGAAGTCGCCGCTCAGCCCGATCCGGTAGGCGAGATCAGCGATCTCAAATACCGTCCTTCGGGGATTCAAGTCGGGCGCATGCGGGTGCCGCTGGGGGTGATCGGCATCATCTACGAGTCGCGGCCGAACGTGACCGCCGACGC
>DAOTGT010000107.1:0-2658 GCA_035447285.1 Candidatus Competibacter sp.
CGGCGGCATGCTACAGTATCCGCCCCGTGAAGCTCGAACATTTCCTCAATCTCCCCCCCACCGCTCGCCGCGCGCTGCTGGTTGTCGGCGACGCGTTTGCCGTGTTGGTCGCGGTCTGGTCCGCTTTCGCCATTCGCCTCGGCGATTGGTGGCCAGCGATGCTGCAAGACGTGGTCTGGCTGTTTCCGCTGGCGGTGCTCATTCTCATTCCGACCTTCGCGGCGGTCGGCCTGTATCGCCCGATCTTGCGCTACGCCGACGAAAGCCTGCTGTACACCATCGTGCTCGGCGTCAGCGCCGGGATTTTGCTGATGATGGCGGTCTGGGTATTCCTGCGCCAGGGATTGGTGCCGCGGTCATCCTGGTTCATCGGCTGGCTGGTGCTGGTTGCGCTGGTCGGTGGTGGCCGGTTGGCGATTCGCCGTATCCTGCGTCGGCGGTTTCGGGCCAGCGCGGCACGTGCGCCCGTGATTATCTATGGTGCGGGCGAGGCCGGCGCACAATTGGCCAACGCTCTGCGCTACAGCGCTGAATTCACACCTATCGCGTTCGTCGACGACAACCCACAGCTATGGGGTAGCGTGGTGCTGGGTCTCAAGGTGCGGGCACCGTTCAAACTATCGCGGTTGGTGGCCCAGCATGTGGGTAGTCTGATCCTATTGGCGTTGCCGTCGGCGTCGCACCGTCGTCGCCGAGAAGTATTGGAAGCGCTGGCCGGGTTGCCGGCGCGGGTGCTGGCTTTGCCCACGCTGGCGGAGTTGACCAGCGGCGCCCGGCGCATCGACGAATTTCGCGAGGTCGATGTCGCGGATATCCTCGGTCGCGATTCGGTCCAGCCCAACGAGGCGCTATTGCAGGGACGGGTGAGCGGCAGGAGCGTGATGGTGACCGGCGCGGGCGGCTCGATCGGCGCCGAGCTGTGCCGACAAATCCTGCTATTGTGGCCGCGCCGCTTGGTCCTGTTCGAGCGTTCCGAGTACACCCTCTACGCCGTCGAGCAAGAACTGCGTGCCATGTTGGCCAATATGGCGCATCCCCGTCCACTCATTCTGAACCCCGCAACTTTGGATCTGGAAGGAAGTGCGGATGCACAACCCGGTACTGTTTCCATCGAATTGATCCCGCTGCTGGGTTCGGTCATGCACCAGCACCGGTTGCAAGTGGCCATGGAACGCTTTCAGGTCGAGACCGTTTATCACGCGGCGGCCTACAAGCACGTACCGATCGTCGAACGCAATCCCATCGAGGGGGTGCGGAACAACGTGTTCGGTACTTGGCGCGCCGCCGAGGCCGCCATCGCCGCCGGGGTCGGAACCTTCGTGCTGATCTCCAGTGACAAGGCGGTGCGCCCGACCAACGTGATGGGTGCCACCAAACGGCTGGCGGAACTGATCCTGCAAGGGTTGGCGGAGCAGGGCGTTTCCACCCGGCTGTGCATGGTCCGCTTCGGCAATGTATTGGATTCTTCCGGCTCGGTGGTGCCGTTGTTTCGCGAGCAGGTCCGCAAGGGTGGGCCGGTGACGGTGACCCATCCCGAGGTGGAGCGCTATTTCATGACCATCCCCGAGGCGGCGCAATTGGTGATTCAGGCCAGCGCCATGGCTCAGGGCGGCGATGTGTTCCTGCTCGATATGGGCGAGCCGGTGCGGATTCTCGATCTGGCGCGGCGCATGATCCGGTTGTTCGGGCTGGAAGTGCGGGACGCGGACCAGCCCGATGGCGATATCGAAATCCGTTTTACCGGTCTGCGCAGCGGCGAGAAACTACGCGAGGAACTGCTGATCGGCAGCGACGATCTGGCCACCGAGCACCCGATGATCCGCCGAGCCCGCGAACGCAGTTTACCGTGGCCGGTGGTCCGGGACTGCCTGGAGCGGCTCGACATCGCCTCGCGCGCCTTCGATTATCCGGCCGTGCGGGCGATCCTGCGGGAAGCGGTGGCCGAGTACCAGCCGGAAAACGACATTGAGGACTGGATTTGGTTGGCGGATCGACGGGAAGAGTCGGCGGAACCGATGGACGCGGCGGTCAGCCCGCCGATTCCGCAAGTTCCGCCACCTCGGTCGGCCAGATGATCACGGTCTTGACTCGATTGCCGGAGATTTCCACGATCTCGGTCAGGTGACCGATCAGCGATAGCCGGGTGCCCGGTTCGGGGATGGTTTCGAGGTGTTCCATAATCAGGCCATTGAGGGTGCGAGGGCCGTCGGTGGGCAGTTGCCAATCCAATGCCCGATTCAGGCTACGAATCGAAGTGCGACCGTCCACCACGTAGCCACCGTCGGCGCGCGGGACCAGGTTGCGCTTGCCGATGGAAGCGGGATCGGTGGTGAATTCCCCCACGATCTCTTCCAGGATGTCCTCCAAGGTCACCAGTCCCAGCACTTCGCCATACTCGTCCACCACCAACCCGACGCGCCGGCGCAACTGCTGAAAGTTGACCAACTGCCGGGTCAACGAGGTACCTTCCGGGATGAAGTAGGGTTCCCTGATCAAGCGCTCCAGATCGGCCCGATTGAAGTCCGGCTTCTGCATCATCGTGTTGAGCACCTTGCGCAGGTGCAGGAAGCCGACGACCTGATCGAAGGTGTCGCGGTAGACCAGCATGCGGGTGTAGGGGCTGCGGGTCAGTTTGGCGACGATCTCCGCCCAGTCGCC
>DAOTGT010000107.1:2758-6168 GCA_035447285.1 Candidatus Competibacter sp.
GGTCAGGATGACGGTGGAGACCACGATGCCGGCCTCGCCCAGCAGGTGGAGGGCGATGACGGTCGCTAGCGAGGAGGCTAGGATATTGACGAAGTTGTTGCCGAGCAGAATGATGCCGATCAACCGATCTGGCCGTTCCAGCAGCCGGCTGGTGCGTATCGCGGCCTTGTCGCCTTCCCGCGCGCGGTGGCGCAGGCGGTAGCGGTTGAGGGTCATCAGTCCGGTTTCGGCACTGGAGAAAAAGGCGGAACAACCGATCAACAGGATCAGGACGACGCACAATACGCCAATATGAATATTGTCCAACTCGCGAAAACCTTGATTTTGAGTGAATGAGTCGTATTTACGAATTGCCGGTGCAGGCTGTCAAGCGTTGATCGGCATGAAGGGTTTCTGCCAGGGGCTGGCGGCGCATGTTCGATCAACGTCTCAGAATCAATTCCAGCACCAGCTTGCTGCCGAAGTAGGCGAGTACCAGGAAAGTAAAGCCGCTTAGCGTCCAGCGAATGGCGGTGCGACCACGCCAGCCAAAACGCCAGCGACCCCACAACAGTATCCCGAACACTCCCCAGGCAATGAAGGACAGTACGGTCTTGTGCACCAGGTGCTGAGCGAAGATGTCCTTGAGAAAGAGTAGGCCACTGAATAGGGTGATGCTCAGCAAGATGAAACCGGCGCCGATCATTTGGAACAGCAGGGATTCCATCGCGGTGAGCGGTGGGATGCCGCGCAGGAAGCCGCCGGGCTGGCGGCGCCGCAAGCGCCGATCCTGGATGGCCAGCAGCGTCGCCTGCGCCGCCGCCAAGGTCAGCAGCGAATAGGCCAGGATGGCGATGAGAATGTGCAGTTCCAGCGGCCATTGTCCGGGGTCGGCGACGATGCGCTCGGTAGCGAACGACAAGCCGAGGACCAGCGTGAGCGCGCCGAACGGCAACGCGATGATGCCGAGACTCTCGACCGGCCGCACCATCGCCGCCGCCAGCAGCACCACGTTGATCAGCCAGCCGGTGAACGATAGCGCGTTGAAGAAGCCGAGATTGAGGCCGGCGGGTTGGAACACGGTTTGGGCCAGGATCATGGCGTGCAGGATCACCGCCCCCCAGCCCAGGGCCAGCGGACCGCCCTTCGATGAACCTACCGCCGCGCCGCCGGCGCGCGCCAGCCGCACGGCCAGCAGCCCGCCGGCAAGCAGGTAGAGCAGGGCGGCCAAGCCGCCGGTGACCGCGTTCATTGGGATTCCGTGCAAGTCCAATTATCCGCAACCATGATGGCATGGAACGGTGGCGGCTTGAAGCTCGCCGCGCCAAGTCGGGCGATTCTCCCTATAATCCTCCCCTCTTTTCCGATTTTGAATCAAGGTTTCCCGCATGTTCGAAAATCTCAGCGAACGCTTGTTGCTCACCGTCAAGCATCTGCGTGGCCAAGGCCGCCTCACCGAGGACAACATCAAGGATGCCCTGCGCGAGGTGCGCATGGCCCTGCTGGAAGCGGACGTGGCGCTGCCGGTGGTGCGCGAGTTCATCGATCGGGTGCGCGCGCGGGCGATCGGCGAGGAGGTACTGCTTAGCCTGACACCCGGCCAAGTGCTGATCAAGATCGTCCACGAGGAATTGATCCGAACCATGGGCGAGGCCAACGCCGAACTGAACCTGCGGGTCCAGCCGCCGGCGGTGGTGCTGATGGCGGGCTTGCAGGGCTCCGGTAAAACCACCAGCGTCGCCAAGCTGGCCCGCTGGCTGAAGGAGCGCCAACGCAAGAAGGTGACGGTGGTGAGTTGCGACGTGTATCGTCCAGCCGCCATCGAACAGTTGCGCAAGCTGGCCGGCGAAGTCGGCGCGGAGTTTTTTCCCAGCGATCCCGGGCAGGCGCCGGAAGCCATCGCCCGCCAGGCGCTGGATCATGCCCGCCTGCACGGTGTCGAGGTGCTGATCGTCGATACCGCTGGCCGCTTGCATGTCGATGCCGAGATGATGGCCGAGATTCAGCGGCTACACGCGGCATTGAATCCTATCGAAACCCTGTTCGTGGTGGACAGCATGACCGGACAAGACGCCGCCAACACCGCGCAGACATTCAACGTAGCCCTGCCACTGACTGGCGTGGTGCTGACCAAGACCGATGGCGATGCTCGTGGCGGCGCGGCGCTGTCGATCCGCCAAATCACCGGCCGGCCGATCAAGTTTCTCGGTGTCGGCGAGAAGACCGCTGCCCTGGAACCGTTCTTTCCCGACCGGGTGGCGTCGCGCATTCTCGGCAAGGGCGACGTGCTGAGTCTGGTCGAGGAGATGGAGCAGAAGGTCGACAAGGACAAGGCGCTCAAGTTGGCTCAGAAGGTCCAGAAGGGGCGAGGTTTCGATCTGGAAGACTTCCGCGAACAGATGGAGCAGATGACGAAGATGGGCGGCATCGCCAGCCTGTTGGAAAAAATGCCGGGTTTCAACGCCGCGCCGGCGGCGCTCAAGGAGCAGGCGGCGGATAAAGAGGTTAAGCGACTGGTTGCCATCATCAATTCGATGACTCCGGGGGAACGCCGCTTCCCGGACATCATCAAGGGTTCGCGCAAGCGCCGTATCGCCGCCGGTTCCGGTACCCAGATTCAGGACGTGAACCGACTGCTCAAGCAGTTCGATCAGGCACAGAAGATGATGAAGAAAATGAAGGGCGGCGGCTTGATGAAAATGATGCGCGGCCTGCAAGGTAAGTTGCCGATGGGTGGATTGCCGCCGCTGAAACGGTAAGCGGAGGCAGCCGCCAGCAATGGAACGCACGATCGGTGACGCCTAACGGTTTCAAACGCTGGAAATTTCGGATACTATTCCTCGCTTCATCTGGCCGCCCCGCTCGGGCAGCTCCTTCATCTACCGGAAAATCGGAATTCGCAAGAGGTATTCGCAGCGCATGGTTACTATCCGCCTGTCCCGCGGCGGCGCCAAGAAGCGCCCCTTCTACACCGTGGTCGTGACCGACAGCCGTAACCGGCGTGACGGCCGCTGTATCGAACGCATCGGCTTTTTCAACCCGATCGCCAGCGGTAGCGAAACACGTTTGAATCTGGATCAGGAACGCTTGCAATATTGGTTGGGCAACGGTGCGCAGCCATCCGAACGAGTGGTCAGTCTGATCAAGGAACAATCCCGCCAGCAGCCGGTTCAATAGCGGCCGAAGCGACGAAACCGTCGCCGCGATGGCGGATTGGGTGGTGTTGGGCCGGGTGTCCGGCCTGTTCGGCGTGCAGGGCTGGGTGCGGGTGTTCTCCCACACCGAACCGCGCGAGGGGATCGTCCGCTACAACCCGGTATTCTTACATCGCGGCGGCGAGTGGCAACCTTTCGAAATCGAAGCCGGCCGCGCCCACGGACCAGGTGTGGTGCTGAAGTTCGTCGATTGCAACGACCGCGATCGGGCCGCGA
>DAOTGT010000107.1:6268-10976 GCA_035447285.1 Candidatus Competibacter sp.
GGACCAGGTGTGGTGCTGAAGTTCGTCGATTGCAACGACCGCGATCGGGCCGCGATGCTGTTGCGGAGCGAAATCGCGGTGCGCCGCTCGCAACTGCCGCCGCCTGAACCGGGCGAGTATTACTGGGCGGATCTGGAAGGGCTGCGCGTGGTGACGTTGGATGGGATCGATTTGGGCACGGTCGCCGCCGTGTTCGCCACCGGCGCCAACGACGTGCTGGTGGTCAAAGGGGAACGGGAACGATTGTTGCCCTTCGTGCGAGGTCAAGTGGTAGTCGAAATCGACCTCGAACGGCGCGTGTTGCGGGTGGATTGGGACCTGGATTTTTGAGTCCTTTCGCCCTCAATTCCTCTTGCTCCGTGGGAGAGGTAGGCTAGGAAAGGCAACAGCCATGCGCGTGGACGTGGTGACCCTTTTTCCTGGAATGGTCGAGACCTTGCTCCGTTTTGGAGTCACCGGGCGGGCCGTCGAGCGTGGCTTGTTGCACGTGATGGCCTGGGATCCGCGCGACGATGCCCATGATCGCCATCGTACCGTGGACGATCGGCCTTATGGCGGTGGTCCGGGGATGGTGATGAAGGTGCAACCGTTGCGCGATACCCTGCAACGGGCCAGGACGGCGGCGCAACCATTAGGAAAAACGATTTATCTCAGCCCGCAGGGTCGGCCGCTGACCCAGGATGGCGTTCGGGAATTGGCGCTGGAAACGAGACTGATCCTGCTGGCTGGCCGCTATGAGGGTATCGACGAGCGGCTGATCGCAACCGAGGTGGACGAAGAGTGGTCCATCGGCGATTACGTGCTCAGTGGCGGCGAACTGGCGGCGCTGGTGCTGATCGATGCCGTGGCCCGGTTGTTGCCGGGGGCGCTGAACGACAGCGAATCGGCCGCGCAAGATTCGTTCATGGACGGGTTGCTGGATTGCCCGCACTATACCCGGCCCGAAGAGATCGAAGGGCGGCGGGTACCGGCGGTGTTGCTGAGCGGCGATCATGCCGCCATCGCCCGCTGGCGACGGCGCGAGGCCTTGGGGCGGACTTGGCTGCGACGGCCTGACTTGCTGGCCCGGCGGCAATTGCTGGCCGAAGACCAGGCGCTGCTGGATGAATTCATTCGCGAATACCAAGAGAAACAGGGAGCGCCGGCGCCGCCGGACAACCTCCTGGAGCAACGTGGAGCGTAGTGTCATGAGTAAACTGGTGGAAGAATTCGAACGCGAACAGATGAACCGTGAGATCACGGCCTTCAATCCCGGCGATACCGTGGTGGTGCGGGTCAAGGTGAAAGAGGGTAATCGCGAACGCTTGCAGGCCTTCGAAGGGGTGGTCATCGCCAAGCGCAATCGCGGTCTGAACTCGGCATTCACCGTGCGCAAGATCTCCCATGGCGAGGGCGTGGAGCGGGTATTCCAGACTTACAGTCCGGTGATCGCCGACATCACCGTCAAGCGCCGTGGCGACGTGCGCCGCGCTAAGCTGTATTACTTGCGCGGTCTGGAAGGTAAGGCGGCTCGCATCAAGGAGAAGTTGCGCTAAACTCATAAGTAGCGACGACCGGTGATAGGGCGATCATTCCAGGGTCGCCCTTTTTATTTGTATTGCCCTTTATCTTAAAGGGAGAAAGGCTGGGAACAAGGGGGTGACATGCACGACCCATGGTTGGATTGGCTGGAGCCGGTCCGGATGCTGGCGGCGGAAGCCAGCGAGCGCATCCTGGAGGTCTACGCGACGGCGTTCGGAGTAACCGCCAAGGACGACGACAGCCCGTTGACCGCCGCCGACTTGGCCGCTCATCGAGCCATCACCGCCGGCCTCCGGCGCTTGACGCCCGACCTTCCCGTTTTGTCCGAGGAATCGGTTGCGGTGCCGTTTGCCGAACGATCGCAATGGCGGCGCTATTGGCTGGTGGACCCACTGGACGGTACCAAGGAATTCGTGAAGCGCAACGGCGAGTTTACCGTCAACATCGCCTTGATCGAAGACCACGAACCGGTGCTCGGCGTGGTGCGGGTACCGGTGACTGGCGTGTGCTATTTCGCCGCGCGCCATTGCGGTGCCTTCCGCGTGGAGCCGGGCCAGTCGCCGCAACCGATCTCGGTCAGACCGTTGCGGGTAGGCGAACCGGTGCGAGTCGCTGGCAGCAAAACGCATGGGGGCGCGGGATTACGGGCCTTCGTTGCCGCTTTGGGCGCGCACCATCTGGTGAGCATCGGCAGTTCGCTCAAGTTCTGTCGGGTAGCGGAGGGTACGGCGGATGTCTATCCTCGACTTGGCTTGACATCAGAGTGGGACACCGCCGCCGCGCAAGCCATCGTCGAAGCGGCCGGTGGCCGGGTGGTGTCGGCGGAAACGGGCGAGCCGTTGCGCTACAACACGCGAGACTCGCTGTTGAACCCGTACTTTATCGTTTACGGCGATGCTGGTCACGATTGGCTGCGCTACGTTCCGCGCGAGGGTTGAACATGATAGCCCCCGATGCGTATCAGGCGGTTATTGCCACGCCGATCGGCATGATCGGTATCCGCATGGCCGGCGAGGCGGTGAGCGAACTCGATTATTTGCCCGCCGATGCACCGGAGCGACCGCCGACGGATGTCGCTACCCAAGCCGTCGTGGCTCAGATGCAAGGGTATTTCCTTGATCCTCGCGCCCCGGTCACAGTTGCGTTGGTTCTTGAAGGCACCGCATTCCAGCAGCGGGTGTGGCAAGCACTGCAAGCCATTCCACTGGGGACGGTGCTGACCTATGGCGAACTGGCGGCGCGACTCGGCACCGCCGCTCGCGCTATCGGCGGTGCCTGCCGGAGCAATCCGATCCCGATCCTGATTCCTTGCCACCGAGTGGTGGCCCGACAGGGATTGGGAGGTTACGCGGGTGAAGTTACTGGCGATCCTCTGGGCATCAAGCGCTGGCTGTTGCGGCATGAGGGGGTGGATGCGCTTAGAGAGTAACGAAACTAGATGAACTTGGCCAAACTGATGAATCTGTATTTTGGCGCATATGGGCGATTCATTCGCTCCTCGCGTCATTTTGGTAGGGAGGATATTTTATGAAGAGCCTGAAACTTGAAACTTTATTGAGTAGCGGTTTTTTATTGGGTTGGATGCTTAATTGCCTGCTCATCAGCTCTGTTTGGGCGCAAGCCATGGAGCAAGACTTGGCGGTTTTATCGGTAGCCTCCACGCAAGCTGACTTTGCCTCGTTAGCGAGAAACCTACCGGTTGGCAGGCAAATTGTATTGGAAGAGCTGCCCATCTCTGGAATGCGTGGTCATCAGCGCCTGTTGTTGAAACGATTCTCCGCTTTCGCGCCGAATGCACTGATTGTCAACAGTAAAGGCGAGCGGTTATCAGTTCCTAATAACGCCTATTATCGGGGGCAGGTTGACGGATTCCCGGATTCCATCGTGATGATGACGATCCCAGAACAAGGTCAACCGCGAGGACTAATTTTTGCCAGTAACCGCATTATGATATTGGAAGGCCGCCCGTCTGGAGAAGTTGCCGGGTTTGATACCCGGGAAGTGGATATTCAGACGGAACTGGAGCCCTTGTCGAAAGAATTTAAATGCGATTCTGAAAAGGTACACAATCCAGAAAATCTTTTCTTAAAAAAAATATTGAGAAATCCTGATTTAAATAAAGAGTTGCCTGATAAATCCGAAAAAGTCAACCCAATAGGATACACCATCAATGTTGCCGTGGAAACTGATTATGAATACTACGCTCTTTTCAATAATCAAACCGCAGCATTGAACTACTTGAGTGATTTGATTGCTTACGCCTCTGTCATGTATGAGCGAGAGGTTGGGACGCGCCTGCAAATCAGTTATACCAAGTTGTGGGTGGATGGTCCAAACAGTGATCCTTGGACTGCAACCAGCACGAGCGCACTCTTGGGACAATTAATGAGTTATTGGAACATGAATAACTCCAGTATCAATCGCGCGACCGTTCATATGTTAAGCGGCAGGCCGTTCAATAGTGGGATCGCTTATGTGGGGGCGCTTTGCAACACGCAATATGGATATGGTGTTACAACAAGTATTCGCCGTTTCGGGGACTTTAATATTAATAATCCAAGTATCGTGTGGGATATTGTCGCTGTTAGTCATGAAATAGGACATAATTTTGGTTCCGAGCATACGCACTGCTATGCGGGAGTAGGCGGAAACAATAATGATGTGGATCACTGTTACGGACAAGAAAGCGGCTGTTATTCGGGTGTGGAAACCCTGCCCGCTATTAACAGTCTGACCGGTGGCGTGGCCGGTGATGGTGGGGGCACCATCATGAGTTACTGCCATCTGCTGGGTGGTATGAGTAGCCTCAGCCTGACCTTTGGACAGAATCATCCCTACGGTATTGCGGCTTACCGGGTTCCAAATCTGATGTCGGCTTTTGTAGCGGGTTTGCCGGCAAGTTGTACAACCTCGACGGTATACACTCTGACGGTTGCCAAGGCGGGCACGGGATCGGGCACGGTGGGCGGCGGCGGATCGTATGCGGCGGGCGCCACGGTTGCCCTAACGGCCACGCCGGCCACCGGCAGCGTCTTTGCCGGCTGGAATCCCAGCCCCTGCGCGGCCAGCTTCGCCATGCCGGCCAGCAACCTCAGCTGCACCGCCACCTTCAACCTGGCACCGCCGAGCACCTACACTCTGACGGTTGCCAAGGCGGGCACGGGATCGGGCACGGTGGGCGGCGGCG
>DAOTGT010000107.1:11076-11256 GCA_035447285.1 Candidatus Competibacter sp.
GCGGCCAGCTTCGCCATGCCGGCCAGCAACCTCAGCTGCACCGCCACCTTCAACCCCAGCAATCAAACCTCAGCACAGTACACCGTCGGTCTGTTCAACCCCGCCACCAGCACCTTCTATCTCAAGAACAGCCACGCTGGTGGCGTGGCCGATGTGGTCTTCGGCTTCGGCCCGGCCAAC
>DAOTGT010000108.1:0-5110 GCA_035447285.1 Candidatus Competibacter sp.
CTGCGCTTGGACGCTTGGGCATGGACCCGAGAGGTCCAGTTGCTGTGCGACGAGCAACCTTGGGTGTTCGCCCGCACCCTAATTCCAGCACGGACCCTGAGAGGACGAGGCCGTCGGCTCGCCCGCCTAGGCAGCCGGCCCCTGGGGCAGGTGCTGTTCGCCGATCCCAAGGTCCGCCGCGGCCCGGTGGAAATCGCTCGCATCGTCGCCGGTCAGCGCATGCACCAACGCGCCTTCGCCGGCTTTGCCGAACCACCGGGCGCGATTTGGGGACGCCGTTCGATATTCTGGATCGACGGTCGCTACCCACTGTTGGTGTGCGAGATTTTCCTACCCGCTTTGCCGGTATTTCCGACTCTTGTCGACCGGATTGGATTCCTCTCATGAATATCGAACACTTCGAAGACCGCCTGCGCGAATGCGGCATGCTGATGCGCCTGCACCGCCCCATCGGTATTTATTTGCTGCTGTGGCCAACCCTGTGGGCACTGTGGCTAGCGGGCAACGGCCAACCGCCGCGCGGCACCGTGCTCGTTTTCGTGCTGGGCGTGGTGCTGATGCGCTCGGCCGGTTGCGTCATGAACGACCTCGCCGACCGCGATTTCGATCCGCATGTCGCCCGCACTCGCGACCGGCCGCTGGCCGCCGGCCGGGTCCAGCCGGGCGAGGCGCTGATCCTTGCCGCCACGCTGAGCCTGCTAGCCTTCGCCCTGGTGCTCACCCAGAATGCGCTGACCATTAAACTGTCCTTCGTTGGCTTGGCACTGACCGCCAGCTATCCATTCATGAAGCGGCTGCATCCTCTCCCGCAACTTCATCTCGGCGTGGCGTTCGGCTGGGGCATTCCGATGGCTTACGCGGCGGTGACCAACAGCCTGCCGCTAGCGGCCTGGTTGCTGCTCCTCGGCAATGTACTCTGGTCGACGATCTACGATACCCAGTACGCCATGGTGGACCGGGAAGACGATCTCAAGGTCGGCGTCAAATCCACCGCCATCCTATTCGGCGAGCGAGACAAACGGATCATCGGCTATCTGCAACTGGCGTTGCTGATCGTGCTGGTGGCGGTGGGGCTGCTGGCCGGACGCGGTTGGATCTATTATCTGGGCTTGTTCACGGCGGCATGGTTCGCCCTGTACCAGCAATACCTGATCCGCAACCGCGAACCGGCCGAATGCTTCAAGGCGTTTCTCAACAACAACGGTTTCGGGCTGGCGATTTTCTGCGGCTTGCTGCTGGATTATCTGCCGACGAGCCTCGCCTGAAACAGGCGGGCGGGCACCCGGATATCCTCAATGCTGTTCCCCCTTCCGCCCCCGGCTGGGGAAATTCCCGTCAAAGCGAGGAAAACATCATGCTGATTGTCCATGTCTTCGTCCACGTCAAGCCGGATTGCGTCGAGGCCTTCAAGGAAGCCTCGCTGGACAACGCCCGCCACAGCATCCAGGAAGCAGGGATCGCCCGTTTCGATGTGATTCAGCAAGCCGACGATCCGACTCGCTTCGTGCTGGTCGAGGTCTACCGCACAGTCGAGGCCACGACCCAGCATAAGGAAACCGCTCACTACGCTCGCTGGCGAGACACCGTGGCCGAGATGATGGCGGAACCACGTGGCAGCGTGAAATACGCCAACCTGTTCCCGGCCGATCCGGGTTGGGATTACCCGCCCGGTGTTTGAGAACCATCCACCGATGTCGGAAGAACTGGAACTGCAAACCCCCTATCTACGGTTGGCGGCGCGCGCCTGGGGTCCGCTGGACGGTGTTCCGGTACTGGCGCTGCACGGTTGGCTCGACAATGCCGCCAGCTTCGACGCCTTGGCGCCGCTGCTGCCCGATGTGCGACTGGTGGCGCTGGACCTGACCGGACACGGCCGCTCCGAACACCGGCCGGCGGGTATTCATTACCATTTCGTGGATTTCATTCCCGATGTGGTCGCCGCCGCCGACGCGCTGGGCTGGGATCGCTTCGCCCTGCTCGGCCACTCCCTGGGCGGTGGCATCGCCAGTTTCGTCGCGGCCACCCTGCCGGAACGGATCGACCGGGTGGCGATGATCGAGGGCCTGGGACCGCCGACCAGCGACCCCGCCGACGGTCCGGCCAACCTGCGCAAGACCATTCAGCAAATGGACGCCCTGCCGCGCAAGCGCCCGCCGGTTTATGCGAATCTGGAAGCCGCCATTCAGGCGCGCTGCGAGGCTAGTGGTCTGTCGTGGGCGGCGGCGACGATTCTGGTCGAGCGCGGCGTGCGGTCGGTCGATGGCGGTTTCGGCTGGCGCACCGATCCCCGACTGCGCTTCGTCTCACCGCTGTATCTGAGCGAACCGCAGATTCTGGCCTACATGGAACGAATCGTGGCGCCGGCGCTGCTGATCTGCGGCGCGGATGGCTATCTGGTCAAGCGGGCGTACATGCAAGAACGTTATGCCCGCATCGCCGATCTGACGGTAAAAATTCTGCCCGGTGGGCACCATCCTCACTTGGAAGATCCCGAACCCTGTGCCCATCTGCTCGCGCCGTTTCTCACGGCGGTTTGAGTGATGCCCCTTTCACGCCCCCTCACGGCGACCAATACCGTGCCTTATCCGGAAAGATCCAACGTATTCCGCCACGCGGGTCGGGCCGGTCACCCTGGTAGCGCGGAATCAGATGCACATGCAGGTGCGGAACCGTCTGGCCGGCGGCGACGCCCTCGTTGACCCCGACATTGAAACCGTCCGGTCGGAATTCAGCCTGCAACGCCGCACGGACCCGCGCCAGCAACTGACCCAGTTCCACCCACTCCACCACAGTCAAATCGAACAGCGATCCCACATGCCGACGCGGCAGCAGCAGCGTATGTCCCGGCGACACCGGAAAAGCATCGCGGATCGCGCGCATGTGCTCGGAAGCGGCGACAATACGTTCTTGCGATAGGTTGCAGAACGGACAACAGGCGGCCATGGGTAAACCCGATTGGGGTGAACGGCGATGTCGAACAAGAGCTTGCCTTCAAATATAGCCGACGATCCCTTATCGCTCGTCAACAATTCCCATCTCACTCCGCAAGACCCAGCATTTCAAAATCACCCACTCTCAATCCAAGATCAGACAACACGTTTACTCTGATCGACCGTTGAACGGGGATTGACAGCACGATGGAGGATCAATATGATTTCCCTCCTTTCAATTCCCCAGTAGCTCAGTCGGTAGAGCAGGTGACTGTTAATCACCGGGTCCGTGGTTCGAGTCCGCGCTGGGGAGCCAATTTCGCTTACTGGGCACCGCCCCGCCATTCCGTGGGGCGTTTTCGTTTTTGGGTCTAAAACAACGTTGCCCATCACGCTTTTTCCGCCCCATCCTGTAAATGAGCGGCAAGGCGCGCGACCTCCCTACTCATGCGCGCCTTCCGTATCGCGGCGACAGTCCTTGCAATTTCACCCGTTAAGAGTCGAAACATGGCAAAACCGATCCCTCTCGACGAGCGCATCATCTTCGCGCTGGACGTGGATTCAAAAGATGAAGCCGAACGCTGGCTGGATCGTCTGGACGATCGGGTCCGGTTCTACAAGGTCGGCCTGCAACTGTTCCTAGCGGGCGGTTTCCCCACGATCGACATGATCTTGCGGCGCGGTCACAAGGTGATGGTCGATCTGAAGTTTTTCGACATCCCAGAGACCGTGGCCCTGGCGGTTCGGGAACTGAAGAACAAGGGCGCGACCTTCATCACCGTGCATGGCAACGACCCGATTCTGCGCGCGGCCGTGCAGGAACGGGGCAGCGCCCAAATCCTGGCCGTGACCGTGCTCACCAGCTTCGACGAATCCGACATGCGGGAGATGGGCATGACCGGCACCATCGAGGATCTGGTTTACCACCGAGCCCGGAAAGCGCTCGCCCTGGGTTGCGATGGCGTGGTGTCCTCCGGCTTGGAAGTCCCCCGCCTGCGGGACGGGTTGGGCGACAAATTTCTGATCGTGACGCCCGGCATCCGCCCGGGAACCAACGACGCGATTCAGGACGACGATCAGAAACGTGTCGCGTCCGCTCATGCCGCTATCAAAAAAGGAGCCGATTACGTGGTGGTGGGGCGCCCCATCCGTAATGCCAAGGACCCGATCAGTGTCGTCAAGGCCCTGCAAGACGAAATCGCCGCTGCGCTGTAGCAGCCGCATCGCTCATCCTTCGCTTTCCCCTTCATCGTCCCGGCGCGATTTTTCGCGGCGATCCCCCGCCGTCACCAGCACCTCAAAGCCGGCGACTACATCCAGCAGTTCGGCGGTAATCGCCTCCTGGCGCTGCTGGCGATAGGTGGTGTTCAATTCCGCCAAACGGTCCGCGATATTGCGCTCGGCGGCCTGCATCGCCAAGAGACGACTGGCGTGTTCGCTGGCCAACGACTCGGCGCAGGCGCGGAACAGCTCCACGAACAGCCATTCCCGCAGCAGGGCGGCCAGCAGTTCGGCGCGACCGACCGCGTAACCGGGCAGGGAACGCGACGGCGCGGACGGCTCGCGACACAGGGCATCTGGATCGAGCGGCAACAGTCGCGTGCTGGTGGGCTCATGACTTTCGCTGCCCCGATGGCGGTTGTGGAATAGCAATACCTGGGTCACACCCTCCGTGCGCCATTGCTCCAGTAGCGGCAGTATCCGCCGCACGGTCTGGTGGATGGCACTGGCGGCCGCCGGCGTGTAAAACCGCTGCTCGGGATTCAGTCCCTGCTCTTCCAGCGCCGCCGCCTGACGCACCCCGACCGCCATCACCCGACAGGCCGCCGACGATTCGCGCCGCATGGCTCCCACATGCGCCGCCAGCGCCTCGTTGAACCGACCGCATAAACCATGATCGGAGCCGAACACGATGGCGCCGGTGACCGGCTTGCCGCCGAGCGGCGAGCCGTCCAGTGGGTCCATCAACCCGACGCCGCGCGCTCCGGCCTCCGCCGCCAGTTCCCCCAGCACCACCGCCAGCCCGCGCCGTACCGCGCGATCGTAGTCGGTCAGCGCTGTGACTGCCCGCTCGTACTGATGGATGCTCACCGCCGCCAGCGCCTTCATGGTCCGCACGATGGATCGCAACTCCCCAACCGTGGCGAGGGTATGGCGTAGCGCTTCCAGAGCCGGCATGC
>DAOTGT010000108.1:5210-11139 GCA_035447285.1 Candidatus Competibacter sp.
CGCAACTCCCCAACCGTGGCGAGGGTATGGCGTAGCGCTTCCAGAGCCGGCATGCAATCACTCGGGCTGAGCGTCGCCGAGACCGCCGACCGCCAGCCGCGCCGCCGTAAGAAGCGTCTCCCGGTCGGCGTCGCTCAGCGGCTCCCCAGCGACGATCCGCTGGCCAATGTTGGAACAGCGGGTGGCGACCTGCTCCCGCACCGCCCGTTCCGCCGCCGCCACCCGCTCCAGCGGCACCCGGTCGAACACCCCCTCGGTCACCGCCAGCAGCGCCGCGATCTGGGCGGCGGCCGGCAACGGCTGGTATTGCGGCTGCTTCAGCACTTCGCGTACCCGATGGCCGCGCTCGATGGTCCGACGGGTGGCCGCATCCAAGCGAGTACCAAAACGGGCGAAGCTTTCCAACTCCTCGAACTGGGAATAGGCCAATCGCAATTCGGCGGCAATGGCGCGATAGGCCGGCAATTGGGTTTTGCCGCCCACCCGCGATACCGACTGACCGACATCGACCGCCGGCAGAATGCCCTTTCGGGCCAAATCCGGAGACAGGACAATCTGGCCGTCGGTGATCGAAATCAGATTGGTGGGAATGTAGGCGGAGACGTTTTGCGCCTCGGTCTCGACGATCGGCAGCGCCGACAGTGAACCGCCGCCATGTTCCGGGCGTAGCCGGGTGGCTCGCTCCAACAGTCGTGAGTGCAGATAGAACACGTCACCGGGATAGGCCTCCCGCCCCGGCGGACGGCGCAGCAACAACGATAGTTCCCGATACGCCTGGGCGTGCCGGGTCAGATCGTCGTAAACGATCAATACGTCGCGACCCTGGGCCATGAACCATTCGGCCATGCTGGTGGCGGCGTAGGGCGTGAGCACTTGCAAGCCGGGCGGGTCCTCGCCGGCGGCCACCACCAGGAAAGTGTAACGCAAGGCATCGCGCCGCCGCAGATCGTCGAGCACCCGCGCCACCGCCGTGCCGCGCTGGCCGATGCCGCAGTAGACGCAGATCACGTTCTGATCGGCTTGGTTGAGGATGGCATCCACGGCAAGCGCGGTCTTGCCGGTCTGCCGGTCTCCCAGGATCAATTCCCGCTGGCCCCGGCCAACCGGGATGGCGGCATCGATCACCTTGATACCGGTAGCCAGCGGCACGCTGACCGGCGCCCGGTGCATGATCGCCGGCGCCGGCCGTTCCAGCGGCCAGCGTTCGGCCGTAATGACCGGACCGGCTTCGTCCAGCGGTTCGCCCAAGGCATTGACCACTCGTCCCAGCAGGGCGGAACCGACCGGTGTATCCACCACTCGTCCGGTGCGCTCGACCGGATCGCCGGCCTTGAGGCCGCTGCTGTCGTTGAGCAGCACCACGCCGACCTCATCGGGGTCCAGATTGAAGGCGATGCCGAGAATGCCATTGGGGAAACGCACCAATTCCATGGCCTCGACGCCCGGCAAGCCATTGACCTGGGCAATGCCATGGCCGAGCCGCTCCACCACCCCGGTTTCCACCACCTTGACCGCTGGCCGATAGGCGGCCAGCACCGTATCGAAAGGCGTAAACAGTTCAGGATCGGGCATGGTCGTTGGCCACGACGGCTGCTTGGGCATTCAACACTTGGGCGAGCGCTTCGCCGAAACCGTCGAGATAGCTATCCAGGGTCCAAGCCAGACGGTGACCGGGCATCTCCAGCGTGATACCGCAAGCGGCGTTCGGATCGTGATGGAAGCTGAGCGGTGTTTCAGTGCCCAACAGTGAGTGCAGCACCGTCCGCCAGTATTGTTGTAGCGCCGTGTCCAGAGGAAAGGCGGTGGTGACGGTGCAACCCCCCAATGCGGCCTGCGCCAGAGCCGTGCGTTCGCCCGCATCCAGGGCTCGCAGCCGCGTCAACAGCGGTTCGAGCATCCGCCGCTCCAGATCGGCGTCCGCCAGTTCGCGCAAGGCATGGCGGAGGGCTTCGGTCAAGCGTTGGACAGCTTCCCGTTGCAGCGCACGCTGGCCTTCCGCCTGCTCCCGCCGCCAGGCCGCCAGCCAGTCGGCGCGTTGAACCTCCACCTCGCGCCGGGCCGCCGACAGCCACTCCTCACGCCGCGCCGCGACATCCTGGCGAGCCTCGGCCAGCCACGCCTCGCGTTGGGCTTCCAACGCGGCCTGCCACTCCCGACAGGCTTGCGCCGCAACTTCGGCTTGCTGGGTCTTGGCCTGAGCCTCTTCCAGCGCCGCCGCGATTTTCTGTTGGCGGGCAGCCATGGCGTCGAGCACCGGACGATACAAAAACCGCTTCAGCAACCACACCAGCAGCAGAAAATTGACGATCTGGGCGGCAACGGTGAACCAGTCGATCTGCATGGCTACTGGCCGGCGGCGGCGATGAAGTGATTCCAGAACGGGTTGGCGAAAATCAGGATCATCGACACCACGAAACAATAGATGGCGGTGGATTCGATCATCGCCAGACCGACGAACAGGCTGCGGCTCAAGGTCGCCGCTTCGTCCGGTTGCTGGGCAATGGCGGCCAGGGCTTGGGCCACCGCCCGGCCTTCCGCCAAGGCTGGACCGATGGTGCCGATAGCGATGGTGAGACCGGCGGTGACGATCGAGACAAGGCCAATGAGAAGTGCGGCATCCATGGAGAGAGGCCCTCCGTCAGGGTTCGTGAATTCGCCCCTCATCCCCCGAGGAAGAAGGCGAGGAGGCATGGGGTGAAAGGTCGTGCGCGGCCGTGGCCGCAGCGAGATAGACCGTGGCGAGCACCGCGAAAATATACGCCTGGATGATTCCGGTCAGCAGCTCCAGCGCGTGCATCAACACCGGGAAGAACAGCGGCGTAATGATTAGCAGAATCGCTCCCACCACGGCGCCGCTCATCACGTTGCCGTAGAGCCGCACCGCCAGCGCCAGGGTGCGGGCCAGCTCGCCGACCAGATTCAAGGGCAACATGATCGGGGTCGGCTCCAGGTAGTCCCGCAGATACGCGCGCCAGCCTCGCCGTCGGATGCCGAACAGCGGCACCGCGACCAAGACGCATAGCGCCAGCGCGGTGGTGGTGGACAACGAGCCGGTGGGCGGTTCGAAACCGGGGACGATAGCCAGCAGGTTGCAGGTGGCGATGAAAACGAACAGCGTACCCACGAACGGCAGATAGGGCGCGAAGTCCCGCCGGGCGATATCGCGGATTTGTCCCTGAATGCCCTCGACCAGTACTTCCAGCAGATTTTGCCAGGGCGACAGTGTGGCGTCAGCGGCCAGCCGGCGGGTGATCCACCGGGCCAACAGCACCAGCAGCGCCATGACCAGCCAGGTAAACAGCAAGGTAGAACTGATGCGGATGAAGCCGAACTCGAACCAAACGGTTTGATCGGGGCTGATGGTCATGCTCGTGATTCCGGCGTCGGTCGCAAATAGCGTGTCAGCACGACTCGCGCCGCAATGAAGGTCAGCAGCGCGATCCCCAGCCGGATCAGGTTGCGATCCGGGCCGAGAATCACATAGAACCCGGTCAGACTGACGGCCAGCCGCAGGACGAAACTACCGGCCACCCACAAGGCGGGATGAGGGTGGCCGGGCAATCGTCGCAGGGTGAACCACAGCCCGGCGAAATAGAACAGGCCCAGCAGCCATCCACCCAACGCGGCCAACAACCCCAGCCCATTCTCAATCATGGGGTTCCTGTTTTTTCAACCATTGCCAGGCGGCGGCGCAGCCAAGCACCAGACCCGCTACCAACAGAGTTAAGGTCCAGGAATGCCGGCTGGGCCAGTTCCGGTCGAGCCACAGTCCCAACAGCGCACCCAGGACGGCTGGAAGCGCCACCGTCCAGCCGACGATACCGAACAGGCCCAGGCCGAACCAGACGCTGGGTCGATCCGTCTCGCGCGCCCGCAGCTTACGCGCCGCCTTGCGTCCCACCTGTTCCGGCAGCGGATCGAGCAGCGGAGATGAAGCGGTTGGCAGGCTCTTGACGTTGCCACTTTTCTCTTTTTTTTCCCCGGAAGGATCGGGGCCATGGGGTTGAGTCATCGCCTACCCTCCCCTAATTGCAGAAACCGCCGCATCATCCCCGCCTCCAGTCGGGCCAAGGCGCCACGGGCCGCTTTCTCCTGATCATCGAGTTGACGGAACTTGGTATCCACCACCTGCCGTAATCGGCGAAGATCGCCCTCCCGCACCGCCCGCCGCGCCGCGATCAACACCTCGGCGCCGCGCTTGCTCAGCACGCCCTGATCCACCGCCACAAACTGTTCCAACCCGGCAAGCGTGGTGAAGCCCACGATGCCCGGCACCAGCGCCGCCACCCAATCGCGATGCCGCGGCAATAGACAAAAGGCGCCTTCCAAGCCTTCGGCACGGACTTGGGTCGCGGCTTCGTCCACCAAGGTTTGGGTCGGGGTCAGTACCTTCAACTGGATCATCGTCGTGCCTCGTCCAGGGTGCCGATCATGTACAGATCCGCCTCGGCCCAATCGGCGCAACCATCGTTCAGAATGCGCTCGCAGTCGTCCAGCACTCGCGGTAACGGCACGCTCTGGCCCGGCCGGCCGGTGAAGTGTTCGGTGGTAAAAAACGGCTGGGTCAAATAGCGCTCCAACCGCCGGGCACGATTGACGGTGCGCCGATCGGCCAACGACAACTCCTCCAAACCGAGCATGGCAATCAGATCCTTGAGTTCCTCGTATTCGGCCAGGGTTTTGCGCACCGCCTGGGCAATCCGATAATGACGCTCGCTGACCAACACCGGGGTCAGCAGCTTGGAGTCGGAAGTCAGCGGGTCCACCGCTGGGTAAAAACCCTGACTGGCGCGTTTGCGGGACAACGCCACCGAAGCCGAAAGATGGGCGAAGGTGTGGGCGGCGGCGGGGTCGGTAAAATCGTCGGCGGGCACGTAGA
This sequence comes from Candidatus Competibacter sp., assembly GCA_035447285.1. Classification (GTDB taxonomy): domain Bacteria; phylum Pseudomonadota; class Gammaproteobacteria; order Competibacterales; family Competibacteraceae; genus Competibacter. Next base: position 10,090 of record DAOTGT010000108.1, read on the forward strand.
CCGCCTGCACCGAGGTGATGGAACCACCGGCGGCGTTGCAGATGCGCTCTTCCAACTCGGCCAGTTCGGTGCCCAAGGTCGGTTGATAGCCGACCCGCGATGGGATGCGGCCCATCAGACCGGAGACTTCGGCGCCGGCCTGAATGAAACGGAAGATGTTGTCGATCAGCAGCAGCACGTCGCGGCGAGCGCTGTCGCGGAAATACTCGGCGAGAGTCAGCGCGGCGTGGCCGACCCGGAAGCGCGCGCCCGGCGGTTCGTCCATCTGCCCGAACACCAGCACCGCGTCCTTCAGCACGCCGGCCTCGCGCATCTCGCGATACAGTTCCTCCGCCTCGCGGCAGCGCTCGCCGATACCGCAGAACAGGCTGACGCCCTGGTAGCGGCCCACCATGTTGTGAATCAGCTCGGTGATGACCACGGTCTTACCAACCCCGGCCCCGCCGAACAGCCCCGCCTTGCCGCCCCGTTCCAACGGGCAGAGCAGATCGATGACCTTGATGCCGGTCTCGAACATCTCCAGACCGACCCGGCGTTGCGCCAGCGGAATCGGCGGTTGGTGAATCGAGCGTCGTTCGCCGTCCGCCAGCGCCGGGCCCTCGTCGATGGTCTGACCGAACACATTGATCATGCGTCCCAACAGTTCCGGCCCGACTGGCACGGTCAGCGAACCGCTGCAGTCCTGTACCGGATCGCCGCGCGCCAAACCCTGGGTGGGCGTCAGGGCGATGCCACGCACCGTATCGGCCGCCAAGTGGTCGCTGACCTCAATGACCACCGATCGATCCCGGCCAGCATGCAGTTGCTGGCGTAGAGCCGGTAGGTGGCGAGGAAAACGCGCGTCCACCACGCTGCCGCGCACGGCGATCACCACCCCTCGCGGTTCGATGGCGGGCCTTGCCGGGGATGCGACGGCGAGCGGGGACATGGATTCCTGGTCGCGCTAGGTCTGGTTCGTGGAACCCTCGCCGGTCAACCGCACGCTGGGTTTGATGGCGATGCCGCCCCGAGGCCAGAACTCTCCCCGCACCTCCAGCCATTTCGGTTGCA
>DAOTGT010000109.1:0-5522 GCA_035447285.1 Candidatus Competibacter sp.
CCGGTGACGCCTTTGCTGTCTGGACCCAGTAGGTAAAGATAAGCGTCCAGCACCGTTTCCGGGGTCGGCCATTGCTCCGGTTCGCGACCCGGATAGATCTTCAGCGTCATCGCGGTGCGGACCCGGCCCGGATCGACGCTGTTGACCCGGATCGGAGTGTTGGTTTCCAGCTCGCTGGCCAGTAGTTTCATCAAAGTCTGGACGCCGCCCTTGGCTACCGCATAGGCGCCCCAATACGCTTGGCCGATCTCGCTGACCCGATCGGCGGTGAACACCACCGAAGCATCGGCGGACCGATTCAATACGCCCAGCAGCGCCTGGGTCAGCATGAACGGAGCGTTGAGGTTGACTTGCAGGATCCGATACCAGAGTTCGATGTCGAAATTGGCGATCGGCGTCAGCCCCTCGAACAGAGCCGCATTGTGCAGCAGCCCGTCCAGGCGGCCGAACTCGGTTTCCAGCACCTGCGCCAGATCGGCGAAGTCCTTGGGGGTAGCCCCTTCCAGATTCATCGGGTAGATGGCCGGCTTGGCGGCACCCGCTTGTTCGAGCTCGTCGTAAGTCTGCTCCAGCTTGCGGATGGTGCGCCCGAGCAGGATCACGGTGGCGCCGTGCATGCCCAGCCGGCGGGCGGCGGCGCGGCCGATGCCGTCTCCGGCGCCGGTCACCAGAATGACCCGGTCTTTCAGCAGGTCGGCGGCGGGTTGGTAATCCTTCATGGCAAGTTATCCGGCAGGGTTGAACGGAACATAGTTTACTCTCTTGCTGGCAGGCGTCGAAAGCGCTGCCGTTCGCCGCGCCGCCGTCGCCAAGCCAGCCATAGTTTGCGCAGCGGCGTCAGGCTGATACGCTGCTCCAGCAGTCGATAACCGTCCTCGGCGATTTCCGCCAGCAACGCCATCGCCAGTTCCAGACGAACCAACAGGGAGCACTGGTCCAGGCGGTCCACATCCGGTAAATAGTCCAGCGCCCGACGGTGGTATTCCTGGATCCGCTCGGCCTGGAAGGCGAACAGTTGCCGGACCCGGTCCGTGGTTTGCGCGGCCAGCAAGTCACCCGGATGGGTACCGAACCGATGCATTTCGTCCTCGGGGAAATAAAAACGGCCGTGCCGGGCATGAAGGCGCACGTCGTGGAGCTGCTCGAACAGCAGCAGTGCCGCGCCGGCCTCATGCGCGAAGCGGGGGGTGGCCCGCCGGTCGCGGTAGCCCGATACTTCGGCGGCCAGCAGCGCCACCACGCTACCACGTCGATGGAGGTAGAGCATGAGTTCGTTGAACGTGGGATAGGCGTCGTAATCGAGATCCATGGCGACCCCGTCGAGGATCTCCCTGAAGTACTCCTCGGGCAGGTTGAAGAGGTGCAAGTGCGGCTGTAGGGCACGCGTGACCGGGTGCCGCGATTCACCGACGAACAGTTTGTCCAATTCGGAGCGCCACCAGTCTAGTTTGGTCCGGGCAACGCCCGGATCCCGGCATTCCGCCATCGCTTGCGCGGTTTCCAGGCAAAAAGCCTGGATCGCGCATAAGGCTTGACGTCGCGCGAGCGGTAAACCGAGTAGACTGTAGCGGAAATCCGAGCTCAGCGGGGCCGCCAGGTTATGACAGTAGTCTTCCGGGGTCATGGCGAGGGCTATTTGGTGGAAAGGGCATGAATATTGCCCTAAATCGCTTAGGCTTTGTCATTTTCACAGGGCAGGAGGCTTGCCATGATGACCATGCGTGATATCAACAAACTTCGCCAATCCGAACAGGCCGTGACACGGGCGTCCTATCGATACTATCGCGCCGTGTTGCAAGGGGCATCCGATGCAAGGCGCCAGCACTTGCGCAGCCTGTGGCTGGTCGAATTGCAGCGCCGCTGGCCGGATACTTGGAAATGATGAGTGATGTTGGACTCCAGGCTCTTCGGCGCATTGCCACGACGGTTCGAGCTCAAGGCGGGTCGGCATTCATTCGCGACCCGGCAGTTCTTGCAGCAAGCGTTGTTCACCGGGCCGCAGCCTGCTGGAGCGAATGGTGGACAGCGAGCCGTCTTCTTCCTTGATCTCCCTGGCTTCAGTATCGGACGGCGGCCGGGCACCATAGTGCACCGCGCCTTCGTTATCGGTCCAGGTGTAGATCCGTTCGGTGGGTTGAACGGCAATGGGCTTGGCGTTGAGCGGGACCGACTTCGCGGCCTGGCCTTCGGGCGGGCGATTGCCGTAATGCACGCGACCGGCGGCATCTTTCCAAGTGTAAACCTCTTCCTTGGCCAGCACGCCCCGAACGGCTGGCCACAGCAGTAGCGAAGCCAGAAAGACCCACGATCCTCGCCTGCCCGCGATCCGCATGATCCCGATTCGCCTGAACATACTCGCCTCCACGTTCATCAAGACAACAACGCCCACGGTTTGGTCCGTCGGTCCGATGCCGTGCCGCCGCCGGACATGGGCTCATCTTCCACCTCTTTCGGGCGCGACCACAACCCTGGGTATGTTTCCCCCATGTCCACATCCTTGAATGTTCAACGATTGTCCGGTAGCGCCATTGACCCCTATCTCTCCGAATTGGCCCAGTTGCGCATCCAGGTGTTCCGCGAGTTCCCGTATCTCTACCAGGGCAGCGCGGCTTATGAAGAAAAATACCTGAAGATCTATGCTGGCACGCCGGATAGCGTGCTGGTACTGGTTCGAGCCGGGGAACGGGTGGTGGGCGCGTCCAGTGGCTTGCCGTTGATGGCAGAGCCACCGGACGTCATCCAGCCGTTTACGGCGCAAGGCTACGATCCCCAGCGGATTTTCTACTACGGTGAATCGGTGCTGTTGCCCGAATATCGAGGCCAAGGGTTGGGGAAGCGGTTTTTCGAGGAGCGGGAAACCCATGCTCGCGGCTTGGGCCGCTTCGACCTCACCTGCTTCTGCGCGGTGGAGCGACCCGCCGATCATCCGCGTCGGCCGGCGGCATACCTGCCGCTGGATACGCTCTGGAACCGGCATGGTTTCGTCAGGCACCCGGAATTGCGGACCACGTTCTCGTGGCGGGACCTGGATGAGGATGCCGAATCCCCCAAACCGATGGTATTCTGGTTGAAACGTCTAGCCTGATTCCAGCGTGGCCATCGGCTCCGACGCGCTCTCGCGCCCGCGCTCAGCGGCGGAGCGGGTTCAGACCATCGTCACCGACGGCAAGCCGGACAGCGCCATCGCCAGTTCGGCCTCGTCGTAGTCCTGATCCACCAGTTTGCCGGCGAAATAATCCATATAGGCCTGCATATCGAAATGGCCGTGGCCGGACAGGTTGAACAGAATCGCCCGACTGACGCCTTCTTCCTTGCAGCGCAAGGCCTCATCGATCGCGCCCTTGACCGCATGGTTGGCTTCCGGCGCCGGCAGGATGCCCTCGGCGCGGGCGAAAGTCACTCCCGCCTCGAAACAACCGATCTGGTGGTAGGCGCGCGCTTCGATCAAGCCCAGCTCCTTGACGTGGCTGACCAACGGCGCCATGCCGTGATAGCGCAGGCCGCCGGCGTGGAAGCCGGGCGGGGTGAAGGTCGAACCCAGGGTGTGCATCTTGGTGAGTGGAGTGAGATGCGCGGTGTCGCCGAAGTCGTAAGCATAAGGACCACGGGTCAGGGTCGGACAGGCCGCCGGCTCGACAGCGATGATGCGAACCTGTCGGCCGCCGCGCAGTTGCGCGCCGATGAATGGAAAGGCGATGCCAGCGAAATTGGAACCGCCGCCGGCGCAACCGATGATGACATCGGGGTAGTCGTCCGCCATCTCCAGTTGCGCCAGTGCTTCCTGTCCGATCACGGTTTGATGCAGCAACACATGGCTGAGCACCGAACCCAGCGCGTACTTGGTGTCGTCGCGTTGCGCGGCGATTTCCACCGCCTCGGAGATGGCGATGCCGAGACTGCCCGGATGATCGGGCCGCTTGGCGAGAATCGCCCGGCCGGACGTGGTTTCCTCGGACGGCGAGGCCACACAGCGCGCCCCATAGGTTTCCATCAGTGCCCGCCGATAGGGTTTCTGGTTGTAAGAAACCCGCACCATGAACACCTGCACGTCGATGCCGAACAGCGCGCCGGCGAAGGCCAGCGAGGAACCCCATTGCCCGGCGCCGGTTTCAGTGGCGATGCGCGTGATCCCGGCTTCCTTGTTGTAGAACGCCTGGGCCACGGCGGTGTTGGGCTTATGGCTGCCGGCCGGGCTGACGCCCTCATACTTGTAGTAGATGCGCGCCGGAGTACCGAGCGCCTTTTCCAGCCGGCGGGCACGGTACAGCGGGCTGGGCCGCCATTGCCGGTAGATGTCCCGTACCGGTTGCGGTATTTCGATGTCCCGTTCGGTGGCGACTTCCTGCTGGATCAGCGTCATGGGGAACAGCGGCACCAGATCGTTCGGGCTGATCGCTTGCAGGGTACCGGGGTGCAGTACCGGCGGCGGCGGCGCCGGCAGATCGGCGACCAGATTGTACCAATATTTTGGCATCCGGTTTTCGTCGAGCAGGTATTTGACGGATTCGCTCATAGGGTTCTCTTTGCAAAAAATAAAGGCCCGCCGGTGCGTCGGCGGGCCGGGTGTGGCCAGTGTGGCGCGCGAAGCACCGTTGATTTTAACCGAGATTAACGCCGAAATCGCGGGCGACCGCCGCCAACCCGCCGGCGTAGCCCTGGCCGATGGCCTTGAATTTCCATTCGTCGTTATGGCGATACAGTTCGCCGAAAATCATCGCCGTCTCGGTCGAAGCGTCCTCGGACAGGTCGTAGCGGGCGATTTCCGCGCCGCCATCGGTGTTCAGCGCCCGGATATAAGCGTTGCTGACCTGCCCGAAATTCTGCTTACGGGCCTCGGCGTCGTGAATGGTGACCACGAATGCCACTTTGGCGGCATTGGGAGTCATCAGACCCAGATCGATTTCGATCATCTCGTCATCACCCTCGCCGGCGCCGGTCCGATTGTCGCCCTTGTGGGAGACCGCGCCCGATGGGTCCTTGGCGTTGTTGTAAAACACGAAGTGTTGGTCACTCAACACCTTGCCACCGGCGTCCAGCACGAAAGCGGAAGCGTCCAGGTCGAATTCGGTGCCATCGGTCTTGCGCACGTCCCAACCCAGGCCGAAGCCAACCCTCTTCAGGCCGGGAGCCTGTTTACTCAGCGAAACGTTGCCGCCTTTTTGCAGAGATACAGCCATGCGTTCAGTCTCCTTGATGAGGTTGTTTGGAGAATGTGAGATTCCCCCGGTCGCGGACTGGAAAAGAGTCTTATCGGTCTAGATATTGATGCCGTATTGACGGCACATCGCCGCCAGTCCGCCGGCATAGCCCTGGCCGACCGCGGTAAAGCGCCACTCGCCGCTGTGCCGGTAGAGTTCGCCGAAGATCATCGCCGTTTCGGTCGAGGCATCCTCGGCCAAGTCGTAGCGAGTCACTTCGCTGTTGGTGTCGGCGTTGACCACGCGGATGTAGGCGTTGCCGACCTGGCCGAAATTCTGTCGGCGCTGTTCGGCCTCGTGGATGGTGACGGTAAAGGCGATCTT
>DAOTGT010000109.1:5622-8523 GCA_035447285.1 Candidatus Competibacter sp.
TTGGTCACTTCGGATTTCAGGTTGGCGGAGACTTCGGTGTAACGCTGTTTCAACCATTCGAGAGCCATGAGTGGGATTCCTTCAGTTGTACGGGTGAAAAATGGGAACCGATTAATCCTTGGAGCCGGCGACCCAGCGCAAGCCGAAGCCGTAAGCCTGATCCAGTAAGCGGTGATCTTGGAAATATTCGACTAGCTTTGTGACCTGGATGTTACCACCCTGGTTCTCCAACATGGCCAGGGCGCACATGCGCTGATTGTTGCCGTGGCTGCCGAGCCGGATCTCCAGCGTCGGCTGGTTGGGGGTTTGAAGGGTGACCACCGCATCGGTCTCCGCCCAATTGGGCACGCCTTCGTAAATGAGGGCAAAGACGACCACCCGGTCGATTTGGTCCCAGTGGCGGCCATTGATGCGCAGGAACTCGCCTTGGGCGCTGGCACCGCTGCGATCGTCGCCCATGAGCTGGATGTAGGGTGGCTGCCGCAGGTCGCCGAAGCTGTTGCCCAGCGCTTGCACCGCGCCGGCCCGGCCATCTCGCAGCCGGAACAGGCAACCCAGATCGAGATCGATCTTGCGGCTGGTCAGCCGACCGAAGAAGCCCTTGCCACCACCGCCCTGATGCCAGTTCAGGTTGACGACCAGTTCGTCGAAGCCCTGACCGGTTTTCTCCAACGAAATGCTGCTACCCTTTTTCTCCAGGGTGATCTTTTCCAGCCGGATCGGTTTGGCCGGCGGCGGCGCGGCCGAGGATGGCGCCAGTGCGGGCCGGGCGGCGACCGGCGGCGATGCTGGGGATGGCGCGGCGCCAGCGTCCGGATCGTCGGCTACATCGACGCCGTATTGCTGAGCCAGCGGCCCTAGCCCACCGACGAAGCCCTGGCCCACCGCGCGGAATTTCCATTCGCCGCCGCGTCGGTACATCTCGCCGACGATGAGCGCGGTTTCCGGCATCATCTTGGTGGCCAGCGAAAAGATCGCCAGCGGTGTTTCGTGACCGGCGGCGCGGATTTCCGCCCGCACCTGGTTCAACTGACCGAACGATTGTCCGCGCCGCTGGCCCTGATCGATGGTCAGGGCGATAACGATCCGTTCGATGGCCGCCGGCAGCGCGGAAAAATTGACGGTAAAGGTTCGACCATCGCCGGCACGCTGGATGCCGCCGCCGTTCAGGGTCGTCTGGTTGTAGAAGATGAAATCGCCGTCGCCGCGCACCTTACCCTGCGCGGTCAGCGCAAAGGCGCTGGAATCGAGGGTCAACGGCGTGTTGGCTGGCTGCCAGTCGAGCGCGATCTCGATCGTGGTCGTCGCAGGGCTTTTTTGGGTGATGGAGAAGTTCTGGCCGGGCTGCAAATCCATGATGGAATCCCCTGACGCGCTACAAGTAAGGGCGAAGCGCCGGCAGCAGATCGTGGAAGGTGCGACCGTCGGCCTGTTCGCCGATGGCCTGCATTTTCCACTCATTGTTGTGGCGATACAGCTTGGTCATGATCAGGCCGGTATGCTGGCCACCTTCCAATGACAGATCGAAGCGGGCGATTTCGCCATTGTTGGTTTCGTCCACCAACCGGCAGAACGCGTTGGGAATGCCGGTGAAATCCTCGCCGCTGAAGCTGTTGACGGTAAAAATCAGCGCTTGCACCGTTGCCGGTACCTGATTCAGATCGATGGCGATCCGCTCGTTTTCGGTGCCGGATTCCCCGCCGCCGGAGCGATCGTCGCCACTGTGGCGGATGGAGCCGCAACGGCTTTTTAGTTGTCTGAACCATACGGTATCCACTAGATTGCCGCTGGCGTCGAACAACAGGCAGGATGCGTCCAAGTCCACCGCCATCTGACGTTCGCCGGCGCCGAAACCCAGGAAGCCGCGAGACTGGACTTGTTTCATGCCCCAGCCCAAGCCCATGACGACCCGGCTCAAACTGCGTCCGGCCTCTTTCTCCAGGCTGATGCGCTGGCCTTTTTGCAGGTTGATGGCCATTCCGATTTCCTCGTTGCTATTGTAAGGGTAACAAGCCAATGATGACCGCAAACCGTTTCAGGTCAAGTGTAAATGCCGACGGTTCGGGCTAGCGGTTGCTTCAAGCATTACATTGAGGTCGATCACAAGAATTCAAGAGGACCCGAATAGTTCCCAAAGGAGATGGTGATGCGCGCTATCATATTATTCCTTCTTATTATTCTTACGGCATCGGTCGGGGCCGCGCCCGAGTCCGGCATCCAGAAATGGCGGGATAACAAGGGAACCTGGCATTTTGGCGACTCCCGCCCCACGGCGCCCGATGCCGCCACCAACAGCGCCGCCGACGCTTACCGGCGCGGTGATTACAACGCCGCTTTCTCGGAATACATGGTCTGGGCCAAGCAAGGCGATCCCAAGGCGCAGACCATGATCGGGTTGATGTACCTGCGTGGCGAGGGGACGACGCAGAGCCAGCGCAGCGCCATCGAATGGTTGCGGAAGGCCGCCTTGCAGGGCAACGACGAAGCGCAGCTCCAATTATCGATGCTGTATGCGGCCAATCCCGAGGCGGCGCCCAGCGAGCGGGAAGCGCTGCTGTGGCTGAGTCGGTCGGCGGTGCACGGCAACGCCGACGCGCAATACACTCTGGCCAGCCGCTACGCCGCTGGCCAGGGCGTAAATCGGGATGATCGAGAGGCGGTCAACTGGTATCGGCAGGCCGCCCGGCAGAGCCATCCCGGCGCGCTGTTCGAGATGGGGAACCTCTACGCCAGCGGTCGTGGTGTATCGCGCAACGACAAGGAAGCGGTGGGTTGGTACCAGCAAGCCGCCGAACAGGGGCATCCAGGTGCTCAGTTTGCCTTGGGCGCGTTGTATGCCAGCGGCCGCGGCGTGGTCGGTAGCGACCAGGATGCCGTGCGCTGGTATCGCAAGGCGGCCGA
>DAOTGT010000109.1:8623-11123 GCA_035447285.1 Candidatus Competibacter sp.
GCGGCGTGGTCGGTAGCGACCAGGATGCCGTGCGCTGGTATCGCAAGGCGGCCGAGCAAGGTCATGCCGAGGCTCAGTACAACCTGGCCGTGCGCTACCTGAGCGGTCGCGGTGTACCACTCTCCACGGTGGATGCGTTCAACTGGTTTCGTAAGGCGGCTGAACAGGGTTTGGGGCTGGCACGGCAGGAACTGGGGCGGATGTACGCCGACGGCCAGGGTACGGCCCGCAACGATGCCGAGGCGGTAAAATGGTATCGGCTGGCCGCCGACCAGAATCTGCCGCTGGCGCAGTACTACTTGGGGCGTATGTACGACGCCGGCCGCGGGCTGCCGCGCGATGAGCGCGCGGCACTGCTCTGGTACCGCCGCGCCGCTGATCAGAACCTGCCGTTGGCACAACTGGAATTGGCCGACGATTATCTCAGTGGTCGCGGTGTGGTGCTGGACGAAGCCAAGGGCGTGCAGTTACTGGAGCAGGCCGCCAAGGGCGGCAATCCCGACGCCCAGATGCGATTGGCCGGATGCTATCTCGATGGTCGAGGGGTGCGGCGCGACGAGCGACTTGGCGTGGATTGGCTACGCAAGGCGGCCGACCAGGGACTCATCGAAGCCCAGCGGCGGCTGGGACGGATCTACGCCGAGGGCGGAGTGGTCGAGCGCGACGAAACGCAGGCGGTGAGCTGGTATCGCAAGGCGGCCGAAGCAGGCGATGCCGCCAGTCAAGCCCGGCTGGCCGAAATGTACGCCCAGGGTATCGGCGTATCGCAGGATGCCCGACAGGCATTGCAATGGTTTCGCAAGGCGGCCGATCAGGGCGATGCCGCGGCGAGATTCAATCTCGGGGTGCTGTACGCCACGGGCCAGGGGACCCCGCGCGACGAGGCGCAGGCGGCGGTCTGGTACCGCAAGGCGGCCGAGCAAGGTTTGGCTGCGGCGGAACTGAATCTGGGTTTGCTGTATGCGGAAGGTCGGGGCGGGGTGCGACGCGACGAAGCAGAAGCCGTGGCCTGGTATCGCAAAGCGGCGGCACAGAAACTGCCTCTTGCACAATTGCTGCTTGGTGTGGCCTACGCGACCGGGCGTGGGGTACCCCGTGACGACCCGCAGGCATTCAGTTGGTTCGAGCAGGCCGCCAACAGTGGGCTGCCGTTGGCCCAGTACGGCCTGGGCATGATGTACAACGAAGGCAGGGGGATCGGACGGGATGGAGTCAAGGCCCATCTGTGGCTGGATTTGGCGGTTTCCACCGGTTACGTGGGCGCGGTCCGACCGCTGGATTCCATTGCCCGCCAGTTGAACGAAGAAGATCTGACGCGCGCCAAGCGACTGGCTAGCGATTGGCGGCAGGCCAATGCACAATTTTTCCAACGGAACTGAGTGTTTTTCGGCCGGGGAAATGGCTCAATGGCTTTTGCGGTTGGGGTCAAGCATGTGCTGCCCCAGATCCCTGACGAAATCCTCCAACCGCGACGACTCGGCATGCAGGTGTTCGTTCATATGGCGCAGGGCGGTCGCCAGTCGGTAGGTGCGAGATATCAGTTGTTCCAGGTTATTGGACTGCCACAGCTTGTCCGGGTTGATCTCGGGGCCACCTTCCCCCAGCATGACCGCGCACCATTCGGGAATGCGGTACATCAGCATCGATTCCCGTTCGTTGGCCAGGCAAAGCGTGACGCCGACATTGTACTTGCGCAGTGTCGTCAAGACTTCATCCAGGCAACGCTGCATTTCCTCGCTGGGTCGCTCGCTGGCGCGCAGAATTTCACCCTCGCTCAAGACATCCCGTTTTTCGTCTACCCTGCTCATTTGAATCGCCTCTTGTCGTCGGGGCCGCGCATGGATTCAAAGCGATAATCGGTTTTCCATGAGGTTCAGAATCATACGGTAATTCACCGTGGGCCGCCAGCGTGGACGGAGCCCGCGAGCCCGCGTCATGGCCGTGCCGGCGTGCGCACTGGTGGGCACAATGGTCGGTCTGTCGGAGCATGAGCATGGCACGGATGCGGATTGGCTTGTTTCGCTTCGGCTGTCCAGAAAGTCGCGGTCGGCGCGCTTGAGTGCCGCGGCAAGGTGGATGCCGGAGAGGATAAGCAATCTCAATCTTGTCGTGGCGGGTGACGGTGGCCTCTGTATGGTTTGCGCTTTTCGAAGAGCTTTTCGATCAAGTGGCGCGTCTTGTAGAGGTCGCGGTCGTAGTCGCGCTGTTCGGTGCGATTGCGTTTTGGCGGAATGACACCCGTCCTTCCGGCTTTGGCCAGCGGCTCCCGCACCCGTTGCATGGGCATCGTATCCCCTATCGGCAATGACCGTATCCGCGTGCGTTTGCGGGAGCAAAACTCCCTTCCCATGGGAATCTCCTAACTGATGACATGGTCTGGGTCAACGGGTCAAGCTGGTATCAAATTCCTGGCAACCCGGCCAGAACATGAGTCGACGAGGTTATTTGATAAACGGCTTCTTCCCCGCCCACGCAGCACTCAGCCGTTCTCTGCCCGCCA
>DAOTGT010000110.1:0-5419 GCA_035447285.1 Candidatus Competibacter sp.
CCAATCGAAATCCAGGTTGACCGACCGCAGTTCCGGCGGATAAATACCGGTGCGCACCAGCACCGAAAACGCCAGCGCCGACCATGCGAGTAACTGAAGCTGGGTGACGACATGGGTGGTGGTGTACGGATCGAAGGCGATCGGATAGGGCAAGATGGCGTAGAGCGCCTCTGGAAAGACGCCGATTCCCACGCACAGCGCCGCCGCCAAGCCCATCGCGACCAGCATGTTGCGGGGCGCTTCCTCGCAGCGGATGCCGCTGTCGTGGGCGAAGAAGGCGAAAAAGGGAATCTTGATGCCGGCATGATGGAACACGCCGGCCGAGGCAAACAGCAGAAACAGAAAGGAAACCCAGTGTCCTTCCCGCGCCGCCGCCTCCAGGATCAGCGATTTAGTGGCGAAGGCGCTAAACAGCGGGAAGGCCGAGATCGATGCCGCGCCGACCATGCAAAGCCCGGCGGTGAGCGGCATGGATTTATACAGTCCGCCCAGTTCCGAACCGTTGACCGTGCCGGCGCGCAACAGCACCGCGCCCATGCTCATGAACAACAGCGCCTTGAACAAAATATCGGCGAAGGCGTGCGCCACCGCGCCGTCCAAACCCAGCGGCGTGCCGATGCCGACACCGACCACCATGAAGCCGAGCTGGTTGTTCATGCTGTAGGCCAACACCCGCCGCAGATCGTTTTCGATCACCGCATAGAAAATCGGGAACATCGCCATGAGCGTGCCGATGGTAATCAGGCTTTCGGTGCCGGCGAAGCCGCGCGCCAAGGCGTAAATCGCCATCTTGGTGGTGAAGGCCGACAGCAGCACGGTGCCGGTCACGGTGGCTTCCGGGTAGGCGTCCTGCAACCAATTGTGCAGCAGCGGGAACGCGGCCTTGATGCCGAAGGCGATGAAAATCAGCCCGCCGCCCGGACTGTCCAGCCCCAAGTGCTCGAAAGTGATCGAGCCGGTGGCCCGCAGGTGGACGATCACTCCGGCCAGCAACAGCACGCCGGAACCGATTTGCGCCAGCAGATAGCGCATGCCGGCGCGATAGGCCCGTTGGGTGCGCCGCGCCCAGATCAGAAACACCGAGGAAACGGCCGCCAATTCCCAGCAAATGAACAAGGTGACTAGATCGCCCGCCAGCACCGCGCCCACCGCCGCTCCCGGATACAACAAACCCGCGACTTGCTGCACTGGATCATCCAGCCGCCAGGCATAGATGATCGCCAACAGCGCGGCGATGTGAAAAACCAGTGCAAAAGCAAAGCTCAAGCTATCCAGCCGCAGGGTCGTCAGGGTCAGGTCGAATAATTCGATCCTCGCATACTCGCCGTAAGGCAAACCCCACAATTGCAGCGCGCCGAGAACGGGCAGCGCCAGCATGAACAGATTGCGGGCACGGCCTTGCGGCGCGAGCAGCGCCAGCAAGGAACCGCCAATCAGAATCAGCGCCGGGTTGAGGCCGTCAATCACCGTAATAATCCTCGTCCCGCTTCACGACCTTGCGCATCTGCTTGGCTAGCAGCACCAGGGCGACGCAGCAAATGAAGCCGTACCAGGCAAAGAAGCCGAACCAACTCTCGAAACCGAAGGTCGCGTGCTTGTGATACAGCAAATCGCCAAGCAGCAGCACGATGCAGATCCCGACTAAGCCGTAAAAGAGCTGGTCCACATGACGCGGCTCATCCAGCCAATATTTTTTTTCTGGGCGGTCGGCGTCGGGCGATGGAGCGGTCATGCAAACCTCTCAGCGAACGGTAATCGGCGCGAGCAGCGCGTACAGGGAATCGGCCTGGAAAAACAACCACAAACAGCCGAGGGCAGTCAGACACAAGGGCACCACGCAGGCCAGCGGCGCTTCGCGGATCGGGATTTGGGCCGCGCCGCCGGCCGGAGCCGCCGCGAAAAAGCCCCGCGCCGGAACCGGCAACAAATACGCCACGTTCAACAGCGAACTGAGCAACAACACCGCCATCAGCGCCCACTGCTCGGCGTCGGCCGCGCCTACCAGCAGATACCACTTGCTCCACGATCCGCCCAGCGGCGGCAGACCGATGATGCTGAGCGCGCCGATCAGGAAGGCACCGAAGGTGAAGGGCATCGCCCGGCCCAGCCCGTCCAACTGGCTGACTTCGGTCTTATGCGCGGCGGTGTAGATCGCGCCGGCGCAAAAGAACAGGGTGATCTTGCCGAAAGCGTGCATGACGATCTGCATCGAACCGCCGATCACGCCCATCGAGGTCGCCAGCGCCGCGCCCAGCACCACGTAACCCAACTGACTGACGGTCGAATAGGCTAGCCGCGCCTTGAGATTATCCTTGGTTAAGGCCACGAAGGACGCCAGCAACACGGTCAGCGCCGCCACCCACATCAACCAGCTCGATGCGCCGGTATCCTTCAGAAAATCAATGCCGAAGACATAAACAATGACTTTCAGCACCGAGAATACCCCGGCCTTCACCACCGCCACCGCGTGCAGCAACGCGCTGACCGGCGTCGGCGCGACCATCGCCGCCGGCAACCAGCGGTGAAACGGCATCAGCGCCGCCTTACCAATCCCGAACATGTACAAGGCCAGCAGCACATTCACCAGCGGGCCATCGATCTTACCCGCCAAAATCCCGCCCGGCGCGAACTCCAAAGTACCGGCGACAACCCAGGTCCAGACGATGGCCAGCAGCAGAAAGCTGATCGAGGTACCGACCAAGATGCCAAGATACAGCCTGCCGGCTTGCTTGGCTTCCTCAGTGCCCTTATGGGTGACCAGCGGATAGGTCGAAAGGGTCAGTGTCTCGTAGAAGATGAACAGGGTCAGCAGATTGCCGGCGAAGGCGATGCCGATGGTACTGGCAATGGCGATGGCGAAACAGATATAAAACCGGGTCTGATGTTGTTCCTGGTTGCCGCGCATGTAACCGATGGAATAGAGCGAGTTCAGCGGCCACAGCAGGGCGGCCACACAGGCGAAGGTCATGCCCAGGGGCTCCACGCTCAGCCGCAGCGGCAGGTCAGGGGCGAATTCGAGCAAATCCACCGTGGGGCGGGCGCCGGTCGCCACCGCCGGCAGCAGGGAAAACACCACGCCGAGCAGCAGCAGCGACCCCAGCAGGGTCGCCCCCTCCCGCCAGTCGGGCCGGCCGTCGTTAAGGGCGATGAAGAATGCGCTCAGGAGCGGGATGAACAGCGCCAGCGGCAGGATGGTTTCGGAGTTCATGGCCCCACTCCCAGCAGCGCTTCCGCCGCGCGACGGGCCACCCCCGCGTTCAGCGAGGTATCAAGCCCGAAATAGAGGTTGGCCAGCGCCAGGGCCCAGGTCGGCACCAGCAGCGCCAGTGGGGCCTCGCCGGTTGCGCGACCCTCCGGCGCGGGCTGAAAGTAGGCCGTCTCCACCACTCGCCAGATGTAGACCACCGCCAGCAGCGAGGTGAACAACACCAACAGCGCCACCGGCCACCAGCCTCGCTCCAACGCGCCAAGGATCAGGTACCACTTGCTGACGAAACCCGCCGTCATCGGCACCCCGATCAGACTCAGGCCGCCGATTACGAAAGCGCCCATGGTCCAGGGCATGATCCGGCCCACCCCAGCCATGCGGTCGAGGCTGACGGCACCGATCCGAAACGACACGCAGCCAAGCGCCATGAACAGCGTCCCCTTCATCAGGGCGTGGTTGAACAGGTGCGAAATGGCAGCGGTCAGGCCGGTGACCGACACCAGGCTGATACCCAGGATCATATAGCCGATCTGGGCCACGCTGGAATAGGCCAGCATCCGCTTGACGTTGGTCTGGAAAATCGCCACCACGGAGGCGCTGAAAATCCCCGCCAGGGCCAGCGGCAGCAGGATGGCGTCCAGACGCATGGTCCCAAAAGAGAACTGGGCGCCGAAGATGGTGAAGAAAAACCGCAACAGCACATAAATCGCCACCTTGGTGGCCGTGGCGGCCAGGAACGCGGTAACCGCCGAGGGCGCGTAGGCGTAGGCGTTGGGCAGCCACAAATGCAGCGGAAACAAGGCCAGCTTGAGGCTGATACCGATGGTCAGAAAAGCGAAAGCGGCGCGCACGGTGCGGGTATCGGCCACCGCCGGCAGGCGCGCGGCCAGGTCGGCCATGTTGAGGGTGCCGGTCATCACGTACAAAAAGCCGATGCCGATCAGGATGAAGGTGGCGCCGATGGTGCCCATGATCAGGTACTGATAAGCGGCGGTCAGCGCGCGACGATCGCGGCCGATGCTGATCAGCACGTAGCTGGACAGCGAGGAAATTTCCAGGAACACGAAGACGTTGAAGGCGTCGCCGGTGACGATCATCCCCAGCAGGCCGGTCAGGCACAACAGATAGGTGGCATAGAACCAGGGCTGCTTGCTTGCCGGCAGGCGGATACGCTGTTCCACCACGGTCCGCGCGAACGCCATCACCACGGCACCGATCGCCGCCACGATCAGCAACATGTAGGCGTTGGCGGCATCCACCCGGTATTCGATGCCCCAGGGCGCCGGCCAACCACCCATGGCGTAGGAAATCACGCCCTGCGCCAACACCCGGTCCAGCAGCAGCGCGGCGATCAGCAGACAGAGCGCGCAAGTCGCCATGGCCAGCAACCAGACCGCCCGGCCGGGACGCAGCAGCGCGCACAGTGGCGCGGCGATCAGAGGAACGACGACCTGGAGTACGGGCAGATGTTCGGTCACAGGGCCTCGTCTTCGCTTTGGGCGTGGATCTCGTCTTCCTCGATGGTGCCGTAAGCCTCGTGGATGCGCACCACCAGCGCCAGACCCAACGCCGTGGTGGCGATACCCACCACGATGGCGGTCAGAATCAGCACATGCGGCAGCGGATTGCTGTAAACCGTTGCCGTTCCAGTCAGAATGGGTGCGGTACCGCCGGTGATCTTACCCATGCTGATGTAGAGGATGAATACCGAAGTCTGAAAGATGTTCAGCCCGACCAGCTTCTTGACCAGATTGCCGCGCGAGATGACCACGTAGAAACCGCACATCATCAACACGATGAAAATCCAGTAATTGTACAGACCGAGGATTTGCATTTTATTCGTTGTCCCCAACCATCTTCGCAATGCGACGGATTGTGGCGCCGGCGCGTTTCAACCGTCGCGCGGCATCGCCAAACCCTGAGCCCGATGCTTGCCCGCCAAACCCCGCATCCTTCAACTCCCGTCTCCGACCTCTCACCGACCTCGACCGGCAAAAGCGTAGAAAATGGAGATCATGACCGACGCCACGGTGATGCCGACACCCAGTTCCACCAGCAAAATCCCTAGATGCTGGCCATGCACCGGATCGTGCGAATCCAGCACTCCGTAATCCAGGAAGGCGCCGCCCAGCAACATGCCAGCCACGCCCACGCCCGCGTAAATCAGCACGCCCAGGGAAACCCCGACGCGCAGCAACCACGGCGGCATGA
>DAOTGT010000110.1:5519-6659 GCA_035447285.1 Candidatus Competibacter sp.
GGCGCCACATGATGATGGATCGGATCGCCGGGATCACCGTAATGGGGGATATCGGAAGTACCGTAGATCAGAGCCGCGCCGGTGACCAACACCGCCAGCAGCGGTAACAGCGGCTTGTGCGCGCCGGGGATCTTCTCGCGACTGGTGGTCAGCGCCAGCGTGCCCAGCATGAACACGGTGGCGACCCCGGCACCGACCGAGGCTTCGGTGAACGCCACATCCACGGCGTCCAGCACCACGAACAGGCTGGCCGACAGCAGGCTGTAAATACCGAACAGCATCACCACGGCGAACAGATCCCGTAACCGGATCACCGCCAACGCGGTGACCACCAGCAGGCTCAGCAACACAATGTCGACTAGGATTTCGATGGCGGCGCATCCTCGTGCAAGAGCGGTCGGGGATTCTCGGGATCGGACAGCGCGGCCTTGACCAGAGCGTGGGTGGCGGTGGGGCTGGTGAACCACAAGAACAACAGGATCAACAGCAACTTGGCGCTGACCAAGGTCCAACCGCCCTGCAACATCAAACCCAGCAGGATCAGGCCGGCGCCCATCGTATCGGTAATGCCGGCGGCGTGCAGGCGGGTGTAGAAATCCGGCAGGCGCAGCAGGCCGACGCCACCGACGATCACGAAAAACACGCCACCGAGCAGCGCCAGCCAGCTCAGCCCATCGATCAGCCCAGCCATCTAGAGATCGTCCGGTTCGTCAGGGACATTGCGCGGCCAGCCCATGTCCCCGTAGCGAATGAATTTGAGTACGGCGATGGTGCCGATGAAGTTGATCAAGGCATATACCAGCGCAATGTCCATGAAGTCGGGACGTCCGCTCATGAATCCCAGCACGGCGATGATCAGCACGGTCTTGGTGCCGAAGGCGTTGACCGCCATGATGCGATCGTAGACGGTCGGTCCCATCAACGCGCGTGCCATGGCCAAGACCATGCACGCCAGGATACCGCATGCCGTGGCGGCAAACATCAGGGGGTTCCCCGTTCCAACCCGGCAACCCGCCGATCCATATCACCCGCCAACAGCTCATCGGCCCCCTCGCGGGTCAGTGCGTGGACTTCCAGGCTGTCGCCGCTCAGCGAGGTGGTCACCGTGCCCGGCGTCAGGGTGATGGAGTTGGCGTAAAT
>DAOTGT010000110.1:6759-11074 GCA_035447285.1 Candidatus Competibacter sp.
CAGGACAGCGCGCCGAAGCTCAACAGTAGGGAATTATCGAAGAAGCCTGACAGCAACAACCACAGGCCAAAGCAAATCAACCATAAGCTTAGCGCGTGCAGCATGTTCGCCCTCCGGTTCCTCGGTATGGTTTTCGGGCTCGTCGGTGCGTTTCATCGCTATCGCGAGCGGTCCGTTCCTCTTCCTGGTTCTTCGCCCAGAAGGAAGAAAATCAGGCAACCCCCTATTTTTCAAGGCCATTTCCCTAACTATCCAGGGATCAGGCGGGGGTGGAGGGCCAAGCCGTTTATTAATCTATAGCTTGCATCCCGACGGATGCAAGCCGATCGCGGCACGCGGTGCGCCGTCCGGGCCGAAATTCGAGGCCGTCCGCAAGAGGCCGATGGCCCGCGCGGTCAGTTCAGATCGGGATCCCGAAAGTAGCGGGCACCCCAGTCGGCCTGAGCCGACACGCCCTTGATATCCAGCCGATAGACCGTGATGCCAGGATCGCTGGAGGTGTCGGCCGGCGATCCGGAGGCCATGAAGCGACCCAGCGTTTCGGGGTTGCCGAACATCAACACCTGTCGGTACGGTTTGAGCTCGGCGCCGGGACCGACATCGGTTCGAGCCAACAACATGTACGCGGCCCGGTTCTTTTTGTCCAGAACCACGCCGCGCCCGTGCGTTTCCGACAGCACGGCGTTCAAGCCGTTGATCTCGAACACGCCGTAACCGGCGGCCTGGTCGAATTCGACCCTGGCCGATGGCTTCAGCTTGAAGAGTTGGTCCAGGGTCTGATCGCGGACCTTGAGGATGGCCCGTTGTTGTTCCCGCTTGGCTTTCTGACTCAGCGCGCCGGAGGATTGCAATGCGTCGTCGGATACCGGAGGGGCGTTTACCGGCGGAGTGCTGGCGCAACCGCCCAGCACGGCGACCAACGCCAAACCGACCAGCGCGTGGGCAATGTGCCGGTCGGGCAGGGTTCTTGCTTCCTTTCGGAGCCCCGGCGGCGGTTCAGTCATCGTCGGCGGACTGCAGATAGACGGTCACGTCGTAGCGCTCGCGCGGATACAGCGCCCGCGCCCTGCGGTACGCTTCTTCTTCGTCGCTGGCAACCACCGCGTCTTCGATGACCGGTCCACCGGCCAGTGGGGTGGCGTAGACCAGATACAGCGTCGGGCGTTGTCGGGTGGGCGTCTGGTGTCGGTGCATGTTCAACCTCTATCGCGATTGGCGTCCGTTCCCGAACAGGAACGGCTTGGTGCCGCCTGCTAGTATGCACCGCGCGGCTTTCGGACCCAAATCGAGGGGTTCGTCTCATTGGTGGGGGAATGCCTCGGCTACTTCCCGCCACCGCGCTTCGGATCGGTTCGCCGGCCATTCGGCTCACGCCGCATCGGTCGCGGCGGGCGGTTCTTGGCCTCGTTGCTGAAGCGGAAGCGGCCAGCCAGCACGCAACCTTTCATGCCCGGATCGCACGGTCGTCCCTGGACGTGCCCGCAGATGTTGTCGATTTCGTGGGGACAACCCCAACCACCAGCCATGATTTCGCCTCCAGGAAACACGCCGGGCGCCGCCCCGTCGGCTTGCCGATCGGGTGACGCATGAGCAGGGGACTAATTTGCTCGATAGTCCCAATGGTCCCGACTCGGACCGCGCCACGCCAGAGTGCGGGCAGCGCCCGGACCCAAATAGCGGCGGGTCAGATCGAAACTCGGCTCGCTGTGCCGATTGTAGCAAACCTGCTCGGCGCGGTCGCAGCGCACTCCGCGTTCAGGATAGAACGTGCGTGCGCCGTACCCTCGCTCTTCCCGTCGCAAGTCTCGCGCCAGCCGCCTGGCGGCGTGGTGGCCGAAGTAGTTCTCGGTCATTTCGACGCTGGGTATGCCACGTTCGTAACAGACGCGGGCGAATTCATCGCAGCGCACCCCGCGCTCCGGCCGAAAGTTGTCGGCCAGGGCCGGCGTGGCGCCGACGCTCGCCAGCAACAGGCTGGCGCCAACGAACAAGCTGCTGAATTTCATCATCATCGTCTCTCCAGGATCAGCTCGAAAGTCCATCCGGTCGGCCGCACCGCGCTGGATGGATACAGGGTGCGATCCTGTGCGCGCTCCGGTGAACTTTGGCTGAATCGCAACGGCGGAGTGGATCGATGCTTGAAAAAAGTTAGGTGGCTTCATTTCCAATCACGCGCAAAAATCATTGTTGAATGCAATAATTTCGTTAACGGTCATTCTTGACCCTCTTGGAGCCGACCGATGCAAGCGATGCGATTCAATTTCCGCACCCTGTGCCGCAACGCGGCGGAACGCGGCGGTCAAATGCAACGGCGTCTGCTGGACGCGCTCGGCGCGCACCACAGCGTCAAGACCCTGCCGGAATTCGGCATCGAACGGGCGGCGCAACTGGCCGGCTGCACCGCCAACCACATCCGTAATCTGGAGACACGCGGCGACCTGCCCGAACCGCGACTGGTGGAGGCCGGCTCGATCCAGCGACGGATATACGATTACAACGAGATCAACCGAATCCGGGACACCATCGGCAAGCGGCCCCGGCGGCCGGACGGTGCCGGTTGCGTGCGAGTGGTGTTTTCCAACCTCAAGGGCGGGGTGGCCAAAACCACCATGTCGCTGCACTTCGCCCAGTATCTGGCGCGCGAGGGTTATCGGGTGCTGCTGGTGGACGCCGACCCACAGGCCACCACCACCAGCGCGTTCGGCTTTATTCCCGATCTCGATTTGCAGGATGGCGACGATTTGTTCCCGGCGTTGACCGAAGCGCCGGCTCGGCTATCCGAGGCGGTGAAGCACACCCACTGGGGCACTCTCGACCTGATCCCGGCACGATTGGCGCTGCAATACAGCGACTGGAAGCTGTCCCAACCGGAGGAGCGCCAGAACGAGGCGTTGGGGCCGCCGCCAGTGCGGCTGCATCGGGCGCTGAAGACGGTCGAGGACCGCTACGACATCATCGTGGTGGACACCCCGCCGTCGCTGGGCATGCTGGCGCTGAACGCCATCGCCGCCGCCAACCTCATCGTCATGCCCATCGTGCCGCACATGTACGACATTTCCTCCAGCGTGCAGTACTTCCGCATCCTGGAACAGGTCTGCGCGCTGTACGAACGGGAAATCAACGTGCAGAGGCTCAATATCCTGCTGACCAAGGTGGACGCCAGCACCGAAACGCTGAACAACATCGCGGTGATCAACGGCGCCTACGGCGAGCTGATCCTCAGCAATCGCATGGGCCTGACCAAGGAATTGCAGAAATCCGCCAGCGATCAGCTCAGCATCTACGAAATCGACCAGCCGCGCGGCTCGCGCGACACCTACAACCGGGCCATCATGATGCTGGACGGAGTCAACGCCGAAATCCTGTTGGCGGTGCGCCAACTCTGGCAGCAGGAAATCCTGAGCGGGATC
This sequence comes from Candidatus Competibacter sp., assembly GCA_035447285.1. Classification (GTDB taxonomy): domain Bacteria; phylum Pseudomonadota; class Gammaproteobacteria; order Competibacterales; family Competibacteraceae; genus Competibacter. The sequence goes on from DAOTGT010000110.1 coordinate 10,170, forward strand.
GAAACCGCCGAGGCGGCGCGGGCGAGGGTACCGGCATGAGCCGCCGCAAGTCCTTGCAAAGTCTCGGAGAATGGATCGGCGCCGGCGGCCACGCTTTCGACGGCAGCCTGTTGAAGGGGGAGAGCGACGGCACCGTCCGGTATCTGGATCTCGACCAGCTCGTCCCCGGCCGCTACCAGCCCCGGCAGCGGGTCGACGAGGCGTATCTGGCCGAACTGGAGCAGAGCATCCGCCAATTGGGCATAATCGAACCGCTGGTGGCGCGACCGCTGGCGGACGGCAGTCACGAAATTCTGGCCGGACACATGCGCTGGCGAGCGGCGCAACGAGCCGGCCTGAACCAGGTGCCGGTGATGCTGCGGGAAGCGGACGATCGCACCGCCGCCGCCATCGGCCTGGTGGAAAATCTGCTGCGCCGCGAGCTGAATCCGGTCGAGGAGGCGCGGGCGCTGCGACGCCTGCGCGAGGAATTCGGCCTGACTCAGGAACAACTGGCCGAACTGCTCGGCATCTCGCAGCCGGCGATCAGCAAGGCGCTGGGCTTGCTGGGACTGGACCCGGCGGTGCAGGCCCTGCTCGAAGACGGCCGGTTGGAGGCGGGTCACGGCAAGACCCTGCTCGGCCTGCCGAGCGAGGCGCAAATCCGGTTGGCGGAATGGGCGGCGGAAGCCGGATGGAGCGTGCGCGAACTGGAGCGACATCGGGCGGCGCTATCCGCCCGATCCGCTTCCACGCCAGCGCCGCCGCGCGATCCCGATCTGATCCGCCTGGAGCAGCAATTGCGGGAACGCTTGGCCGCGCCGGTGCGGGTGCGCTACGACGCCGCCCGCGGCCGTGGGCGGATCGAGATCGGGTTCGGTAGCCTGGACGAGTGCGACGGGATTCTGGAGCGGCTGAGCGTACCG
>DAOTGT010000111.1:0-11036 GCA_035447285.1 Candidatus Competibacter sp.
AGCACGCCAAGGCGCTGAACGCCTTCACCAACGCGTCCACCAACAGCTACAAGCGATTGGTGCCGGGTTTCGAAGCCCCGGTGATGCTGGCCTACTCGGCCCGTAACCGTTCTGCTTCGATCCGCATTCCCTATGTCCAGAGCCCCAAGGGACGGCGTATCGAGGTGCGTTTCCCCGATTCGACCGCCAATCCGTATCTGGCGTTCGCCGCCATGCTGATGGCCGGTCTGGACGGTATCCAGAACAAGATCCATCCTGGCGAGCCGATGGACAAGGATCTGTACGACCTGCCGCCAGAGGAGGAGAAGGCCATTCCCAAGGTCTGCTTCTACTTCGACGAAGCGCTGAACGCCCTTAAGGACGACCACGAATTCCTGCTTAAGGGTGGTGTGTTCACCAGCGACTTGATCGATGCCTATATCGAACTGAAGCAAGCTGAGGTGACCCGCCTGCGCATGACCACGCACCCGGTCGAATTCGATATGTACTACAGCCTGTAACATTCTGGGCTGCGATTGCAGCCGGGTTGCCTGGTCAGAGGAAGCGCGACGCCCCCGTTTGGGGGCGTCGTCGTTTGTACCGGTTGCGGCAACCCGTCGAAGCAGCTCAATGCACTATTACGGTGCATAATAGAGCGATGGTTTGGGATCGCGCGCGCAGCAACGGCGCGTCGACCACGCCGTGTCGCCGTCGCGAATATGGAATGCACTGCATGGATTTCGTCTGTATTGGATTGGTTTGGTTTTTGCTTATTGACTGATGGCGGCCGGAAAACGAGGCAAACGTGCTGAAAGATTACCATCGTCGGGTTGTGGAAGGTTTGAGCATCGCCGTGTTGGTGCTGGACCGGCGGTTGCGGGTGTTGTTCATGAACCCGACCGCGGAAACCTTGTTCGAACTGAGTTTTCGCAAGGCGCACAAGTTGGCGCTTTCGGAGCTGATCGTCGGCACGGAAGCGTTTGTGGCCGGCTTGTGGCAGTGTCTGGAGAACGGCCATCCCTATATCGAGCGGGAACTGCAACTGGTGGTGCAACCCGGCCGTGTCGTGACCGTGGATTGCACCGCCGCGCCGCTGTTGGAACGCGACCCGCCCAACGATCTGCTGTTGGAGTTGCGGCAAGTGGATTGGCGGCTGCGCATTAACCGGGAGGAAAATATCTTGGCGCAGCATCACACCACCCGTGCGCTGGTACGCAATCTTGCCCATGAAATCAAGAACCCGCTGGGTGGGCTGCGGGGAGCGGCCCAGTTGCTGGAACGGGAACTGCCAGACCCAGCGCTGCGCGAGTACACCGGCATCATCATTGGCGAGGCGGACCGGCTGCGCAACCTGGTGGACCGAATGCTCGGCCCGAACCAGTTGCCCAGCCACGGTGAGGTCAGCATTCACGAAATTCTGGAGCGGGTTTGCGCCCTGGTGGAAGCGGAAGCCGACCCCGGCATTCGCGTCGAGCGCGATTACGATCCCAGTATCCCGCCGCTGTGGGGCGATGCCGACCGGTTGATCCAGGCGGTGCTCAACGTGGTGCGCAACGCGGTGCAGGCCCTGAGTCGGCAAGGCGTCATTACCTTGCGCACTCGGGTGCAACGTCAATACACCATCGGTTCCCGGCGCTACAAGTTGGTGGCACGGCTGGACGTGATCGATGACGGTCCCGGTATTCCGCTCGAACAGCAGGAGCAAATCTTTTATCCGATGATCACCGGCCGCCCAGATGGAACCGGCCTGGGCTTGTCGATCGCCCAAAACATCGTCAATCAGCACGGCGGCCTGATCGAATGCGTCAGCCGGCCCGGCGAGACGGTTTTCACTCTGTTGCTGCCCTTGGACAAGACCGGATGAGCAGGAAAGAACACATTTGGGTTATCGACGACGACCATGCCATTCGCTGGGTGCTGGAGAAGGCGCTGCAGCGTGACGGCATGACGGTCACTTCTTTCGACAGCGCGATCGGAGCGATCGATGCCCTCCGGCAAAGTGCGCCGCCGGATGCCATCGTCGCCGACATCCGCATGCCGGGCATGAGCGGTCTGGAACTGCTGTCCCACCTGCGCGAACGGGTGCCGGATCTACCGGTCATCATCATGACCGCCCATTCCGATCTCGACAGCGCGGTTTCCGCCTATCAGGGCGGAGCATTCGAATATCTGCCCAAACCGTTCGATGTGGACGAAGCCGTGGCGTTGATCCGCCGGGCCTGCCAGACGCGCCGCCAGCGCGCCGAGCCGCCGGAGCAGGTCGAGCAACTGCCGGAGATCATCGGCGAGGCGCCGTCGATGCAGGAGGTGTTCCGCGCGATCGGGCGATTGTCGCGCTCCAACATCACCGTGCTGATCACGGGCGAATCCGGGTCCGGCAAGGAACTGGTGGCTCGTGCCCTGCACCGCCACAGTCCGCGCGCCGACAAGTCGTTCATCGCCATCAATACCGCCGCCATTCCTCGCGATCTCCTGGAATCGGAGCTGTTCGGTCATGAACGCGGCGCGTTCACCGGCGCGCAGACCAGTCGGCAGGGCCGGTTCGAGCAGGCCAACGGCGGCACCCTGTTTCTGGACGAAATCGGCGATATGCCGGCGGAGCTGCAAACCCGGTTGTTGCGAGTGCTGGCCGAGGGCGAGTTTTACCGGGTGGGCGGTCACACCCCGACCCGGGTGGACGTGCGGGTGATCGCCGCCACCCATCAGAACCTGGAGCAGCGAGTCCGCGACGGCTTGTTCCGCGAAGATCTTTACCACCGCCTGAACGTGATTCGCATTCAACTGCCGTCCCTGAACAAGCGCCGCGAGGATATTCCGTTGCTAACCCGGCATTTTCTGAGTCAGGCCGCTCGGGAGCTGGGAGTCGAGTCCAAGGTGTTGCGGCCAGAAACCGAGGTCTATCTTAGCAAGCTGGATTGGCCGGGCAATGTCCGGCAGTTGGAAAACCTGTGTCGTTGGCTGACGGTCATGGCTTCGGGCCGGGAAATCCATCTGGAGGATTTGCCGATGGATCTGCGGGAGCGCGGGCCGGCGGCGGCCGGCGGCGGCCCCGATTGGGAGGCGGCGTTGCGTTTGTGGGCCAATCAGAGTCTGGCGCGCGGCGAGCAGAAATTATTGGATAGCGCCCTGCCCAACTTCGAACGGGTATTGATCCGGGTGGCGCTGGAACAGACCGGTGGCCACCGTCAGGATGCCGCCCGCTTGCTGGGCTGGGGGCGCAACACCCTGACCCGCAAGATCAAGGATCTGCGGATGGAGTGAGTGACCCAGTACCGTTTTCGTCCGCCATGTTCGACGTGCTGCTGTTCGAACCGGAAATCCCGCCCAACACCGGCAACATCATCCGGCTGTGCGCCAATACCGGCGCGCGGCTGCATCTGATCGAACCACTCGGCTTTCGTTTGGAAGACCGCCGGTTGCGGCGAGCTGGACTGGATTATCACGAATGGGCGCGAGTGCGCGTTCATCCTGACCTGGCCGCCTGTCTGGCGGTACTGCGGCCGGCACGGGTGCTGGCCTTCACCACCAAGGGCCGCCACGTTTACAGCGACATCGGCTACCAAGCCAGCGACGCGCTGTTGTTCGGGCCGGAAACTCGCGGCTTGCCGGAGCCGGTGCTGACCGGATTGCCGCCCGAATGCCGGCTGCGGATTCCCATGCGCGCGCGGGTGCGCAGTCTGAATTTGTCGAACGCGGTCGCCGTCGTGGTCTACGAGGCATGGCGGCAAAATGGATTTCCAGGCGCTGGTTGAATCGGCATGCACAAGACCCGACGCTTGTCTTACCATGCATGTTGAAATCCAAACACGGCGAGGATATGGATCATGGCGGTGGAGATCGAACACAAATTCCTGGTTCGCGATGAGCGCTGGCGGCGGGAGGTCGAGCGTTCGGTACGGATGCGGCAGGGGTATTTGACCAGCGACGCCCGTTGTTCGGTGCGAGTGCGGGTCGCTGGCGATCAGGGTCATTTGAACGTCAAGAGCGGGACGCTGGGCATCCAGCGCAGCGAGTACGAATATCTCATTCCGCTGGCGGAGGCGGAGGAAATTCTCGACACTTTGTGCGAGCAGCCACTGCTGGAGAAAACCCGTCACTTCGTGCGTTTCGGCGGGCACCTGTGGGAGATCGACGAGTTCGAAGGCGACAACGCCGGTCTGATCGTGGCCGAGGTAGAACTGAGCCGGATCGACGAGCCATTCGACCAGCCCGACTGGCTGGGCGCGGATGTTTCGCACGACATCCGTTACTACAATTCGCAACTGGCCCGCCATCCCTACCGGACCTGGTCGTGTCCGAGCGACTGATTCGGGTCAGCATCCCCGAGCAGCGGCTGACGCTGCTGGAAGCGAGCGGGGCGACGAGGGTTTACCCGGTATCGACCGCCCGCAACGGCCCCGGCGAACGGCGCGGCAGCGGTTGCACGCCGCGCGGTTGGCATCGCATCCGCATCCGCGTCGGTGCCGGACTGCCGCTGAATACGGTCTTCGTCGGCCGGCGGCCGACCGGCGAGATTTACGATTCGGATCTGGCGGTTCGTCACCCAGAGCGTGACTGGATTCTGACCCGCATCCTGTGGCTGACCGGATTGGAGTCGGGTCGTAACCGTGGCGGCGAATGCGATACCTTGCGTCGCTTCATCTACATCCACGGTTGCCCGGACACCGCGCCCATGGGCCTGCCACTGTCGCATGGCTGCATCCGCATGCGCGGCCGGGACTTACTGGCGCTGTTCGAACGGGTAGCGGCGGGCGATCGGGTATTCATTGCCGGCTGAGAGGCGCGCGGCCGGCGGCAATGCTGGCCTCAGGGTGAGTCCAGCTTGGAGCGCATGCTGTCGAGCACGCCCTGGAAGGCCTGCTGGTTCTGGGGATTGATCTCGCTGAGCGTGCGGTGTGCTTCGAAAACGATGCGGGTCAGATCGTCCTTGTTGCAGGGAGTCTGGGACGCCAATTGCTGGAGCGCCACCGAGATGGTTTCGCCGGTATCGCGAATGTTGAAAATCTCATAGAACCCCATGGTGTCCAGTACCTGATTGACGTCGGCGTTGGTGGACAGCAAGGTGGTCTTGCGGGAAAAGTGTTCCCGGCTGAAGTTGGCGATCTTGGCCAAGAGTCCCAGGCTGGTGCTGTCGATGGAGTGAGTCTCGGTCAGATCCACGACGATGTCGTCGAAATCGGCGCGGACAAACAGCTCGTCCAGGAAATCCCCCAGGGCGCAGCCCATGGTGTAGCGGATATCGCCGACCAGCTTGATCAGGTAAACAGTGCCCTGCTTGACGTAGAACGCCGTGCCCGCCTCCATCTCACTCCGTCCTCGTGATCAGCAACAAGGTGACATCATCCGGCAAAGGGCCGGTTTGATCCAGACCCAATTGCTGAATGAGATTTTCGATGGTGAGGTCGGTGCCGCCGATCAGTTCCAGCAGGAACGCCTGTTTGTCGCGCAGGCTGGTTTGCGGCAAGGTTTCGAGGATGCCATCCGAGATCAGCGCCATGGCGAACCGCGGCGGCAATCGCAGCGATTCAGTTTGATAGTTGGCGAAGTCGAACAGGCCGATCGGCAGGCTTTTCTTGCCGACGTAACTCGCCTGCTGACCGTCGAACAGGATCGGGAAGGGAAATTGGCCACCGCTGCTGTAGCGTAACAGATTGTTCGACCACTCGATGATGCCGTAGAACATGGTCAGGTACTTGTCCATGTGGCAACCGAAGATTTCCCGGTTCAAGCGGCTTAGCGTTTCCGCCGGGTTGAGAATCCCCCGGTCACGGTTTTGCCGGTGCAGTTCCCGGTAGCGGCCAATGTAGCTTTTCAGCATCACCGTCACGAAGGCCGACGATACCCCGTGCCCGGACACGTCGGCGATGTAGAAACCCAGATGATCGCCGTCGATGACGAAATAATCCACGAAATCGCCGCTGAGATACTGCGAGGTGAGCAGGTGGCGGCTAAAGCGGTAGTGGCGGTAGATCTTGTCGTTTTCCGGCAGCAACTGGAACTGGATGCGCCGTGCCGCCGCTTCGTCTTCCTGTAGTTGCCGCACGGTTTGCCGCAACTGTTCGTTGACCCCCTCCAGGTGCTCGCGGTGCTCGCGGTTTTCCCGCCGTAGCCGGGCACGCTCCAGGGCGTGATTGATGGCGTGCTCCAGCACCGCCATGTCCTCGATGGGCTTGGTGACATAGTCCCAGGCGCCGAGCTTGAGCGCCTGAATGGCGTCGCTCATGCCGCCCATGCCGGACACCACCAGGATCGGCAGTTCAGGGAATTCGTGAGTCACCGTGGCCAGCACTTGCAGGCCGTCCATGCCCGGCATCCGCAGGTCACACAGCACCAGATCGGGTTGCTCGTCGCGAATCATCTCGACGCCGGTCCGGCCATCGCGGGCCTGAGTGACCTCAAACCCGCTGTCTTCTAGGTAGGCGGAGAGGATCTCGCGAACTATCTGCTCGTCGTCGATGGTCAGGATACGCGCCGGTCTTTCGCTCATGGCCGAGTCTCGCGCGTCGTCGCCAAAGTCCGCACCGCCGCCGCCAGCGGCGCCATGTCGTTCAGCGGTTTCTGGTAGACCCGGTCATCGTCCAGGCCCAGCGCCCGCAAATCGTCGGGCAGGCTGTAGCTGGAAGAGCCGGTATGGATCAGGAATTCGATGCCGGGGTACAGGTGATTCAGGATGCGGATGGCGGTGTTGCCGTCCATGTCGGGCAGGCGCATGTCCATGATGCAGATTTGGCAGGGGGTGCCTTCCCGCAGCCAGCGCAAAGCCGGGGCAACGGCTTCGAACGCCGCCACCCGCCAGCCTTCGTCCTCCAGGTAGGCCTTCAGGTTTTCCCGAATCATTTCCTCGTCGTCGACGATCAAGACCCAAGCGCTCATGGTAGCGCCTCCCGGTTCGAAGGCAGGCGAATGCTGAAACAGGCGCCCTGGCCCGGTTTGGAGGTTACCGATAACCGGCCGCTGTGTTGCTCGGTGATGATAAAATAGGACACCGACAATCCCAAACCCGTCCCGGCTCCCACCTCCTTGGTGGTGAAGAAGGGCTCGAAGATTCGGTTAAGGGTTTTTTGGTCCATGCCGGGCCCGTTGTCAATCACTTCGAGCAAAACGGTGTCCGGTTCGCGGCGAGTGCGCAAGACGATGGTCGGCGACGGCGTGCCGTCGTCGGCCATGGCTTGGGCGGCGTTCTTGAGCAAATTCAGGATCACTTGCTCGATTTCCGTCTTGTCGCAATACATCACGCGCAGCGCCGGGTCGTAATCGCGTTCGATGGCGATGCGTCTGAAGTCGTACTTTTTTTTCAGGTCGTAGTCGCTGGCGGCCAGCCGCAGCACGGTTTCCAGCATGTCTTCCAGATCCACCAGGGCGAAGTGCGATTCGCTGCGTCGGCTGAACGACAGCATGTCGGCGACGATCTTGGCGGCGCGCGCGCCGGCTTCGCGAATACCTTCGAGGAAATGCAGGATGCCCCGTTCCGCCAGATAGCGGTTAATCCGATGGAGATCAGCGTCGATGGCGGCGGCGGCCTCGCGGTTCTGCGGCATTTCCGGATCAATGCGCCGCAGAATGTTCTGGCTACCCTGCATGATCACGCCGAGTGGGTTGTTGATTTCATGCGCCATGCCGGCCGCCAGCCCTCCGACCGACAACATTTTTTCAGTCTGCACCATCATGGATTCGATTCGGACCCGGGCGGTGACGTCGTCCATGCGGATCACCGCTCCACCGGCGCTTTCCGCCATCAAAGGATAGACCATCACGTCGGCGTAGTGCAGTTCACCGCCGACATCGAAGGTCATGCGCGGCGTTTTGATCGGTCGACCGAGCTGGATCGCCTGCCGCACCTGTTCGAATTGGCTTTCCAATTGCGGGAACACGTCACCGAAAAAGCGGCCTTGCGCGGTTTCCCACGACAGGCCGCTCACTTCCTCGGCCGGCTGATTCAGCACGGTGATGTAGCCCCAGGGGTCCACGCCGATCAGGATCGAGGGCATCGAATCGATGATGTTCCTGAGATAGAGCCGCATGCGGGCCACTTCTTCCTTGGCGTGTTTCTGCTCGGTGATATCGATCGATACGCCCAGTACCGCCGTTTCGTTCAAACCCGGTTCGACGAAGGGGATTTTAATGGTCTGCATGGTGCGGGTATGGCCGGTGTGGTCGGTAAAGGCTTCCTCGGCGATGAGCTTGGAAACCCCACTTTCGATGACCTCCAGGTCGTCGGCCAACATCCGTTCCACTTCCTCGTCGACGCCGTGAACGAGACGATGGGAGTGATTGGTCAGTGCTTCGATGGTCATGTCGTAGGCCGCGGCGGTGGCGCGATTGGCCAACAAGAAGTGTCCATAGCGATCCTTGGCGAAAATCATATGTGGCACCAGATCGATGATGCGCCGTAGTCGCAGCTCGCTTTCATGCAGCGCCATCTCCGCCTTGACCTGTTCGGTGATGTCGGTGCCGGTGCCGCGGTAACCTCGGAACTGGCCTCCCGCGTCATGTATCGGCTTGCCGCTGACTTTGAGGTAACGGCCCTCGTCGTGAGCGTCGCTCAGCCGGGTTTGGTAGACGAAGTCGCGGAATGGCTGGCGCTGTTCCAGCAATTGCCGGTGCCGCCGCCATTTTTGCGGGTTGCCGGCCAAGTCCCCGGTCGCCAGTTCCCAGCGGGCGCGGCCCAGCACATGCTGCGGAGCGATCCCGGTCAACGCGTAAAAACGTTCCGATAGATAAGTGAAGCGCAGGTTGTCGTTCATCTCCCAGATCCAATCGCTGGCGGCTTCGGTCACGTCGCGGAAGCGCGCCTCGCTTTCGCGCAGAGCCGTTTCGGCTTGCCGGCGCTCGTTCAATTCCCGCTGCAGTTGTCGGGTTCGCTGTGTCACTTGCCGTTGCAACAGCGAGGACCACAATAGGGTCGCGATCGCGATCGCCGCCAGCGATCCCAGAATCCAGATGGCGTAATGCAGCACCGCCGCCAGCAGACCGGATTGCCGGGGTGCTGCGTTCGGAGATGGTGCATCGTCGTTCCGACGATGGGTGGATGCCTCGTCCGGGAATGTCGCCGCCCTGTCGGACGGTGGCGGGGTGGCGGTGCTGACCGACGTCGGTGGCGACGGTTCGGCGATACCGCCGACGGGGGAGATGGCACCGATTGCGATCAGTACCGCCAGCAGGCAAATCCACAGCCTCCGGCATCGGTGGGGGAAAGGTGACCACAGGCTTGGGAGCATGGCGAAAGGTGCGGATATAAGGGATGGCGCGAGAGAGATTAATCGCTATGATAAAACCATTTGGGCGGCAACAGGCACGAATAAAGGTACGGACGATGGTATTGGGACCGGTGATGCTGGGGTTGGACGGCCTGGAACTGAGCGCGGAGGAGCGCGAGATCCTGTGCCATCCACAGGTGGGCGGCGTCATTCTATTTGCTCGCAACTATCAGTCGCCGGAACAGGTGACGGCGCTGACCGCCGCCATTCACGCCCTGCGCCAACCGCAGCTGCTGGTGGCGGTCGATCACGAGGGCGGCCGGGTCCAACGATTCCGCGACGGTTTTACCCGCTTGCCGCCCGTGCGTCGGTTGGGCGAGATTTACGACCGGGACCGGATGCGCGCCAAGCAACTGGCGCGGGTCACCGGCTGGCTCATGGCCGCCGAACTGCGAGCGGTGGGCGTGGATTTGAGTTTCGCGCCGGTGCTGGATCTGGATTACGGCATCAGCGGCGTGATCGGTGACCGGGCCTTTCACCGCGATCCCGAAGCGGTGGCGGATTTGGCTCATGCCTATGTCAGCGGCATGCAGAAGGCGGGCATGGAGGCGGTCGGCAAGCATTTTCCGGGGCATGGTGGCATCGCCGCCGACTCGCATCTGGAGCTACCGGTGGATCCGCGCGCCTACGCCGATCTGGAACACGCCGATCTGTTGGCCTTCGAACGCATGATTCATTATGGGCTGGCCGCCATCATGCCCGCGCATGTGCTCTATCCTCAGGTGGATGACCGGCCGGCCGGGTTTTCGGCGCGCTGGCTGCGGGATATCCTGCGGCGACGTCTGGAATTCCAGGGGACGATCTTTAGCGACGATCTGGACATGGCTGGCGCGGGCGCGGCGGGCGCGGCGCCCGAGCGAGCCGAAGCAGCGCTGACGGCCGGTTGCGACATGGTGCTGGCCTGCAACGACCGCCGCGCCGCCAGCGCTATTCTGGAGCGCCTGCGTCATGTTTCGGAACCGGTCAGCCAGTTGCGGTTGATCCGCTTGCACGGGCGTGGCCATCCCACCCTGGAACATCTGCGCCGTGGCCCGGTCTGGCAGCGGGCTGTCCGCTTGGTGCATGATTACGATGCCTTCCCGTTGCTGGACATGGATATCTGAAACCGCCGGGAGCACTTTTTTCCACTGAAACCGAAATTCGCCATGTCCTCGATCACCGCCGAACAGGCTTTTGTCGTATTGCGTGAGGCCGAACTGCTCTGTGCGCCGGAGCAGGTTGAAATCGCGCTGGACCGCTTGGCGGCCGCTGTAGCCGTCCAATTGGAAGATTCCAATCCCTTGGTGCTGGTGGTCATGAACGGCGCGTTTATTCCCGCTGCGTTGATCTTGTCCCGCTTGCGCTTTCCATTGCAAGTCGGTTATTTGCATGCCACCCGTTATCGCGGCGGTATCCGCGGCGGCGCGATCGACTGGATCGCGCCGCCGCGGCCGGCGGTCGCCGGCCGAACCGTGCTGGTGATCGACGACATCTTCGACGAAGGCGACACCCTCAAGGCGATCCTGGAAGAAGTGCGCCGGCAAGGCGCGGCGGCGGTCTACAGCGCGGTATTGGTCAATAAGCGACACCATCGCAAGGTACCGGGACTGCGGGTGGATTTTATCGGATTGGAGGTGCCGGATCGCTATGTGTTCGGCTGCGGCATGGACTACCAGGAATATTGGCGCCAGTTGCCCGCCATCTACGCTGCCCGCGATTGAGGAAGTTGTCGACCCGGCTCGTTACGTCTTTCCATTATCGTTTCCAACGGGCGTAACCAGTCGAGCGCGGGGTAGCCGTTGGGCCAGATCGGAGATGACA
>DAOTGT010000112.1:0-10997 GCA_035447285.1 Candidatus Competibacter sp.
TCCTTGACCAGGTTATGCTGGGCGAACACCACCATTTCGCGGATCGAACGGTCGATCTGATAATGATCGTCCCGGCGGTGAAAGTATTTGGCCAATAGCTTGGGGGACAGGTCGGCGGCGATGCTTTCGGGATAGAGACCGCTGCTGGCGCGCAGGATGGCGTCGTGATCGATATCGGTGGCGAAGATCTTGATTTCCAGCCGCTTGTCCATTTGTTCCAGGACTTCGCGGCTCAGCATGGCCAACGAATAGGCTTCCTCGCCGGTGGAACAGGCCGCGATCCAAAATCGAATTTCCCAGTCCGTGACCCGCTTGAACAACGCCGGCAAGTATTGGGTTTCCAGGGCTTCGAACACTTCCCGATCCCGGAAGAAGCTGGTCACCCCGATCAGCAATTCCCGATAGAGGGTCATCGCCTCCCCGGAGTAGTCCTCCATGAAGCGGACGTACTCACGCAAATCGTGAACCTGGTTCACCGTCATGCGCCGCTCGATGCGCCGGATCACCGTGCTGGGTTTGTAGAAGGTGAAATCCACCCGGGCACGCTCCCGCAACAGGGCGAAAATTCGGGCCAGATTGTCCTCGTCGAGCAGCAGGGTTTGCGGGCGATCCGCCTTGGCCGCATAGGGATGGCGGGCGAAGGACAGCAACTTCTGGGGCATTTCCTCGGGAGGCAGGGTGAAATCCGCCAGCCCGGTGGAAATCGCGGCGCGCGGCATGCCATCGAACTTGGCCGACTCCTCGCTTTGCACCATCACCATCCCGCCGGCTCCCTTGATCGTCCGGATGCCGCGCATGCCGTCGCTGCCGGTACCCGAGAGGATCACGCCGATCGACTTTTCCGCCTGATCGTCGGCCAGCGAGCGCAGGAATACGTCGATGGGTAGATTCAGTCCGCGCGCGTGGTCCGATTCGCTCAGCAGCAGCTTGCCGTGGAAGATGGACAGGTTCTTCTTGGGCGGAATCAGATAAACCGAGTTGGCCTCGACCCGCATGCCTTCCTCGGCCCGTTGCACCGGCATGGCGGTGCGCTTGGAGAGCAGTTCGACCATCATGCTCTTGTAGTGGGGCGAGAGGTGCTGGATGACGATGAAGGCCATGCCGCTGTCGGCCACCATTTGCGAGAAGAACGCTTCCAGCGCCTCCAGGCCGCCGGCCGAGGCGCCAATGCCGACATAGAAAAGCGGTACCGAGGGGTCTGGGATCTCGGATTTTGGAGCAGCCTCGGAGCTTTGCATGTTTACAATCAACCAATTCGAGTTTCAGGAGGCTAAAGCAAATTCGAAAATCGATTATACGCCCGGCCCTTGAGCTTGATGCGGATATCGTACCGGTTGCCGATCAACACGGCGGGTCGACCATGCCATCGATGGTCCGAACGCGAACGGAGCGTGGTCGCCGAAAGTCATAACATGGCAACTTTAGGACCTGCTCTTCGTATTCCATCGGAGCATGCCATCGTCGGCATGAATACATTTTTCACTTTAAACGTGTCGGGAGAACTCATGCAATGACACCCGGATCGCCCGTTCAACCCTTGCGTCTGGCCATCACCGGCATGAGTTGCGCCGGTTGCGTCGCCGCCGTGGAAACCGCCCTGCGCGGGACGCCTGGCGTCGCCGAGGCCAACGTCAATTTCGCCGAGCGCACCGCTCAGGTGGCCGGCGACGCCGAAGCCGCGACGCTGATCCAGGCGGTGCGGGCGGCCGGTTACGATGCCGCCGAACTACGCGACGCCGCCGCCGAAGCCGAGCACGACGCCGCCGAACAGGCTCATTATCGCCGTCTGATTCGCAACACCGTCGTTGCCGGCGCCTTGGCCGCACCCCTGATGTTGGCCGAACTGGCCGGCTGGCTGCCTACGTTGACCAGTCCTGACGGTCGCGGGTTCTGGATCGCGACCGGCCTGCTGACCCTGGCGGCGATGGTCTACAGTGGCGGTCACTTCTTCGGCGGCGCTTGGCGCCAGTTTCGTCATCACAACGCCAACATGGATACCCTGATCGCGCTGGGCACCGGCGCCGCCTGGTCGTACTCGATGCTGGTGGCCCTGTTTCCCAGCAGCGTGCCCAGTTTGGCCCAGCACGCCTACTTCGAAGCGGCGGTCACCATCATCGCCCTGATCAATCTCGGCTCCGCCCTGGAAAGCCGTGCGCGCGGCAAAGCCTCGACCGCCATCCAGCGCCTGCTCGGCCTGCGACCGAAAACCGCTCGCTTGGTCGCGGGTGATCAAGAACGAGATGTCCCCATCGAAACCCTGCGGATCGGTGATTCGATCCGAGTCCGGCCAGGCGAAAAAATCCCGGTGGACGGCGACATCGTTCACGGCCACTCGACCGTGGACGAATCGATGCTGACCGGCGAACCGCTGCCGGTGGTCAAGCAAGCCGGCGATGCCGTAACCGGCGGCACGGTGAATCAGACCGGCACCTTCGTGTTCCGCGCCGCCCGGGTCGGCGAGGACACGGTACTGGCCCACATCGTCGCCAGCGTGCGGCAGGCGCAAAACAGCAAGCCGCCGATCGGCCGGTTGGCCGACCAAGTCGCCGCCGTGTTCGTCCCCTCGGTGTTGATCGTGGCCGTCCTCACCGCGCTGGCCTGGTTCAATTTCGGCCCCGAACCCCGAATCGGCTATATCCTGGTCACCAGCCTGACCGTGCTGATCATTGCCTGCCCCTGCGCGCTGGGGCTGGCCACGCCGATTTCGATCATGGTCGGGGTCGGCAAGGCCGCCGAGCACGGCATCCTGATCCGCGACGGCGAAGCCTTGCAGCGGGTCGGCCAACTCACCGCCGTGGTGCTGGACAAGACCGGCACCGTCACCGCCGGACGGCCGACGGTGACCAGCGTGACCGTCCTGCCCGGCTTTCAGGAGGACGAGATCTTCGCCTTAGCCGCCGGCCTGGAAGCCGGCTCCGAGCATCCATTGGCCCAGGCGATTCTGAACACCGCCCGCGACCGTGGGCTAAGTATCCCTCCCGTGGAGCGCTTCGAAGCCATCGCCGGTCACGGCGCCAGCGGCGAGGCGAATGGTCGGGCGGTGTTGACCGGCAACCGCCGCTTGCTGGAAACCCACGGCATCGACACCACCCTACTCCAGGCCGAAGCCGAACGATTGGCCACCCAGGGACAGACGCCGGTGTTCGTCGCCGTCGACGGCCGGCCGGCCGGTATCGTCGCGGTGGCCGATCCCATCAAGCCGGACTCCGCCGCCGCCATTCGCCGGCTGCGGGAACTGGGTCTGAACGTGGTGCTGCTGACCGGCGATCACACCGCCACCGCCCGCGCCATCGCCGCGCAGGCCGGCATCGAGGAAATTCACGCCGAGGTGCCCCCGACCGGGAAGGCCGACGTCATCGCCGGCTTGCAAGCGCGCGGCGAGGTGGTCGGCATGGTCGGCGACGGCATCAACGACGCCCCGGCGCTGGCCCAAGCCGACGTGGGCCTGGCGATGGGCACCGGCACCGACATCGCCATCGAAAGCGCCGGCATCACCCTGGTGCGCGGCTCCCTGCATGGCATCGCCGACGCCGTGGCGCTCTCGCGCGCCACCTTGCGCAACATCAGACAAAATCTGTTCGGCGCTTTCCTTTACAATACTCTGGGAATTCCGTTCGCGGCGGGCGCGCTCTACCCCGCGACCGGATTGTTGCTCAACCCGATGCTGGCCGGCGCGGCCATGGCGTTGTCGTCGTTTACCGTCGTCAGCAACGCCAACCGGCTGCGCGGTTTCCAGCCGCGAGGTAAATCGACATGACCGCACTCCTCGTCAATCTGGCCGGACTGGGGCTGATCGCCCTCATCGTCTGGTGGTTCTGGCTGGTTCGCCCATGAAGCCGCCGCCGCTTGCCAAACCGTCCTGGCTAAACCGCTTGGGACTGGCCGCGACCTCGGTGCTGGTGATCGCGGTCGGTTTTGCCGTTGCCTCGGTGCTGTTCGTCGTCCTGCTGGCGGCGGGGCTGGTGGCCGGTGGCTGGCTGTGGTGGCGACTCCGCCGACTGGCGCGTCAGGCGCAGCAAGCCGCCCCGGATTTCATCGACGGGGAATACACGGTGGAACCGGATCGACCCTTGCTGGAGGATCGCCGGACAGCGCCGGTCGAAGCCGCGGAGCGATCCGCCGCCGCGTCGCGCCGCGCGCCGTGAACGCCGCCCCAACGGCCAAACCACTGGCCCGGCGCATCTTCGCCGAGCAGGTTCGGCTACTCTACGTCCAGGCTCCGCTCGGCACGATCGCCAGTCTGCTGATCGCGCCCCTGCTGGCGCTCGTCCACTGGGACATCGTGCCACGCGCGATACTGCTGGGCTGGCTGGGCTTGCTGGAAGCGACCGTTCTGGCTCGGCTGGCGCTGATCGCCGCTTTCCGCCGCCGAGATGCGGACACCGACATCGACACCGAGCGCTGGGCCAGGCGCTATACCTGGGCCTGCGCCGCCAGCGGCGTCTGCTGGGGCGGTTGCATCGTCCTGCTGATCCTCACGCCGTCCCTGGTGTACCAAAGCTTCACCGCGCTGGTGCTGGGCGGCGTGCTGATGGGCGGCGTGCTGACCATGACGCCGGTGCTGGTCACCTACGTGGCCTACGCCCTGCCGCTGAGCCTGCCGCCGGTACTCTGGCTGCTGCTGCAAGACAACCCGCTGCGCGCCACCATGGGCGCCACCGGCATCCTGTACCTGCTGCTGGCGCTGGGCACCGCCCAGCACTACCACCAGACGCTGGTCCGTTCGCTACGGCTGGCGCTGGAAAACGCCGGGCTGGCTCAATCGTTCGCCGCCGCCAAGGAACAGGCCGAGGCCGGCAACCAGCAATTGGCCGAGCAACAGGCGGCGCTGCGGGGCAGCGTGGAGGCCATGCGCGAGCTGTACGAGGTCATTTCCACCCCACGCCGCCACCCCATCGACCAAGTCCAAGCCATGCTGGCGATGGGCTGCCAGCGCTTCGGGCTGGCGATCGGTATCCTGTCGCATGTCGAAGCCGATCGCTACGAAATCGTCCAGGCCATCACGCCCGGCGGTGAAATCGGCCCAGGAGATATCTTCGCTCTCGACGACACCTACTGCCGCGATACCCTGCGCGCCCAGGAACCGCTGGGCTTCGAACACGCCTCGGCCAGCGACCGGTGCCGGCATCCCTGCTACCTGAAACTCAAACTGGAAGCCTATCTGGGCGTACCGGTCCGGGTCGGCGAGCACGTCTACGGCACGCTCAACTTCTCCAGCTTCCGGCCTCGGTCGGCGCCGTTCACCACCGTGGACCGCGAGTTGATCCAGCTCATGGCCCGCTGGGTGGGCAGCGCCCTCGAACAGGAGCGGATGACGGCGACCGCCCAGCGGCAACAGACCCTCTTGGCCCACGCTTCGCGCCTCAACACCCTGGGCGAAATGGCCTCCGGGCTGGCGCACGAGATCAATCAACCGATCACCGCCATTTCCCTGTATGCCGAGACCGGCCTGGCCCGCTTGCGCAACGGCCCGATCGATCCGGCCGAACTGCGGGAAACGCTGGAAAAAATCGCCGCGCAAAGCACCCGGACCCACGCCATCATCCAGCAGGTCCGCCATTTCGCCCGCCAAAGCAAACCGCAATACCTCACGGTGCGGGTCAGCGCCTTGCTCGACGATATCGCCGACTTCCTGGACATGGAAACCCGCCGCCATCATGTCCATCTCCGTCAAGACATCGGCCCGGATTTGCCGCCCGTACTGGCCGACCCCCTGCAAATCCAGCAGGTAATTCTCAATCTGGTGCGCAACGCGGTGGACGCCACGGGCACGGTCGACGGCCCACGCGCCATCCTCCTTTCCGCCCACCTCGGCCCGGATGGCGTCGAGCTTGCGATTCAGGACAACGGTCCCGGCCTGGATCCAAACCTGCTCAGACAGTTACCGCACCCCTTTTTCACCACCAAGCCCGACGGCCTGGGTCTGGGGCTGTCGATCAGTCAATCCATCGTCGAAGCTCACGGCGGCCGGCTATGGGCCACGCCCAATCGAGGCGCCGGCGCCACCTTCCACTTTACCTTGCCCGCCGCCACCCGGCTCCATCGCCCCGAACGGGTGGAAGTGACCCTCTACTAACCCACGGGAGTCCCGCCGGAAAACCACACCATGGCGCATTCCAACAAAGCCGCTCCCCACGGCAGCTTCCGAGACCGGACCCAGGCCTTGTCGGTCTCGGAAAAATCGGCCGCGCCGCCGTCGGACTCGCGGCGTATGCGCTGGCGCCGTTTCATCGCCGATCCCGCGCTCATGACCGCCATCTACATCGGCGGCGGCTTGCTTTGGGTGCTGGGCGGCGACCCGCTGCTGAGCGCCTGGTTGGCCGGCGCGGAGTTGTCGCCCACGCTGGGGCCGCTCGCGAACGCCCTGCTGATCGCCGCCAGCGGCGGCTTGCTGTACCGCCTGCTGAGCGTCCATGTCGCAACGGCGCACCACGCCCATCTGGTCCAGGACACGCGGCTGGCCGAATTCATCGAGACGATCGCCGACGTGGCCTTCATCAAGGATCGCGACGGTCGTTACCTATTGTTCAACTCGGCGGGCGCGCGCCTGGTCGGGAAACCGCTGACCGAATGTCTGGGTCAGGACGATCGCGCGCTGTTCCCCGCCGACATGGCCTTGAAACTGATGGAATCGGACCGTCAAGTCATCGCCAACGGCCACCTGTTGAACCGCGAAGATACCTTCGACATCGGCGGCGACCGGCGTATCTTGCAATCGACCCAATGGCCCTATCGGGACACCGACGATCGCATCATCGGCGTGATCGGCATCGCCCGCGACATCACCGCGCAAAAGCAAGCCGAGGAACAGGCGTGGCGCACCCGCGACGAGCTGGAATGCCGGGTGCGAGAGCGCACCGCCGAATTGGTGACCGCCAATCGGACCTTGGAACGGCTGATCGCCGCCCGCGTGCAAACCGAAATCGCCCTGCGCGACAGCGAGGAACGCTTTCGCCAGCTCGCCGAGCACATCCGCGAGGTATTTTGGGTGTACGGTATCGTGGAAGAACGGCTGCTGTACGTCAGCCCGGCCTACGCGGAGATCTGGGGACGCGCCGTGCACAATTTTCAGGAACGCCCACTGGACTGGCTGGAAGCCGTCCACCCCGACGATCGCCCGCGCATTCAGGCGGCGCACGCCGCCAAGCTGGAATCGGGCCGGTTCGACGAAGAGTACCGCATCGTGCGCCCGGACGGCGCGGTCCGCTGGATCTGGGATCGCGGCTTTCCGATCCACGACGCGACCGATCATGTGTACCGCATCGCCGGCCTGGCCGAGGACATCACCACCCGCAAGCTGGCCGAGGACCAATTGCGACGGCAGCAAGTGGAGCTGGCCAAGATGTCGCGGCTCAGCCTGGCGGTCGAGTTGGCCTCCAACCTGGCTCACGAACTCAACCAACCGCTGGCGGCCATCGTGGCTTACACCCAGGCATGCCTGACCTTGCTGCGAGAGGACACCGCCGACCCCCGCGAGTTGACCGGTACGCTGGAGGAAGTGGTCAATCAGGGGTTGCGAGCCGGCGGCATCATCCGCCACCTGCGCGGGCTGGTACAGAAACACCCGGCCGCTCAGACCGAAGTCGATCTCAATGTTTTGATCCGCGCGGTGATGCACTACGCGCAACTAGAGCTGCGCCAGGCCGATATCACGGTGCGACTGGAACTGACGGAACCGCTGCCAGCCATCCTGGCCGACGACATGCAAATCCAGTTGGTGGTGCTCTATCTGGTGCGCAACGCCATCGAGGCCATGCAAGACGCGGACGACACGCCACGCGAGCTACTGCTACGGACGGCGCCGCTCGACACGGGTACCGTACTCGCCACCGTTCACGACACCGGACCAGGCTTCAGCCCGGAAGCGCTCGAACGATTGTTCCAACCCTTTTTCACCACCAAGTCCGGAGGCATGGGACTGGGGCTATCGGTCAGTCGCTCGCTGATCGAATCCCAGGGCGGGCAATTGTGGGCCACCCCCAATCAGCCCGATCGCGGGGTCTCCTTCCATTTCAGCCTGCCGGTGTACACTCACCACCGACAATCGCCCGTGCCCGCATGAACGAAATCGCTCCCACCGTTTTTCTCATCGACGACGACCAGGCAGTACGCGACGCGGTCGGCCTGCTGTTGCGGGCAACCGGGCTGATCGTGGAATCCTTCGCCAGCGCCACCGACTTCCTCAAATCCGACGGCATCTGTCGACCTAGCTGCCTGCTGCTGGACGTGCGCATGCCGGGCATGAGCGGCCTGGATCTGCAAAAGCAGATGCAGGAACAGGGGCATCACATTCCGATCATCTTCATGACCGGCCACGGCGACATACCCATGGCGACCCGGGCGATGAAAGCCGGCGCGTTCGACTTCATCGAAAAGCCGTTTCAGGGGCAAGTGCTGCTGGCACGAATCCGGGAAGCGCTGGAACGTGATGCCCGCGAGCTTCGCCGCCAAGCCCAACGCAGCGAGGCGGCGGCACGGCTGGCACGGCTATCGCCACGCGAGCGGGAGATCCTGGAGCGGGTGGCGGCCGGTCAGTACAACAAGGTGATCGCCGCCGAACTCGGCATCAGTCTGTCCACAGTGGAAATCCACCGTAAGCGGGTGATGGAAAAACTGGAAGCAGACTCGCTCTCCGACCTGATTCGAACCCTGACGCTACCGAACGCAGGGGGATCGTAGGCCTCGCCAACCCCAAGGCCGACAATTGTTCGGCTGAATAGCGGCATCAGCCGAAACCTCGACCACAGGCAAGCTCATGAACCTCGCAAACAGCGTACTGCTGACCGATCTCTACCAATTGACCATGCTCCAGACCTACCATGCCGAACGCATGCGGGAAACAGCCGTGTTCGAACTGTTCGCCCGCCGGCTACCCTCTGAGCGGGAATTCCTGCTCGCCACCGGCCTGGAGCAGGCATTGGATTACCTGGAAAACCTGCGGTTCGCCACCGAGGAACTGGACTGGCTGGCCGACCACGGCGGCTTCAGCCCGCAATTCGTGGCTTCGCTG
This sequence comes from Candidatus Competibacter sp., assembly GCA_035447285.1. Classification (GTDB taxonomy): domain Bacteria; phylum Pseudomonadota; class Gammaproteobacteria; order Competibacterales; family Competibacteraceae; genus Competibacter. The sequence continues at coordinate 9,011 of DAOTGT010000112.1, forward strand.
GAAGATTTTCGCTTCACCGGCTCGGTGCATGCGCTGCCGGAGGGCACGGCGTTCTTCGCCAACGAGCCGATCCTGCGGGTCGTCGCTCCGCTGCCCGAGGCGCAACTGGTGGAAAGTCGGCTCATCAACCTGCTCCATTATCAGACGCTGATCGCGTCCAAGGCCGCCCGCTGCGTGCTGGCCGCGCCCGGCAAACTGCTGGTGGATTTCGGCATGCGCCGCGCCCACGGCGCCGAGGCGGCCCTGTTCGCCGCCCGGGCGGCCTATCTGGCCGGTTTTGCCGGCAGCGCCACCGTGTTGGCCGGCATGCGCTTCGATATTCCCGTGTTCGGCACCATGGCGCATTCGCTGATCCAGGCTCATGACCGGGAGGAAGACGCCTTCGAACATTTCGCCGCCGCGCAGCCTGGCAACGTGGTGCTACTGCTCGACACCTACGATACCGAGACCGCCGCTCGCAAGCTGGTCGCGTTGGCTCCCCATCTGCGCGAGCGCGGCATCCAGATCAGGGGCGTGCGCATCGACAGCGGCGACCTGGCCGAACATGCCCGCCGGGTCAGAGGCATCCTCGATGCCGGTGGCCTGGCGCAAGTCACCATCCTGGCCAGCGGCGATCTCGACGAATACCGCCTGCGCGAACTGCTGACCGCGGGGGCGCCGATCGACGGCTTCGGCATCGGTACCCGGTTGGACGCGTCCACCGACGCCCCGACGCTGGATCTGGTTTACAAGCTCCAGGAATATGCCGGCCTACCCCGACGCAAGCGTTCCGAGGGCAAGGCCACTTGGCCCGGCCGTAAACAGATCTACCGGCAACGCACGGCGAACGGTGCGCTGACCGGCGACTGCCTGGGGCTGGAGGATATGCCGCGAACGGGCGAACCCTTGTTGGTCAAGGTGATGGAACACGGCCACCGACTGGCACCGTCGGAACCGCTGGACATCATTCGTGATCGGGTACGCATGCAACTGGCGGCGCTACCGCCCGCCCTGCGCGCCGGTCACGGCGAACCGCCGCCCTATCCGGTCGAAATCGCCCCGGAACTGCGCGAACTGGCCACTCGGCTGGACCAAAAAATCCACTGACCCCCGCCCCTTGCGGCGCATGGATCCGAGCGCGCCCACGCTTCGATCCTGTTTTCTTCAAGCCGCGCCAGATACTCACGACCAGGCCGATCCATGCTATGCTGCATCGCAACATCGCTACGCCCACGAGGGAATGGTCATGGCCATCGCAATTCTTGTCGTCCCCACCGAACCACGCGTCGGGCTGACTACCGTCGCCCTGGGCCTGGTGCATGCGCTCGATCGCAAGGGCATTCCGGTCGGTTTCTGCAAACCCATCGGCCAACCGCACGCCACCGACACCGGACCGGAACGCTCGACCCGGCTGGCGCGCGCCGTCACCAGCCTGAACCCGCCTGAACCGATGCCGGCCGCCGAAGCGGAAAACCTGCTCGGCCATGATCGGGAAAACATCCTGCTGGAGGAGGTCATCGCCCGCTACGAGCGCGCGGCCCAGAAAGCCAGCGTGGTGGTGGTCGAAGGCTTGGTGGATACCGAGGAACGGTCTTACGGTACCCATCTCAATGCCAAGATGGCGCAAAGCCTGGATGCCCGGATCATCATCGTCGCCGCTCCCGGCCGCGACAACCCGCGCCAGGTTGCCGAACTGGTGGAAGTGGTGGCCCAGGCTTACGGCGGCATCCGTCACGAACGGATGATCGGCTGCATCGTCAACCTACTGGACGCGCCGGTGGATCCCACGGGCCATATCCGCTTCGATTTCAGTCGCGCCGAGGATATCCCCGACCAGGGTCACGCGGCCGATCTGCAAGCCGAGTGTACCCGACGCTGGCCGGAGACCTTCAAGCTGCTGGGTTGCATCCCCTGGCAACGCGACCTGATCGCACCGCGCGTGCAGGACATCATGCACATGATCGGCGCGCAAGTCCTCAACGAAGGCCAGTTGGAGCGCCGCGTCACC
>DAOTGT010000113.1:0-6413 GCA_035447285.1 Candidatus Competibacter sp.
TCAGCGGCAGATCGTCGGCCAGTCCGCGCAGCAGGGTCATGCTGGCATGGGTATGGGTGTTGACCAGACCGGGGATGAGAACGTGCGTTTCGAAGTCCAGACACGCCTCGGCGCTGAAGCGGGCCGTTGCCTGATCCCGCGGCAGGATGGCGAGAATGCGGTCGTTCTGAACGGCGATGGTGTGATGTTCGAGAACCCGGCCTTCCGGTTCGACCGGAACGATCCAGCGGGCGTTGAGCAGGGCGGAGATGGCTTGCGGCATACGGGGTTCTCCGAGCGATGATGGCGGATTTAGCGGCGAACCGGGACAGCGCAAAAAAACGCCCCGGCGAACCGGGGCGCTGGAGGCCGAAAAACGCGGGCAGCTTACTACTGGCTGATAACGTGTTCCATGGCGGTCACGGTGATCACCACGCGGCGATTCAGCGCGCGGCCAGCGGGGTTGTCCTTGCCGTTCGGCAGGGTGTTGGGGGCGACCGGGTCGAGTTCGCCGCGACTGCGAGTCGAGATGATGGAGCTGGGTACGCCCCGGGCGGTCAGGTAGCTGGCCACGGAGTCGGCGCGACGCTGGCCCAGCCGGTAGTTGTAGGCTTCGGTGCCCTTGCTGTCGGTGTGGCCGACGATTTCGATTGAGGAGACCGACGAGACCCGGCGCAGGTCGGTGACCAGCTTGTCCAGCTTGGCGCGACCGGCGGGCTTCAGGTCGGCCCGGTCGAAATCGAAATAGGCATCCGCGCCCAGGCTCAGGGTTTCGACAACCGGGGTGGCCGGTTCGACCACCGCCACGGCGCCGCATTCTGGAACGTTCTTCTCGGCGGTCCAGTACGGGGTGCGAATGCAGTTGCCGTAGGGGTCCTTGACGATCTTGCCGTAGGGGTCAACGGCATAGATGCAGCCATATTTGTTAAGCTGGGCGTGCGCGGGCAGCGCGGCGAACAATACCATTGAGGTAGCCAAGCCCAAGCTAAGCTTATGCAGTTTCACTTTCATCGATATAATCTCCCAAGCAGGCATGAAAAATTCTGTGCACGGCACGTTTGGCCTTCAGGTCGCAGGGACCGCGATTCGTTCGAATCACAATCTTTCGTTGACCAGTATACCCGAGCGGCAACCGCTACGCGCGACAAACCGGCCGGCCATGGCGTGTAATGATACAACGTTGTGTCAGAATTGCAAAAAATGTTGTGCCAACAATAAATGCCCTAATTTTGCGCGCTATCTTGGCTGCTAGGCAAGGGATTTTTTGTGGCGAGCTGGGGAAAATTGGGCTTGTCGTAAAGCAACAACAGCCTTTATGCACAGTTTAAAAGCCTTTGCCTTTGTACGCTCTACCTGGGTTGTTAACCGGATCGAAATTCGCCATGCCGCATGCTTATGACGCCGTGCGCGCCGTTGTCTGGCGTGAAGATGCCCTGGAGTTGCTGGACCAGCGCCTGCTGCCGACCGTGGAACGCTACCAGCGGTTGACGAGCGCGGCGGACGTGGCTCAGGCGATCCGCGACATGGTGGTGCGCGGCGCGCCGGCGATTGGCATCGCCGCCGCCTACGGCGTGGTATTGGCCGCCCGCGCCCGATATGTCGAGGATGCGGTGCGATGGCGAACAGCGGTCGGGAGCGATCTCACCACGCTGGCGGCGGCCCGACCGACCGCCGTCAACCTGTTCTGGGCGCTGCGGCGGATGGAGCGGGCGATTGCTCGCTCATCCGGTGATCCGGTGGCGGCGTTGTTGGCCGAGGCGCGAGCGATCCACGAAGAGGATCTCGCCGCCAACCGACGCATGGGGCAGTTGGGGGCGGCGTTGCTGGGCGAGCGCGGGGCGGTGCTGACCCATTGCAATACCGGCTCGCTGGCCACCGGTGGTTACGGTACGGCGTTGGGTGTGATCCGCGAGGGCTATGCGGCGGGTCTGATCGAGCGGGTTTACGCCGACGAGACCCGGCCATGGTTGCAGGGCGCTCGTCTGACCGCCTGGGAACTGGTGCGGGATGGCATTCCGGTGACGCTGCTGGCGGATGGAGCGGCGGCGGCGCTGATGCGGGAGGGCAGAGTGCGCTGGGCCATTGTCGGGGCGGATCGGATCGCCGCCAACGGCGATGTCGCCAACAAGATCGGTACCTATCACTTGGCGGTGGCCGCACGGTATCACGGTGTGCGGTTCATGGTGGTGGCGCCGGCCTCGACGGTGGATATGAACCTGGTCAGCGGCACGGGGATTCCCATTGAGCAGCGCCCGCCCGGGGAGTTACTGACTTTGGCCGGCCAGTTGGTCGCCGCCGCTGGCGCCGAGGCATGGAATCCGTCGTTCGATGTGACCCCGGCCGAACTGGTGGATGCGTTGGTGACCGAGCGCGGCGTGGTGCGAACGCCGAATGCCGCGAAAATGATGCAAATGATGGTGGAGGCCGCGTGAACCGACAGTTGGACGAGAACGATCACGCTGCAATCATGAGCCTTTTTGTATCCTGAAAATACCCTCGGCATCAACCTAAACACCCCGATCCGCCCGCCCGCTAGTAGAGTAGGGCTTTTTAGCGAGAAATCAGATCGATGAACGTTACCATCAATCTCGGTCAGGCCATTCACGCGCTGTCGGATACCCTTGATCTGGTCGGCGTGGACGAGGTGTTCCACAGCAAGCGGGTCGGGTTCATGGCGATGCAATGCGGCCACGCGCTCGGTTTGGGCGAGCCGGAGCTGGAAAGTCTGCTTCACGCAGGGTTGCTGCACGACTGCGCGGTTTCATCCACGACTCTACGCCGGCGAATGATCAACGAACTGGACTGGGAGGGTGCGGAATACCACGGTGTCCAGGGCGAAGAACTGCTTGCCCCATTTGCGCCGTTGGCTCATTTGGCGCCTCTGATTCGTTATCATCACACCCATTGGGATGCCTTCCCCGCACTGAAGGTCCCCGAGACGACCGCCCGGTTGGCCAACCTGATCTATCTGGCCGATCGGGTGGACGCGTTGGCCATCCCGCACTATGAGCGCGATCTGTTGCTAGCTCGACCTGTTATCCGCGATACGATCTGGCGGCTAAGCGGTTCCTTTTTCGCGCCGGATTTGGTGACGCTGTTCATGAATCTGTCCGCCAGCGAGGCATTCTGGCTCAGTCTGGAGGCGCGTCATCTGCTCCGGTTCATCTATGAACGGGAGCAGGAATCCCATCTGGTGCCAATCAATTTCTCCGAGCTGCGGCAACTCGCGCTGCTGTTCGCCCGGGTGGTGGACGCCAAGAGCCCGTACACCATGGAGCATTCCCTGGGCACGGCGCGGCTGGCGCGCTTGCTGGCCGAACGGTCCGGTTTGCCGGCCGAGACTTGCGAGAAAATCGAGATCGCCGGGTTGCTGCATGATCTGGGCAAGTTGCAGGTGCCGGACGAGATTCTGGAAAAAACCGGCCCGCTGACTCCCGAAGAGCGAGCCATGATCCAGCGCCACAGTTTTGAGACTTATCAGATTTTGCGTGGCATCGGCGGTCTGGAGGATATCGCTATTTGGGCTGCCTACCATCACGAGACGCCCGATGGCCAGGGCTATCCCTTCCATTGCGGGGGCGCGGCGTTAACCCTGGAAATGCGGATCATCGCGGTGGCCGATGTATTTCAGGCGCTGGCGCAACAGCGGCCTTACCGGCAGCCGCTGTCTCCGGCCCGGATTCTGGAAATGTTGCGGGCTTTCGTCCAGCAAAACCGCTTGGACGGCGCGGTGGTGGAGCGAATCGGGGAAAATCTGGAGTCGAGCTGGCGGGCCGCGATCGGCGCGGAGTCGGGCGAACAGTGGACCTGGAAGCCGGCGCTGACGGACTGAGCGCCATTCGTGAGCATTGCGGTCGTTGCCGAAAAACCCTCTGTCGCCCGAGATATCGCCAAAGTGCTGGGGGTTCGCCAGCGCGGCGAAGGCTTCCTATATGGTAACGGCTATGTCGTCACTTGGGCGATTGGCCATCTGGTGCGGTTGGCCGAGCCGCATGAGATCGATCCAGCCTGGAAGCGCTGGCGGCGCGAACTGTTGCCATTGCTGCCCGAGCGTTGGTCGCTAGTGGTCGGCGAGCAAACCCGCGAGCAGTTCGAGGCGGTCCGCCGCATCCTCAACGACGAAGCCATCGAGCGGGTGATCTGCGCTACCGACGCTGGCCGCGAAGGCGAGTTGATTTTCCGCTATCTCTACGAAGCCGCCGGTTGTCGCAAGCCGTGCAGCCGGCTGTGGATTTCTTCGCTGACTCCCGATGCCATCCGCCAGGGTTTTCAGCAGTTGCGCGATAGTCGCGAATTCGAGCCGCTGGCCGCCGCCGCCCGTGGCCGCAGTCAGGCCGACTGGCTGGTGGGCATGAATCTGTCGCGGGCCTATACCTTGGCCTGCGGCACACCGGGTGACGAGGCGCTATCGGTCGGGCGGGTGCAGACGCCGACGCTGGCGGTGGTGGTGGAACGAGATCTGGCCATTCGGGCCTTTGTGTCGGAAGATTATCTGGAGGTGGTGGCGACCTTCACGCCTTTGCTCCCCGCGCCTCTCGTGGGAGAGGGGAGATCGGAAGAGAGGGAACAATGCTACCAGGGTACCTGGTTTCGCGGCGAACGCCCGGAACCCAAGGTCAAGCGCCTGCCCGCTGACAGCGAGGAAGCCGCCCGCATCGTCGCCCGCGCCCGGACGGGGAAAGCCACCGTCGAATCCCGTGCCGCCGAAACCCGCCGCGCCGTGCCGCCCCTGCTGTACGATCTGACCGAATTGCAGCGTCATGCCAACCGACTGTACGGCTTCAGTGCCCAGACCACGCTGGACCTCGCCCAGAAGCTATACGAGCAGCACAAGCTGATCAGCTACCCGCGCACCGATAGTCGCCATCTCTCCAGCGCGGTCGCGGCGACGCTGGGCGCGGTGGTGGCGGCGATTCAGTCGCCCTACCAGGATCGGTTGGCGCCCGGCACCGGCCAGCAGCCATTGGGCAAACGCTTCGTCGATGACGGCAAGGTGACCGATCACCATGCCATCATTCCCACTTCATTACCGGCGCGCACCACCCTGAGCGCCGACGAACGGAAGATTTACGAGCTGATCTGCCGTCGCTTGCTGATGGCCTGGCACGACGACCATCTTTGGGCGGTGACCACCCTGATCACCGCGATCGCCACGGTCGAAACGGACGGTGCGACCGTGATCGATCGCTATCACAGCACTGGCACGGCGGTGGAGCGGGTCGGTTGGAAGGTGTTGGAGGTGGGAACCGCGCTGGCGACGGAAAAAGCGGCCGGCAAACGCAAGGCCAAAGCCGCCACCGCGACGGAGAAGGAGGAAAACGAGGCCGAGCAAAACCTGCCGCCGGGGCTGGTCGTAGGCCAGCCGCAACGGGTGCTGGACGCCCGCGCGCTGACCAAGCAGACTCGGCCGCCGCCGCGCCTGACCGAGGCGGCTTTGCTCACCGCGATGGAAACCGCCGGCCGGGTTCTGGAGGACAAGGAGCTGTCGGCGGCGATGAAGGACAGCGGGTTGGGCACGCCGGCCACCCGCGCCGATATCATCGAAACTTTGCTCAAGCGTCGGTATCTGACCCGCGACGGCAAGGCGCTGAACGCCACCGAGCGCGGCATTCGGCTGATCGAGGCGGTGCGGCCACCGATCAAAAGTCCGGTCATGACCGGCGAGTGGGAAGCGCGGCTGAAGCGTATCCAGCGTGGCGAAGCGGATCTGGACGGTTTCATGGCCGCCATCGCCGGCTATGTCGGTGAAGCAGTGGTCCAGGCGTTCACGGTGGCGCGGCCGGCCTCGCCTTCCAACGCCCTCTCCATTCATGGAGAAGAGGAGAGTCGAGGAACCGCGTTACGGCGAGAACCGGTGCCGGTGGACCGTTTGCTGGAGTTGCTGCAGAGCGAGTTTCGCTGGTCAGCCTTTCGTCCGTACCAGGAACAGGTGTGCCGAACGGTGACCGAGGGTCGGGACGTGTTACTGGTGATGCCGACCGGTGCCGGCAAGTCGCTGTGTTTTCAGTTGCCCGGCATCGCCCGAGCGGGGACGACGCTGGTGGTTTCACCGCTGATCGCCTTGATGGAAGATCAGGTTGCCAAGTTGTGCGAGCTGGGACTGCGGGCCGATCGCATTCACTCCGGTCGTGACCGGGTGGTGTCGCGCCAAGTCTGCGTCGAGTATTTGCGGGGCCAGCTGGATTTTCTGTTCATTGCGCCCGAGCGGCTGAGCGTGCCCGGTTTTCCCGAAATGCTGGCCAAGCGCAAGCCGGTCCTGATCGCGGTCGACGAGGCGCATTGTATTTCGCAATGGGGCCACGATTTTCGGCCGGACTACCGGATGCTGGGTCGGCATCTGCCCCTGCTGCGGCCGGCGCCGGTCATCGCGCTGACCGCGACCGCCACCGTGCTGGTGCAGGACGACATCGTGCGCCAGCTCGACATGCCGGAGG
>DAOTGT010000113.1:6513-10760 GCA_035447285.1 Candidatus Competibacter sp.
ACCGCCACCGTGCTGGTGCAGGACGACATCGTGCGCCAGCTCGACATGCCGGAGGCGACGCGCTACATCCACGGCTTCCGCCGCGCCAATCTGGCGGTCGAGACGGTGGAAACGTCGGTGGCCGACCGGCATGCGGCGGTCGGGCGGGTACTGGCCGATCCGGGCCGGCGGCCCGCCATCGTCTACGCGCCGACCCGCAAGGAGACCGAATTGCTGGCGCTGGAGTTGGGGGCGGATTATCCGGCCGCCGCCTATCACGCCGGGATGACGCCGCAGGAGCGCGAGCGGGTGCAGGGACTGTTCAGCGCCAGTCGCTTGCAGGTGATCGTCGCCACCATCGCGTTTGGCATGGGCATCGACAAGCCGGATATCCGCACCGTGATTCATACCGCTCTGCCGGGCAGCGTCGAAGGTTATTACCAGGAAATCGGCCGCGCCGGGCGCGACGGCCGGCCCGCCCGCGCCATCCTGCTGTATTCCTACGCCGATCTGCGCACTCACGAGTTTTTTTTCCGGCGCGGCTACCCCGATACGGAACGGCTGATGGTGATCTTTCAGGTGCTCGGCGACGATTTCCAATCCCGCGTGTCGTTGCGCGACCGGTCGGGCATGGCGCTGGAGGAGTTCGAGGCCGCCGTGGAAAAACTGCTGGTGCATGGCGGCGCCCGGCGCGATATCGAAGGCAACCTCAGTCGCGGCGAGGAGGGTTGGCGCCAACCCTACCAGCGGCAACGCGAGCACAAGCTGAACGAGTTGAAGCAGATTCTGGATTTTGCCGACCAGGCGACCGGTTGTCGCATGGTGCGGCTGGTGCGGCATTTCGGCGATCGGGACGACGACCAACCGTGCGGGAGCTGCGACGTGTGCGCGCCGGAGGCGGCGGTGGTCCGGCGTACCCGCCGGTTGAACCGCGTCGAGAGCGAGCGAGTCCTGCAGGTGCTGGACGCGCTACGCTGGCACGAAGGTCAAACCCCTCGGCAGTTGTGCGAAAGGTTGATGGCGGGGCAGGTCGAGCGGCGGGGATTCGAACGGTTGTTGGAAGCGATGGCCGGTGCCGGTCTGCTCGAATTGCGGGAGGATGCCTTCAGCCGCGACGGCAAGGTGATTCCCTTCCGCCGGGTTTATCTGACCGAGGCGGGCCGGAAAGCAGGTATCGGCGAGGTGGGGGCGGTGCGACTGCGGGAGACGGTGGTCAAGAGTGGAACGCGGCGCAAACGTGGCGGGAGCAGGGGTGGTTGAAGTTATTTGCGGGCATGATATGCATGCCCATGGGTACGAGGCATCGATCGGGTAGTGGGTGATGGCTAGCCGGCGGCAGACCGGCATGCCGTGTGGTTTCGAGTCTTGCGGGATGGTCACAAGGCGTGGTGTGCATGTACGAGGGTGAGCGTTTTAACAGCATCAGCCACTTGATCGGCGCGGTGGCGGCGCTGGCGGGTTTGGTGGTGGCGGTGGTGGTGGCGGCGCGGCAGGGCGATCCGTGGAAGATCGTCAGCTTCAGCATCTACGGAACCACCCTATTTCTGCTTTACACGATTTCCACGCTGTATCACAGCCTGCGCGGTCGGGCGAAGCGGTTTTTTCACAAACTGGATCATTACTCGATCTATTTTCTGATCGCCGGCACTTATACCCCTTTTACCTTGGTGACCCTGCGTGGTGGTTGGGGTTGGACGATCTTCGGCATTATTTGGGGTTTGGTGGTGTTGGGGGTCGTGCTGGAATCGTTGCCTCAGAAAGGCAATCGCGTCCTGTCCTTGGTGGTTTATGTGCTGATGGGCTGGTTGGTGTTGGTGGCGCTTAAACCCTTGCTGCAAGCGCTGCCGGGGGCGGGTTTCGCTTGGCTGTTGGCGGGCGGCCTGTTTTATACCGGTGGCCTGGTTTTCTACGTGTTCGACGAGAAGGTCAGGCATTTTCACGGCATCTGGCATTTGTTTGTGCTGGCCGGTAGCGTCAGTCATTACGTGACGATTCTGTTCTTTGTCGCGTGAGGAGAAGCGCGGGTTCATCGATCTCGCCCAGGGCTACGGCAGGGTGAAATACAGCACCGCCGGTACCGCGATCAAACTGCCTAGGTTGCCGAGCAGTACCAAGGTCGCCACTTTTTCCGGCTCCTGACCGTAGCGTTCGGCGAGCAGGTAGTTCATCACCGCCGGCGGCAGGGCGGCGTACAGCAACAACTGACTGTCCTGCACTGGCGACAGCGTCAGCCACGGCCGGACCAGCAGTGCGGCGGCAACGCCCGCCAGCGGACACAGCACCGCGCCCCACAGCCCTATCCGCCAGTCGGCGATGCCGACTTCGGAAAAGCGCGCGCCCAGCGCGAACAGCATCAGCGGAATCGACGCCTCGCCCAACAGCCGGCAGGTGTCGAGCAGAGGGGCCGGCGGAATCCATCCGCCTCGATTGCAGGCCAGCCCAGCCAGCAGCGCCAGGATGATCGGCATCCGCAACAGCGCCCATGGTCGGGTCCGGTGGTCGAGGATGTACAGCCCGACCGTGAAATGCAGCACCATTTCAACGATGAACAGCAGAATCGCCGCCGGCAGCGCCGGCTCCCCGAAGGCGAACAGTGCCAGCGGGATGCCCATGTTGCCCGTGTTGGTGAACATCATGGGCGGCAGGAAGGTCTTGGCCTGGACCCGCAGCAGCGGAACCAACGGCAGCAGCAGCAGGCCGGAACCGAGCACCACCGCCACGCCGCCGAGGGTCAGGTCCAGAAACTCGGCGGCGGTGAAGGGCTTGGCGGCCAGTGCCCAGAACACCAGCAGTGGCGCCAGCACCTCCATGTTGACCTGGTTAAGGCTGGCGAGGTCCGGTCGCTTCCAACGGGCGTACAGCCAGCCGATGCCGGCGGCGGCAAAGACGGGGAAAATAATGCTGGCAATGCGCCACGGCACGCCTCAATCCGCCAAAAGCCAGTTGCGCACCACCGCGATCTGGTCGTCGGCCATCAGCGCTGGAGCGTGACCCATGCTGGGAAATTCGATCAGTTTCGCCTTGGGGCCACGCTCGGTCATGGTGACGGCGTCCGCGTGATCCAGCACATCGGAGTGTTCGCCGCGCAAGACCAGGGTCGGGCAGCGAATGGCGTCCCACATCGACCACAGGTCGATGTCCTTCAAATCCAACGTTCTAAAGTTTTCGGCGATACCAGGATCGTAGGCGAAGGTGTAGCGGCCGTCTTCCAATTGCCGGGAGCTATGGATCGTCATGTGTCGCCACTGTTCGTCGATCAAGTTGCCGAAGGTGGCGGCGATGGTGCGCAGAAATTTTTCCATCTTTTCGATGCTGTCGAAGGTCACCACCTGGCCGACGTAGGTGGCGACCCGCTGCAGGCCGGCGGCGGGAATGCGCGGGCCGATATCGTTGATCACCATCTTGTGGATCGGCGAACCGGCGTAGCTGGCCAGGAAGATGCCGATCAGCCCGCCCATTGAGGTGCCGACCCAGTCGATCCGTTCGGCGTCGATCCGCGCCAGCAGCATGGCCATGTCGTTGACGTAGAGCGGATAGGTGTAATCGCTTTTGTCGTTCAACCAGTCGCTTTGGCCGCGGCCGACCACATCCGGGCAGATCACCCGATACTCATGCTCCAGCGCGGCGGCCAGAAAATCGAAATCGCGGCCGGTGCGGGTCAGACCGTGGACGCAGATCAACACCTTGGGGTTGTCGGGGTCGCCCCATTCGGTGTAGTGAACGCGGTGGAAGCCGTGCGGGCCGAGCGCGCGGTGGCTGCGGGATGTCATCGCCATGGACCGTTCTCCTGAGTCGAATCATGCCATTATCCGGCAAGTGGCCAAGGGTGGCTATAATCGCCGTGTCGACCACCGAATGGAGGATGCCGGCATGGCGACTCTGCACTACACCGAAAGCGGCCAAGGCGAGCCGCTGATACTGTTGCACAGCGGCGGGATGAGCGGGGCGGAGTGGACGCCGCAAATCCCGTTGTTCGCCCGCCATTTTCGAGTGGTCGTGCCCGATCATCTCGGTCACGGTCGCAGTCCGATGGTCGCCGAGAAGCTGATCGTCGGTGACATGGGGCGGGCGATGCTGGAGTTGATGGATGAACTGGCATTGCCATGGGCGCATCTGGTCGGGTCTTCGTTGGGCGGGGCGGTGGCGCTGTGGCTCGCTATCCACCATCCCGAACGAGTGAGCAAGCTGGTGCTGTACCGGGTGGGCTACCGCAAGGACGAGAATACGCATGCCGGCACTCGCGGCATGGCCGATCCGGCCTACTGGCG
>DAOTGT010000114.1:0-10750 GCA_035447285.1 Candidatus Competibacter sp.
CGCGGTCCTAAAAAAACGCCACCGCCTAAAAATAAGTTCAAAGGTCAGCCTCATGCCTCAACAGCAAGGCTGCTTTCTTAATGAAAATACCACACTTTTACAGGGCTACACGCTTGTTTCCAATGGTTTCAAGTGCCCTGATTCTTTGTTGGGTATATGAAGCACATTGTTCAAGCTCGCTTTGCTCGATCTGCCCTATGCCATTTACTGCCCCATCTAGACCATTATCGTAAAGCGAGATCCAAGCCTTTTCATAAGCGATTGGTTTTTTTGCAAGATTGCTCGTTGTGACCAATTCAGTCATCAAATCATTGAGGTATTTTCTCTGCTCTTTCGTGAGCGGAGTTTGAATCTCTGTCCACCTCGGTGGGTCTTTTTCTTTAACAATTTTGACCTCTTTCGAGCGTACATAAGTCTTTTCAGATTTGACGAAAGCTGTTTTTGACTGTCTAGGAAATGGAATGATGTTGTCAGAATCGCTCATGCTGAACTTCCTTGCGCAGTTCCCTTTCATGATAGGTGCCGCGCCAACCGGTGAAAGGGGCCGGGGTTCGCTTCGCGTAAGCTAGGCGCGGCTGGAAACAAAACCTGCTGCAACTGGATGCAGTTGCATGAAGTGAAGATTAAGCATGATTTATTGATTTTTGCAAGTGGATTTATGGGATCGGATTTTTACGTGAACCGACTTATCAAACCATGTGTCAAGATCATTTAAAAACCATTTACAGGCCATTTACAGGTTATTTAAACGTGAAGATTTTTGAGCAAGCAATTTCGCCATGCAGCACTTTGATGAACGATAAAAAGGGTTACCCGCGTTACTGAGGTGGAAACTGATCGGGGTGGCGCTGCGGACCTACCCGGCAATCATCGAGCCAATCCGCCCAAACCTGCATCATGCGCCGCCGTTCCTCAATGTGGGTGGTTCGGTTATAGGCGCGGCCGTTGGGATCGATCACGGCATGGGCCAGTTGCTGTTCGATGATATCCGGGCGAAACCCCAGAATTTCATTAAGCACGGTGCGGACCATTGCTCTGAACCCGTGGCCAGTCATTTCGTTTTTGTCGTATCCCATGCGTCGCAAGGCAGACAAAATGCCGTTGTTCGACATCGGGCGGGTATGGGTTCGGGGGCTGGGGAAGAGATACTGGCCGTTCCCGGTCAAGGGAAACAATTCTTGTAAGGTCGCTACGGTTTGCGTTGCCAGAGGGATTAGTAAGGATTCGCCCATCTTCATGCGTTCCGCCGGGATCGTCCACAGCGCCGCTTCAAAATCGAATTCTGACCATTCCGCTTGTCTCAGTTCGCCGGGCGAACGAACACCAAGGGCGCGAGCCGCAGAGCGCACCTTGTTACGAACGAACCGCCATAGCTGTCTATCGCCCTGAGTAAGCCCCCTATCTGCTTGGGATCGGTAATCGCGGCATGATGCCCACTCTTAAAAGACGGCAATGCGTCTCTCAGATCAGTGGAAATGTCCCGCTCGGCGCGGGTGGCGGCAATGGCGTACCGGAATACTTGACCACAAATTTGCAAGACGCGATGAGCGGTTTCCAAAGCGCCTCGGTCTTCGGTCCTCCGCAGCACGGCTAGCAGTTTTGGGGCGGTTACGTCACGGATCGGCGTTCCACCAATCCAGGGAAATACGTCGCGTTCGAGCCGCTTGAGGGTTCTATCGGCATGTCCAGCCGTCCAGCCTGATGCGCGTTTGTTGTGCCACTCTCGCGCAATCACCTCGAAACTGTTCGCCCGTCGCTCGCTCGTTGCTTGTTTCAGTGCTTTGCGAAGCTGAGCCGGGTCCGTACCGGTCGCGATTTGTTGCCGTGCCTCTTCGCGCCGTTCCCGCGCCTTGGCCAGCGAAATATCCGGGTAACATCCCAGCGCCAGGGTCTTGCGCTTGGCGTCGAAACGATAATCCAGCCGCCAATACTTGCCGGTTTCGTTGACCAAGAGATACATGTCGCGTCCATCGGATAACTTGTATGGCTTGTCCTTGATCTTGGCTTTGCGGACGGCAACATCATTCAAGGCATTTTTCAGCATGTGGGCTCCCGTGGATTCGAGGGTTGAACGCCTTTGGAAGCAAGCTCGCTGCCATGCGGGATTCGAGATGATTTGACGGTATCTGAGAGGTATGAAAATAGTGATACCGTCAAAAGTACCGTCATTATACACGGTATTTGGTGAAATCGTTTGGGACGCCATGAAACAACAAAAAACCCGCGAAGCCTTGCGCCGCGCGGGCTTATGGTGCTAGGTGAAACGGGTTGAAACTAAAGTTTGGTGGAGGCGGGGGGAATCGAACCCCCGTCCGCAAATCCTCCGCCCTTGGCCCTACATGTTTAGCCTGGTCTTTGTTTTAACCTTTCGTCTCCCGACCGGCAGGGTGGCGAACGGCGGTTCCGGTTAGGTTTTAGCGTCTTTTCCCCCGGACAGGTTGGGCGCGAGCTTGTGTTGGTCGACCCCTGAGCGCCCCGAAAGGCTCCGGACCTCACAAGCAAGTTCCGGTCAGAGGCTAGCGGGCTTTAGGCCGCCAGAGCGTAGCTGTCGTCGTTGGCAACTATGATTTGCAGCCTGATTAACGAGGCGAGCTGCATCCTCGACATGCGCCTTGGGTTTTGCAATCCACGTCGAAACCGGATCGCCCCCTGTACAATCCAATAGAATAGCGCGGACGGCGATAAGTTCCTAGCGTTCCCGCATGAGCCGCTGTTTGTCGCGCTCCCAGTCGCGATCTTTCTCCGTCGCCCGCTTGTCGTATTCCTTTTTGCCGCGCGCCAAGCCAATGTCCAGCTTGGCGCGGTTGTGCTTCCAGTACATCGCCAGCGGAATCAGCGCGTAGCCCTTGCGCTCGACCGAGCCGATCAGCCGACTGATCTCCTCCTTGTGCAGCAGCAGCTTGCGGGTGCGGGTCGGATCGGCCTGGACGTGAGTGGAGGCCGAAGTCAGCGGCGAAATATGGCAGCCGAACAGGAACGCCTCGCCCTCGCGCAGCAGGACGTAGCTTTCCTTGAGGTGAGCGCGGCCGGCGCGCAGGCTTTTCACCTCCCAGCCTTGCAGGGACAGCCCGGCCTCAAGGTGTTCCTCGACGAAATACTCGTGATACGCCTTCTTGTTGCCGGCGATTTGCTTGCTGCCTGGAGTGGGTTTTTTGCTCATGACGGGACCATGTGACCGCGCCGGCGCCCGTGGCCCGGCACGCGATGCTTGAGGATAAGCGCGGATTCAACCAAACTTGCGCGGCTGGAGTCCAACAACAATTAGATCATGCCGCAATGGAGATCGAGTCGTGGCGACTGTCAAAAAAAGCGCCCTGGTCCTCTACTCGGCGGCCGACATGTATGCCTTGGTCAACGATATTGAGTCCTACCCCCAATTTTTGCCCTGGTGCCGCTCCACCCGCGTCGCCAGCCGTACCGAGGATGAAGTGCGGGCCACCATCGAGATCGTCAAGGGTGGCGTGCACAAGTCCTTCACCACCATCAACCGCGCGCAGAAGCACAAGATGATCGACATCCGCCTGCTGGAAGGTCCGTTCAAGCGGCTGGAAGGCTACTGGCGTTTCGAACCGCTGCGGGCCGACGCCTGCAAGATTTCCCTGGACATGGAATTCGAATTCTCCAGTCATCTGTTGCGGATCGCGGTCGAGCCGGTGTTCAAGCAAATCGCCAACTCCTTGGTCGACGCATTCTGCCGGCGCGCAATGGAACTGTATGGCAAACGCTGAGCCGAAGCTGATTCGGGTCGAGGTCGCCTACGCTCGTCCCGACGAACAGGCCATTGTCTCGGTCGAGGTGCCGGAAGGCGCTACACTGGAACAAGCCATCGTTCAGTCGCGAATCCAGGAACGATTCCCGGAAATCCAGCTCAATACCGCCAAGGTCGGGGTGTTCGGCAAGCTCGGCAAACTTGCGGCCACCGTGCGCGCCGACGACCGGGTGGAGATCTACCGGCCGTTGCTGGCCGATCCCAAGGAGGTCCGCAAGCGGCGCGCCGCCGAGGGCAAGCGCATGGGCAAGGGCGGCGGCGATCTGGAGCCGAAAGCCGGTTAGTCCACTGTGCCGTCGATACGGTCGAGCGTGTCGCCGCTGAAGTACAGCGTGATGTGGCGCTGATCATCGATCTGGCGGCCTTGCTTGTAGTAGTAATAGTAATCCCAGCGGTTCTGGTGGAACGGATCGGTAATCAGCGGCGTGCCCAGGATTCGCTGCACCTGCGTCTTGGTCATGCCAGGGTGCAGGTGACCGACCATCTCCGAGTCGAGGTAATTGCCTTGACGAACCGGAACGTTATAGAAACTAGGTAGATAAGATCCGCAACCGGCGGTCAGGACGAGCAGCAGGATGCCGGTGGCGCGCAAGGACTTGTGAAGCATGGAAGGCAGGATCCAGGTTGCTTGGAACTGAAGACATCATAGCGTACATCGGCAACCTGTAGGCAAGCGCAATCCTGGAGAGTGTTCCACATGGGATCGAAAGAACTCAAACAGGCCGGTTTGAAGGTCACGCTGCCGCGCATGAAGATTCTCGACATATTGCAGCAGCAGGAAAACGCTCATCTGAGCGCCGAGACGATCTATCGCGCGCTGATCGATTCCGGCGAGGAGATCGGCCTGGCGACGGTGTATCGGGTGCTGACGCAGTTCGAATCGGCCGGTCTGGTCAAGCGCCATCATTTCGAAGGTGGCCAGTCGGTTTTCGAGGTCAACCAGGGCGATCATCACGATCACATCGTGTGCTTGGAATGTGGGCGGATTGAGGAGTTTTGCGACGAGGAAATCGAACGGCGACAGCACGCCATCGCCCGGCGGCTCGGGTTCGAGCTGGCCGAGCATTGCCTGATTCTCTACGGCCACTGCACCCGCGCCGATTGCCAACACGTCCCCGCCCCGGATGGCGAAGATAGCGAGCCGACGGCGGAGCGGGGGGAGCATTGACGTTACCGCGGCTGGGAGACAGGGCGTGGCATGGCGATCAGCGCGATGAGGTACCGTACTCCACCATCTCCCGCGCGTGCGCCAGCGTACTGGCGGTCAGCTCCAGCCCGCCCAGCATCCGGGCGATTTCCGCAACCCGCGCGCTAGCATCCAACGGTAGCACCTGAGTGTGGGTGCTGGCGCCGTCGGTCTGTTTTTCCACCTTGAAATGCTGATGTGCCTGTGCCGCCACCTGCGGCAGATGGGTCACGCACAGTACCTGCCGATTGCCGCCCAGCGCCCGCAATTGCCGGCCGACCACTTCCGCTACCCCGCCGCCGATGCCGCTGTCGACCTCGTCGAAGATCAGGGTCGGGATGCGGGCGGCGCGGGCGGTGATGACCTGGATTGCCAGGCTGATGCGCGACAGCTCGCCGCCTGAAGCGACCTTGGCCAACGGCCGCAATGGTTGGCCAGGATTGGCGCTGACCTGGAACTCCACCGTTTCCAGTCCGCCGGGCGCGGGTTGATCCTGCCGTTCCAGGGCGATGTGAAAACGACCACCCGGCATGCCTAGTTCGGCCAGCGCCCCGGAGACCCGTTCGCCCAGCTCCCGCGCCGCAGCCGTGCGCCGCTCGCTCAAGCGGTCGGCTTGTTCCTGGTAGACGGCCCGCGCCGCTTTCACGGCTTGCTGGAGTTCATCCAGTCGGGTTTCGCTGTGTTCGAGGCGATCCAGTTCGGTCTCGAACCGCGCCCGCAGCGCCGGCAGTTCCTCGGGCGCGGTTCGATGCTTGCGCGCCAGTTGCAGGGCGGCGGCCAACCGCTGTTCGATTCGGGCCAGATGCTCGGGGTCGAGATCGAGATCGCTCACGTAGCCGCGCAGTTCGCCGCCGGCTTCCTGAACCTGAATCAGCGCGGCGTTGAGCAGCTCGCTGACCGGAGCGAGCCGGGGGTCCAGTCGGTTCAGGGCGTCCAATTCGCGCAGGCTCTGGCCGAGCCGGTCGGCCATGGCGTCGCCGTCGCCCTCGGTCAACCAGCCCAGCAAGCGTTGGCCAGTTTCCAGCAACTGGCTGGCGTTGGCCAGCCGTCGCTGTTCACGCTCCAGTTCCGCTACTTCGCCCTCCGCCAGATCCAGCGCCACCAGCTCCCGCAGGTGATAGCGCAGGATGTCCAGCCGGGCGTCGCGCTCGCCGCTGGCTTGCCGCAGCGCGCGCAAGTCCTGTCGCAACTGGCTCCAATTGCGGTAACGTTCCGCCAGTTCCGCCACGAAGGTTTGATTGCCGGCGTAGTCGTCCAGCAATTGCCGCTGGGCCTCGCGCCGCAGCAGCGACTGGTGTTCATGCTGGCCGTGGATGTCCACCAGCAGCTCGCCCAGCTCCCGCAGTGCCTGGGCCGGTTGCGGCACGCCGTTGATGTAGTTGCGCGAACGGCCGCTGCCGGCGATCACCCGTCGCAGATGGCAGTCGCCCTCGCCGGCTAGATCGTGTTCGTGCAGCCAGGCGCTCGCCGCTGGTAGTTGGCTCAGGTCGAACACCGCGCTGAGGTCGGCTCGCCCGGCGCCGTGGCGGATGACGCCGCTATCGGCCCGATCGCCCAGCAGCAGGCCGATGGCGTCCACCAGGATGGATTTGCCGGCGCCGGTCTCACCCGTGACCGCGGTCATGCCTCCCGCCAGCTCCAGCTCCAACTGCTCGACGATGGCGAAGTCGCGGACGCACAATTGGATCAGCATGGTGGAAGGACCCTCAGACGAAAGGCGAGGCTTCCGGACTCAGGCCCCAGCGCAGCTTGGCGCGCAGCAGCTTGAAATAATCGTGACTGATGGGATGGATCAGCCGCACCTTGCGTTCCTTTTTGCGGATCACGATCTGGTCGCCCCGCTCCAGCGGCAAGCTGACCTGGCCATCACAGGTGACCTGCGTGTTGATGGTGTTGGCCGCGTTCAGCACCACTTCGATGACATTGTCGGCGCCGACCACGATCGGTCGATGGGTGAGGGTGTGCGGGCAGATCGGCACCAGTACCACGGCTTCCAGGCCCGGATAGATAATCGGCCCGCCGCCGGCCAGCGCGTAGGCGGTGGAGCCGGTCGGGGTGGAGATGATCAGGCCGTCGGCGCGATAGGTGTTCAGAAACCGTCCGTCCAGAAAGGTCTCCACATCGATCATTCGCGCGACATCGCGCTTATGGATCACCACATCGTTCAAGGCGTCCGCCTCGCCGATCATGCAGCCGTCGCGCATGACCTGGGCGTACAACAGCAGGCGGCGGGCTTCGCGGAACTGGCCGTTCAGCACGCCGTCCAGCCGGTGTGGGATTTCACTGGGGGAAACATCGGCCAGAAACCCCAGCCGTCCCAGGTTGACCCCCAGGATCGGCATATCGTAGTCCACCAGCGAACGGGCGGCGTTGAGCATGGTGCCATCGCCGCCCATGACCACCACCAGATCGCATTGCTCGCCGATGGCGGCGCGGCTGGCGACTTCCAAGCCGCTATCCGGGATCAATTGGGCCGAGCTTTCGTCGAGCAGCACCCGTAATTGGCGTTGAAGCAGGTGGGCGGCAATCTGATTCAGTGCACCCGCGACGTTAGGGTCGCCGAACTTGCCGATGAGACCAATGGTGTGGAAGACAGGGATGGGCATCGTTCCGTACTGAGTGATCTAAAGAGAGCAAATTATCATTGTAGAAGAATGCACGCCAAGCATGACAGCTTGACACCTCGACAGGGAATTGCTAGGTTCCGTTGGCACTCTGAGGTGAGGAGTGCTAATAAAAACAATCAGGTGTCGGCATGCAGATTTCGGACCCCACGCCAGCGGGCCATCCCGCCCTAAACGAGCGCACCCAGCACCTGCTGAAGTTTCTGGTCGAGCGCTACATCCGCGACGGCCAGCCGGTTGGTTCGCGCACGCTGTCGCGCGACGCCGGCTTGGATCTGAGCTCCGCCACCGTGCGCAACGTTATGGCCGACCT
The DNA here is from genome assembly GCA_035447285.1 of Candidatus Competibacter sp. Taxonomy (GTDB): domain Bacteria; phylum Pseudomonadota; class Gammaproteobacteria; order Competibacterales; family Competibacteraceae; genus Competibacter. The sequence goes on from DAOTGT010000114.1 coordinate 7,893, forward strand.
GGAAGAGCTGGGCTATCTGCGTGCGCCGCACACCTCGGCCGGTCGGGTGCCGACCGCGCGCGGTTATCGCTTCTTCATCGACACCCTGTTGCGGGTCAAGCCGCTGGACTCGCGGGAAATCGAGGTGCTGCGCCGGCGGATCGACCAGCCGACGCAAAGCGGCACCGAACTGGCGCGCTCGGTGTCGGACCTGCTGTCCGGCGTCACCCGGCTGGCCGGTATCGTCATGCTGCCGCGCCGTCAGACCATGACCCTGCGCCAAGTGGAATTCCTGCCACTGTCCGAGCGCCGGGTGCTGGCGATCCTGGTGCTGAACGGTCAGGAAGTGCAGAACCGCATCATCCAGACCCGGCGCCCCTACGATGCCGCGGAATTGCAGCGGGCCGCCAATTATCTCAACGCGCAGTTTGGCGGCCGGGACATCCAGCAGGTACGGAAAACCCTGCTCGACGAACTACGCGAGACCCGCGACCATCTCGATCGGCTGATGCAGACCGTGATGGAGATGGCGGAGCAGACTTTCGAGACCACGCCCGAAGGTGACGATTATGTGGTGGCCGGTCAAACCCACCTGATGCAGTATGCCGACCTGTCGGATCTCGACAAGCTGCGGCAATTGTTCGAAGCCTTCAATCAGAAAAGCGATCTGCTGCATCTGTTCGATCAATGCCTGCATGCCGGTGGCGTGCAGATATTCGTCGGCGAGGAATCCGGCTGCGGCGTGCTGGAAGGATGCAGCGTGGTGACGGCGCCCTATGGTTCGGGCGACCAGGTGTTGGGCGTGCTCGGCATCATCGGTCCGACGCGCATGGCCTACGACCGGGTCATTCCGGTGGTGGACGTCACCGCTCGTTTGCTGGCCGAGGTGCTGGACGGACAACGCGACTGAATGCGGGAAAACGGTTGTTTCAGTGATCGGCGCTCTTGAATTTTCCGCATCCAACCCCAGATTCTCCGCCATCAGGGGCGACTGCCACGCCCGACCGCTTGCCACCTAGTGATGGAGAACCCGTTCGATGAGCTCAACTGAACCCAAGCAATCTCCCCCCACTCGCCCGGATGTCGCCGGGGCCGATACCCAGCCGTCCGTGGAAACCACGCTGGCTGTCGAGGAGGAAGGGGCCGAACTGTCGATCAGCCACGAGGAATTCGAAGGGTTGCAGCGCGAGTTGGACCAGGCACTAGCCAAGGCCGACGAGCATTGGAAGTTGTATCTGGGCGCGCACGCCGAAATGGAGAACCTGCGCAAGCGCGCCGAGCGCGAAGTGCAGAACGCCCATAAGTTTGCCCTGGAGCGGTTTTTCGGCGAGTTGCTGCCGGTACGCGACAGTCTGGAATTGGGGCTGGCGGCGGCCAGCGACGCCGTGGATATCGCCAAGCTGCGGGAGGGGGTCGAACTGACGCTGCGGCAATTGACGACGGCGATGGAGAAATTCGGCGCCCGCGAGGTGGATCCGCTTGGCGCCAAGTTCGATCCGGGCCAGCAGGAAGCCATGGCCATGCTGCCGACCGATCAGGCCGAGCCCAACACTGTGGTGCAGGTCGTGCAAAAAGGATATTTGCTCAACGAGCGGCTGATTCGCCCCGCCAAGGTGATCGTTGCCCAGGCCGTGCCTCGGCCGGCGGGTTAAGCGCCTTTGTCCTCTTCCTCTGCGTCGTGCCATTGAAAATCCGACCGGATGGCCCCACATTCAACGGCAAGCAAGGCTCAACCAACCGAATTCCCTGAATTAAGAGAGCACAATCATGAGCAATATTATCGGCATCGACCTGGGCACCACCAATTCCTGCGTGGCGATCATGGAAGGCGGTAAGCCCCGGGTGATCGAAAACAGCGAGGGCGACCGGACCACGCCGTCCGTCGTCGCCTTCATGGAAGACGGTGAAATCACCGTCGGCCAGCCGGCCAAGCGCCAAGCGGTCACCAATCCGCACAATACCCTGTTCGCGGTCAAGCGATTGATCGGCCGTCGATTCAACGAGCCGGAAGTGCAAAAAGACATCAACCTCGTGCCCTACAAAATTGTCAAGAACGACAATGGCGATGCCTGGGTCGAGGCGCGCGACAAGAAAATGGCGCCGCCGGAAATTTCGGCGCGGGTGCTGATGAAGATGAAGAAGACCGCCGAGGATTATCTCGGCCATCCGGTTACCGAAGCGGTGATCACGGTACCGGCTTACTTCAACGACAGTCAGCGTCAGGCCACCAAGGACGCCGGCCGCATCGCCGGTCTGGAAGTCAAGCGCATCATCAACGAGCCGACGGCGGCGGCGCTGGCTTTCGGCATGGACAAGTCCAGCGCCAAGGATCGTAAGATCGCGGTCTACGATCTGGGCGGCGGCACCTTCGACGTTTCGATCATCGAGATCGCCGAAGTGGACGGCGAAAAGCAGTTCGAGGTGCTTTCGACCAACGGCGACACCTTCCTGGGTGGCGAGGATTTCGACAAGCGCATCATCGATTACCTGATCGAACAGTTCCAGAAAGAGTCCGGCATCAACCTGGCCAACGATCCGCTGGCGCTGCAGCGGCTGAAGGAAGCGGCCGAGAAGGCCAAGATCGAGCTGTCTTCCAGCCAGCAGAGCGAGATCAATCTGCCGTATATCACCGCCGACGCCAGCGGACCCAAGCATCTGAATCTGAAGCTGACCCGCGCCAAGCTGGAGTCGCTGGTGGAAGATCTGGTCGAGAAAACCATCGGTCCCTGCCGGACGGCGTTGAAGGACGCCGGACTGGGCGTCGGCCAGATCGACGACGTGCTGCTGGTTGGCGGTCAGACCCGGATGCCCAAGGTGCAGGACAAGGTGCGCGAGTTTTTCGGCAAGGAACCGCGCAAGGACGTGAACCCCGATGAAGC